>JAFTME010000147.1 GCA_017452545.1 Clostridia bacterium | reverse complement strand
GTCGTCATCGTCATCGTCGTAGTAATCGTCGCATTCCTCATCAAGGAAGTCCTCGACGTCGGACAGATCCTCGTCCAGCTCCTCGACGTACTCGCGCAGATCCTCTGCGTCCTCGACCAGCTCGTCGATGTCGGCGTCCAGCTCACAGACCTTGGTGGACAGCTCGCTGACCAGATCGATCAGAGCCGCGATCAGCTTGCCCTCCTTGGTGGTCTTATCGTATTCCAGGCCGTCAGCCAGCCCCTTCAGATATGCAGCCTTTTCATTGAGTTCCATAGTTACGTACTCCTTTCAAAAGTAAATATTTCGGATAAAAAGCAAACGGGGAGCGCGCCGCGCCACAGCCCGGACACATCTCCCCGCTCAACCGCTCTGCCCTCGATTATGCGCGGGACAGATATTCGCCGGTTCTGGTATCGATCTTCAGAACGTCGCCCTCGTTGATGAACAGGGGAACCTTGATCTCGGCACCGGTCTCAAGCGTTGCGGGCTTGAGGGTGTTGGTTGCCGTGTTGCCTGCGAAGCCGGGATCGGTCTTAACGACCTCCAGCTCAACGAATGTGGGGGGCTCTACGCCAAAGACGTTGCCCTTGTAGGAAATGATCTTTACCATCATTTCTTCCTTGACGAACTTGAAGTTCTCATCGAGCTTGTCAGAGTTCAGGGGCATCATATCGAAGGTTTCCATATCCATGAAATAATACAGATCACCATCATTGTAAGAATACTGCATATCCTTACGCTCGATATATGCATTCTCGAACTTATCCGTGGGGTTGAACGTACGCTCAACAATGCCACCGGTGATAACGTTCTTGATCTTGGTGCGAACGAACGCAGCACCCTTACCGGGCTTTACGTGTTGGAACTCAACGACCTGCCATGCAGTACCGTCGCCCATATCAAAGGTTACACCATTTTTAAAATCTCCAGCTACTACCATGATTTACCTCCGGAAGTGTTTTTTGCCGTTAAAAATATAGTTACAAAATATTATATAACATTTTTTCGTTTTTTTCAATACCCTTTTTGCAATTTCTTTTATTTTTTTGAAAGAATTTCACGCGACGCAGCATTGTTTTTTTGTTTTTCTTGCCAAAAGACGCGGAAAGCGCAAAAAAAAGAGGCGGAACCGTTGACAAAAAGCAAAAAAAGGTTTACAATAATTATATATTGCCAAAAATCGAAAGAGAGGTACGCAACCGTCATGATTCGCAGCATGACCTCCTTCGGACGGGCGGTGCTTCAGAGTGAGGAATTTGACCTGACTGTGGAAATGCGCTCCGTCAACAATCGTTATTTTGACTGCTCCGTTCGCCTGCCGCGACCCTTCGCGGGGCTTGAGGAGCGTATCAAGCCGTATTTGCAAGGTCGCGGGATCAGCCGCGGCAAGGTCGAGGTGTTCGTCACCGCGATCAGTCGCACGCCTGCTGCCGCAGGTGCGGTCATCAACCAAGCAAACCTGCGCGCCTATCTTGACGCGCTGTACCGTTTGCGCGACGAATACGGTCTGCGCGACGATATTTCCGTCATGAGCGTGGCTGCCAACTCCGCCGTATTTGCGCCTGAGCAGCAGCAGACCGATCTTGACGTTATGTGGGAGCAGCTGCTCCCTGCCCTCTCCGAGGCGACCGACCGTTTCCTTGAGAGCCGCGACGCCGAGGGCGCCCGTCTTGCCGCCGATCTGCGGGGCAAGCTGGAGCATCTGAAGCAGCTGACCGACCGCATCGAAGCACTCTCGCTGAGCAACACCGAAAACTACCGCACCAAGCTGGAGGAGCGGCTGCGCACGCTGCTTGCCGACAACAGCATCACGGTCGATGAGGGACGGCTGCTGACCGAGTGCGCCATCTACGCGGACAAGATCGCCGTGGACGAGGAGCTGGTGCGACTGCGCTCGCATTTTGCTCTGTTTGAGGACATTTTGCGCGGCAAGGAGCCTGCGGGACGCAAGCTCGATTTTCTGCTGCAGGAGATGAACCGCGAGGTCAACACCACCGGCTCCAAATCCTGTGATTCTGCCGTCGCCCACCTGGTCGTGGAGGCGAAGAACGAGCTGGAAAAGATCCGCGAGCAGGTACAAAATCTCGAATAAGGAAGAGGAAGCAATCCATGAAATTTCTCAACGTGGGCTTTGGCAACATGGTTGCCGTGGATCGGGTGATCTCCATCGTCAGCCCCGACTCTGCCCCCATCAAGCGTTTGGTGCAAAGTGCCAAGGACGACAGCCGCGTCATTGACGTGACCTGCGGTCGCCGCGCACGCGCCGTCATCATTACCGACTCCGAGCACGTCATTCTCTCCGCGATCGCCACCGAAACCATTGCCAACCGCCTTGACAGCGGTGTTGCAGACGAGGGCGAGCAGGAGCTGGATGAGCTGACGGACGTCGAAGAATAACCAAGCAAAAGGAATTATACACCATGGCACAAAAAGGAATTCTCGTCGTCATCTCCGGACCTGCCGGCAGCGGCAAGGGAACGGTCAACGCGCATCTGCTTCAGACGGGCGATTTTGCGTTTTCTGTTTCCGCGACCACCCGTGCGCCCCGTCCCGGTGAGATCGAGGGCGTCAACTATCATTTTATCACGAAGGAAGATTTTCTCCGTCGGATCGCAGACGGCGATATGCTGGAATACACCGAATATTGCGGCAACTACTACGGCACGCCCCGTCGCGAGGCAGAGGCTGTCCTTGAGAGCGGCAAAAACCTCATTTTGGAAATTGAGGTAGACGGTGCATCTCAGGTTAAGCGCAAGTTCCCCGATGCGGTGCTCATTATGCTGCTACCGCCCTCCTACGCCGTTCAGGAGCAACGCCTGCGCGGCCGCGGAACCGAGACGGAGGACAAGGTGCTGGCGCGTCTTGCGCAAGCCAAGGAGGAGCTGAACTATCTTCCCCGCTACGACTACGTCGTATACAATGAGGACGGCGGAGCGCTGCGTTGTGCCGAGGAGATCATGGAGATCCTGCGCGCCGAGCAGCACTGCGTTTACCGTCACCCCGATGCCATTGAAAACTATTTTAAGTCCTGATCACGGGACGCTACATAAATTCGCAGACAAGGAGTATATCATATGCTTTACCCGACCATTCACGATCTGACGCAAGGAAAGTTCAACCGCTACGAGCTTGCCATCGCTACGGCAAAGTGCGCCCGCCTCGTCACCGACGAATACGTTCGTCAGAGAGAGGCCGCCGAAAAGCAGATCACCGGCAACAAGGAGACCGACAAGCCTCTGACCGCCATGATCGACAAGGAGTACCGCGACGAAAAGGCAGTCAAGGTTGCCATCAACCACATCTACAAGGGTGACTTTTTGCTGCTGCACGCTGACGAGGTTGCTGCCGAAGAGGCTGCCCGCGAGGCTGCAGAGGCTGCAAAGGCCGCCGACGAGAGCGCCGAGGCCGCACCCGTTGAGGACGCTGCAGCAGAATAATTCGTAACAAAGCCAATGATCAACAACAGCCGCGTGTCTCCACCGCTGCGCCGAAGGGAGGGTAATGTATGACGGACCTGTATGCGGGCGTGCATCTGCTGGATGCCCCGTTTGCCATAGACCGTATTTACGATTACACCGTTCCTCGCTCGCTTTGCGATGTGGTAGAGCGCGGCTGTTTTGTTACCGTACCGTTCGGAAACGGCAACCGCCGTCGGCTGGCGCTGGTCGTTGAGGTGAGGGAGAGGTCGGACTACGACCGTCTCAAGCCCATTCTCAGCGTATGCACCGACAAGATCTCGCTGTCTGAGCACATGATGCGCCTTTGCTTTTTCATGAAGGAGCAAACGCTTTGCACGGTGGGTGAGGCGGTTCGCGCCATCGTTCCCGCTGCGGTGCTGACGCGCATGACGGAGGTCTACGCCGCCGTCGCCGAGCAAGCCGGGCGCATGCCCGATCCGTCGCATCCCGAGGACGAGGAGGTTCTGTCCTATCTTCGCACGGCGACCGCCCCCTGTCCGACGGCGACGCTGCGCCGCCGCTTCGGTTCGCGGACCGACGAGATCCTGCGCCGTCTGCGCGAGCGAAAGCTGATCGCGCGCGACGCGACCTATCACGACGTAGACGCGACCGCCTACACGACCTACTATCGTCTTGCCATCGACGACAGAGAGGCAAACGCGCTGGCGACCGGCGAGGCAACCACGACACACGCAAAGCTGCGCTCGCCCAAGCAACGCGCCGTACTGCTTGCACTGCTGAGCAGCGCCGATCCGCTGACACAAAAGGCGATCTGCGCACTTGCGGACTGCTCGTCCTCCGTTGTGGACGGGCTGCTCACTCACGGGCTGCTCAAGGAGGAGAAGATAGGGCAATGTCGCCGTCCGTTTGATCTGGATCGCATCACGCCCGCGCCGCTGCCGCAGCTCAACGAGCAGCAGGACGAGGTCTACCGCTCACTCGCCGCTATGGTCGACGAGAGCAAGCCCCACGCGGCGCTGCTGCACGGCGTGACGGGAAGCGGAAAGACATCGGTCATGCTGGCGCTGATCGCGCACGTGCTGGAGAGCGGCAAGGACGCCATTGTGCTGCTGCCCGAGATCGCGCTGACGCCGCAATCGGTCGCCATCTTTTGCTCCCGCTTCGGGAAGGGTGTGGCGGTCATTCATTCGGGGCTGTCCACCGGTGAGCGCTACGACGCTTACGAGCAGATCCGTACCGGGCGCGCACGCGTGGTGGTCGGTACCCGCTCGGCGGTCTTCGCACCGGTACAAAACCTCGGCGTCATCATCATTGACGAGGAGCAGGAGCACACCTACAAATCCGATAGTAACCCCAAATATCACGCGCGGGACATTGCCCGCTTCCGCTGCGCCGACACCGGCGCGCTAATGCTGCTGGCATCCGCAACGCCCTCGCTGGAGAGCTATTACAAAGCGACCGAGGGCAAATACACGCTGCTCAAGCTGACCCGCCGCTACGGAAAAGCCGAGCTGCCGCAGGTACAGATCGCGGATATGCGCCGTGACGCGCAGGCGATCGGTGACTCCCCCATGGGCTCGCTTTTGTGCGAGCGTCTGACGGAAAACACGGCACAGCACAGACAGAGCATTCTGTTTCTCAACCGTCGCGGCTATCATCATTATATTTCCTGCCGCAAGTGCGGCACAGCGCTGACCTGTCCCAACTGCTCTGTTGCCATGACCTATCACACCCGTCGCGGCAGCTACAGTGAGGGGGAGCTGGTCTGTCATTTCTGCGGCAGCCGCCGCCCTCTGCCCTCGCAGTGTCCCGAATGCGGCAGCGAGCATCTGGCTCGGCTTGGCTACGGAACGCAGCGCGTCGAGGAGGAGCTGCACAGTCTTCTGCCCGAGGCACGCATCCTCCGCATGGACACCGACACGACGCACGCAAAATCCTCGTATGACGAAATGCTGGGGCAATTCCGTGACGGGCGCGCCGACGTGCTGCTCGGCACGCAGATGGTGACCAAGGGGCACGATTTCCCCGATGTGACGCTGGTGGGCGTTCTGATGGCGGATTCCTCGCTGTATCTGGACGATTACCGCGCATCGGAGCGAACCTTCTCCATGCTGACGCAGGTGATCGGTCGCGCAGGACGGGCAAGCGCCCGCGGCGAGGCGATCATTCAGACCAACAACCCCGACCACGACGTCATTCGTCTTGCCTGTGCGCAGGATTACGAGTCCTTTTTCTCACGCGAGATCCGTCTGCGCCGTATGCTGGTCTTTCCCCCCTTCTGTGACATCGCGCTGCTGGCGCTGTCGGGGGAGGACGAAAAGGATCTGTTCCTGGCAGCCCAAAAGCTGCACGAGGAGCTGCTGCGCCTGCTCGGTACGGAATATGCCGACGTCAAGGTGCAGCTTTTCGGCCCGTTTGAAGCGCCTGTCTATCGCGTAGAGAACAAATACCGCTTGCGCATGGTCGTCAAATGCCGCCTTAACAAGCGTTCGCGCGCCCTGTTTGCCACGCTGCTGCGCGCATTCTCCGGCATGGGTGCCAAAAAGGTCACGCTGTCCATCGATTTCAACCCATCCAACCTGTGATACATTTCAAAAGGAGTTATATAAAAATGGCTAAACGTAAAATTGTTCAATACGGTGACGACACGCTGCGCCGTGTCTGCCGCCCTGTCGATAAGATCACGCCGGCTGTACTGACACTGCTGGACGACATGGTAGAGACCATGCGCGCCGCAGACGGTGTCGGCCTTGCTGCACCGCAGGTGGGCATTCTCCGCCGCATCGCAGTCATCGAGACCGAGCCCGGCAAGGTCATCGAGCTGATCAACCCCAAGATCATCGCAACGGCAGGCGAGCAGGAGGGCTCGGAGGGTTGCTTGTCGCTGCCCGGGCAGTTCGGCATCGTTCGCCGCCCCATGCACGTTACCGTGCGCGCCATGAACCGCCACGGCGAGATCGTTGATATCCGCGGCAGTGAGCTGCTCGCTCGCGCCTTCTGCCACGAGATCGCACATCTGGACGGAAAGCTGTTCATTGACGATGCGATTTGTATGCTGGGTGACGACGAATAAAAAAAGCCGCCCACCCCGGCAAAAAGTTTTCAGAAGTTTAAAAAGCAATGCATTCCCCTGCTCAAAGGTTTTCGCGGAGGGGGTGCGGGGGAGGTGCCTTTTGCAAAAGGCACCTCCCCCGCAAAAAACCATAATCATCGGGAGATTTAAATGAAGATATTATTTATGGGAACGCCCGATTTTGCGGTGCCCTCGCTGCGGGCGCTGGTAGAATCCGGGGAGGAGATCGTCGGGGTCATCACACAGCCCGACAAGCCGAAGGGCAGAGGGTACGAGCTGCAGCCGCCCCCTGTCAAGGTATATGCCGAGCAGACGGGGCTTTCCGTCTATCAGCCGACAACGCTCAAGGGTGAGGAATTTGCCTCCTTTTTGTCAGAGCTTGCGCCGGAGCTGATCGTCGTTGTTGCGTTCGGCAAGATTCTGCCGCGAAACGTGCTGGACTATCCGACGCACGGCTGCATCAATGTGCACGGCTCGCTGCTGCCGCAGTACCGCGGTGCCGCACCCATGCAGCGCGCCATCATTGACGGCTGCACGGTGACGGGCATCACGACCATGCGCATGGCTGACGGCATTGACACGGGCGATATGCTGCTCAAAAATGAGATCGAAATTTCCGACGAGGACAATTTTGAAACGATACACGACCGTCTTGCCGCGCTGGGTGCCGACACGCTGCTGCAGACCATTGCCTCACTCAAGGACGGCACTCTAGTTGCCGTGCCGCAGGATGATGCGCTGGCAACGCATGCGGCAAAGATCGAAAAGAGCGACTGCCTCTTGCCCTTTTCCGACACCGTCCGTGCGCTGCACTGCCGCATCCGCGGACTTTCCCCCATCCCCGTGGCATTTACGCACACGCCCGACGGCAAGCTGCTCAAGGTGCTCGCTGCCCGTCCCTCCTCGCTTATCCGCCCTGAAGGCACGGCGCCCGGAACGGTGATCGCGCTGGACGACGGCATGATCCACGTTGCCTGCGGCGACGGCGTGCTGGCACTGACCCGTGTCGTTCCCGAGGGCAAGCGCCCGATGGATGCCGCCGATTTTATTCGCGGAAGAAAAATTTCCGTGGGAGATCTTTTGGCGTAAGCATCGCTTCCATGCTTTGCCTCGTATGTTTTTTGCGTGGCAGAGCGCATCCTACTGCATAAGGAGGATGTTTATATGTTTTTTGGCTATTTTTGGGGCGACTGGACGCTGCTTATCGTCCTCCCCGCCCTGCTCTTTACCATGTGGGCGCAGACCATGGTGCAATCCACGTATCGCAAGTACAGCGGCATTCGCAGCGCAAACGGCTTGACCGGCGCAGATGCGGCGCGGCTCATTCTCAACGAAAACGGGTTGCACCACATCAAAATTGAACAGGTGCGCGGTCATCTGACCGACCATTACGATCCCCGCGCAGGCGTTATTCGCCTGTCGGAGAGCGTGTTCGGCAGTGCCAGCGTGGCTGCCGTCGGTGTGGCTGCCCACGAGGCGGGGCACGCTGTGCAGTACGCGACGGACTATTCCGCCATCCGCGTTCGCAGCGCCATTTTACCCGTATGCCGCATTGGCTCGGCGGCTGCCATGCCGCTGTTTCTGGTCGGGCTGCTGTTTGCCGGCGATGCGCTGATGCTGGCAGGCATTCTTGCCTATTCCCTCGTTACGCTGTTTCAGCTGCTGACGCTGCCCGTCGAATTTGATGCCAGCCGCCGCGCTACCCGGGCGTTGGAGCGCTCGGGCATGATGAGCGAGCAGGAGATCGACGGCTCTCGCCGTGTACTGCGCGCTGCCGCCATGACCTACGTTGCCGCGCTTGCCACCTCGCTGCTGACGCTGCTGCGTCTGATGGTGCTGGCGTCCGACCGACGTCGCTGAACAATCGATTTTTTGAAAACGGAGAACCTTTATGACTTATGCCAATCCTCGCGCACTGGCGCTCTCGCTGCTGGTCCGCTGCGAGCACGACCGTCTGTATTCCAACCTGGCGCTGGATACCGCGCTGCGCCGCAACACGCTGAACGATGCCGACCGCGCTTTGCTGACGCGCCTGTTTTACGGTGTCATCGAGCGCAAGCTGACGCTGGATTATATTGTAGGCTGCCTTTCCAGCCGCCCTGTCGCCGAAATCGACACCGACACGCTCGTGCTGCTGCGCATCGGTCTGTTTCAGCTGCGCTATATGGACCGCATTCCCGCGCACGCTGCGCTCAACGAGACGGTTGCGCTGGCGCCCCGCCGTACACGCGGCTTTGTCAACGCCGTACTGCGCAATTACACTCGTGCCGCTGACAGCATTGTTCTCCCCGCCCCGGGTGAGCAGCCGCTGCGCTATCTGTCGCTGACCTATTCCGTGCCCGAGGAGCTTTGCGCGCGCTTTTTGGATGCGTTCGGCTTCGCGCGCACCGATGCCATTTTGGCGGCATCTCTTTCGTCGCCGCCGCTGACGCTTCGTGTCAACACAACGAAAACGACGGTTGAAGCGCTTTGCGCACGACTGTCCGCGCACGGCTGCACCCCCGAGCCCGCAGTACACGCCAAGGGTGCGATTCGTCTGCGCGACGGCGGCAACCCTACGGCGCTGCCCGGCTTTGCCGAGGGCGAGTTTTTCGTGCAGGACGAGGCGTCGGTGCTCTGCACCGAGGCGATCGGTGCGCGCGAGGGCATGACCGTTCTTGACATTTGCGCCTGCCCCGGCTCCAAAAGTTTCGGCATGGCGATCGACATGAACAACTCCGGCACGCTGCGTGCCTATGATCTGCACAAGAACAAGCTGTCGCTGATCACGAGCGGTGCACAGCGGCTGGGGCTTCGCTGCATTTCGGTTGAAGCCCGCGACGGACGGAGCTACGATCCTGCGCTGGAGCGCTGCGCCGATCGCGTGCTGTGCGACGTTCCCTGCTCCGGCTACGGGGTACTGGCGAAAAAGCCGGAGATCCGCTACAAGCCGCTCTCGCTTGCTGCGCCGCTGCCCGACATTCAGCTCGCCATCGCGGAAAATGCTTGCCGTTACGTCAAGACGGGCGGTGTACTGCTCTACTCGACCTGCACGCTGCTGCCCGAGGAGAACGAGCAAAACGTTGCGCGCTTTCTTTCGCGGCACCCCGAATTTTCGCTCTGCCCCTTTACCGCAGGCGATCTGGAGGCGCCCGAGGGCATGCTGACGCTGTTCCCCGACGCACACGGGACGGACGGATTTTTCATGGCAAAATTAGTAAGGAATGACTGATATGGATCAAACACATACTAAACAAGACGAGCGCGTCGAGCTGCTCTCACTCTCCCGCGAGGAGCTGACCGCGCTGATGAAATCCATCGGTGAGCCGGCATACCGCGCGACGCAGCTGTTCACCCAGCTGCACCGTGGGCTCTCCCCCGAGCAGATGACCAACATCGGCAAGGAAACGCGCCGCAAGCTCGCCGAGGTGGCAGACTACCATCTGCCGCGCATCGAGCGCAAGCTGGTCAGCGCCGTGGACGGCACGGTCAAATATCTGTTCGCGCTCTCGGACGGGCATTGCGTGGAAAGCGTTGTCATGTCCTACGAGCACGGTCACACCATCTGTATTTCCTCACAGGTCGGCTGCCGCATGGGCTGCCGCTTCTGTGCCTCGACCATCGGCGGTCGCGTGCGCGATCTGAGCGCGGGCGAGCTGCTCGGGCAGGTCATTGCCGCGCAGGCGGATCTTGCCTATCGCATTGACAACATCGTCATGATGGGCATCGGCGAGCCGCTGGACAACTTTGACAACGTGGTCAAATTTCTGCGTTTGGTCAACGAGGAGGGTGGGCTGAACATCGGCTACCGCCACATCTCGCTCTCGACCTGCGGCATTGTCGAAAAGATCGATGCGCTCTCCCGTCTGGATCTGCCCATCACACTCTCGATCTCGCTGCACGCGCCCGATGACGAAACGCGCAGCGCCATTATGCCTATCAACAACAAGTGGGGCGTGGATGCGCTGCTGTCCGCCTGCCGCCGCTATTACGGGGTGACCGGACGCCGCATTTCCTTTGAATACACGCTGATCTCGGGCAAAAACGATTCCGTCGCCCAAGCGGAGAAGCTGGCGAAGGTGCTCAATTCGCATCTGCGCAGCCGCGACGAGAGCATGCCCATTCACGTCAATCTCATTCCCGTCAACGAGGTGGACGAGACGGGATTTGTCCGTTCGGGTGAGGCTGCCATCCGCAGCTTTGCCAAAACGCTGGAAAAGCGCGGCATCCGCGCAACCGTCCGCCGCAAGCTCGGTCCCGACATCAACGCCTCCTGCGGTCAGCTTCGTCGCGCCGCCATGGAGGACTGATCACTCCGCCACATACGCCCCTGCTCCGTACATAAAAAACGGAGGTGCGCGATGAAAAACCGCAAGAAAAATCGCTACGGCAGCGTCATGCTCGGCATTGGCATGACAACGCTTTGTATCTCAACGCTGCTCGGCGTATGGCTGATGGCAACCTTTCTGCCGCCCATGCCCGAGGGCACCGAGGACGTCACGGTGCCGCAGCTGTTGGGCGAGATCTATGAGGGCGCGGACGAGCGGCTTCCTGCCGATATTTACGACGTCACGGTCGATTATCGCACCGACGGGACGGCAGAAAAGGGCACTGTCCTTTCACAATCGCCGTCCGCGGGGGCGATCCGCCGTGTCGTTCCGGGCAGGCGCCGCTGCGCGCTGCAGCTGACGCTCAGCGCAGGCGAGGCTCGCGTGACGCTGCCTGAC
>JAFTME010000009.1 GCA_017452545.1 Clostridia bacterium | reverse complement strand
TCAAAAAAGTTCCCCCCGCCTTTTTATCTTTCGCTCAATGGGGCGCTGCCCCAAGCCCCGCCAAGCCCTTTCTTGAAAGAAAGGGCTTGGATCCCAAAGAACTTTGAAAAGAAAATAAATTTTCTTTCCAAAGTTTTTTGAAAGGGGTGCGGGGGGAAACTTTTTTTCAAAAAAGTTTCCCCCGTTTTTTATCTTTCGCTCAATGGGGCGCTGCCCCAAGCCCCGCCAAGCCCTTTCTTGAAAGAAAGGGTTTGGATCCCAAAGAACTTTTGAAAAGAAGAAAATGATTTTCTTTTCAAAGTTTTTTGAAAGGGGTGCGGGGGAAACTTTTTTTCAAAAAAAGTTTCCCCCGCCTTTTATATATCACTATCTCACTGACAATATTCGGTAATAATCCGCACCATCATGTCGTTCAGGCGCTCGACGCCGGGCTCCTCGGGAAGTTCGGGAGTCGCGTGGCTGCCGCCGATACCGCTATGATTGGTCAGATAGGTGTAGGTGCCGCCGGTCAGCGCCGCGTAGCTGCGGAACAGCAGCTGACAGGTGTCGTCAACGCCGCTGGAGGCAACGGGAATGACGCGGATCCCCGTCTCTGCAGCCGCCTTGATGCTTTGCTGCAGGCTTTGCATGACCTCCTGCTCCGCGTGGGGCGGTGCGTCAAACACGAAGAAGAGCAGCTTGACCGAGCTCTCACTCCACGCGTGACCTGTGATCGCATTTTCCATGGCGGTGTGAACGGCCTCGGGATAGTCACCGCCGCCGTTGGCGCTTTGCTGTGCGAGCAGAGCGACCGCCTCATCCACGGAGTCGCGGAAATCGTAATAGCGAACGATATATTCGTCCGTCGTGTCGCGATAGAAGTTAACGCTGGTACGAACGGTTACGTTGCTGTCCTTGGCTGCGCGCGTGATGACGTCGCCAAGCTCTGCCTTGAGATACTCCAGCTCATCGCCCATCGAGCCGGTCGTGTCGACCATCAGCATCAGATCCAGCGTAAGCGCGGGATTGGCAGCTCCCGCCGGCGTTACGGTGATTTCCTCTGTACCTGCCTCCACCTGTGCCGTTGCGGTGACACCGTTGACCGCAGTAACGCGCACGCTGTGCGGTACCTGGCCGCCCTTGGCATCGGTTACGTTGTAAAAGAGGTAAGCCGCGCCCTTGTAATCACTGACCGCACCCCAAAGCAGCGTCCCGTTTTCGTCCAGCAGCTCAACCTTGGCACCCTTGACAGGGACGTTGTCGCACAGGACGTTGACCTTGATGCGCGAGGTCGCGTAGATCGACCATTTCTCTGCAATGCTATAAAAGTTGTTTTGATTGACCAGCGCCTTGAAATCGTCCCAGCTTTCAAGATCCTTCCATTCGGATGCCGTCAGCTGCCCCGCCTGCTGCGAAAATCCGTTGGTACCGGAGCCGCCATAGTAGCCGTCACCGGGGGCGGATTCCTCGTCTGCCTTCCAGGAGGGCATATCGTCGGGAGCCATGGGAGCCTCCTCCATAGGCGTATCCCAAACTGAATCATCCGCTCTGTCGGCGGATTCTGCGTCGAGTACCATGTCCGAATCGACAGCCATGTCACCGTTACCGCTGCCTTTGATCTCTCCGTCCTCACCGGCGACGACCTCGCTGCCGTCGTTGTAAATGGGCAGATCACCGGGCTTGACGGTACAGCCCATCAAAAGACAAAGCGCAAGCAGGAGAAGCGGGATGGTGTAGTAGCGTCTGTTCTTGTACGTTTTCATGTGAAATACCTCCGTAAAAATGTTGTTGGAGTGGTTCTGATAGATTAGACGACGATTTTTGAAAAATGTTCCATAAATTTTGAAAAAAACCGAAAAACTTTTTTGCGTGGGCGCCAAAGCTTTTTCGGTTGATGACTCAAAACATTTTATTCATTTTAGATGCGCCGATAAACGAGATCATAGCCAGCAGCTCGATGGCCATCAGCACCAGCAGCACAACGGCACCGCCGTGGTTGACGTGCGCACCGAGAGCCTCCTCGGCCAGCGCGCCAAGCGCCTCTACGTGCGCTTCCGTATTATCATTTGTCCAGGTCGCGGTCGTTCCCTTGTTACCGACGGTAAAGCGGCCGCGGAAGGTAAAGGGAGAGAAGCGATAGCGAACGGGCGTGAGGTAAGTAGCGGACTCAAGATTCTCCTCGTCACCCATATAGCGGTAAGCCATGGTAATGCCGTCGTCGAGATTGAGCACGTAAACGTAGGAGTATTCGCCGGGGGCACTCTCCTCGGTTGCAATCATCCACAGATCCTCCGAGCCGGAGTCGATCAGCGTAATGACCATTGTGCCGCCCAGCTCATCGGGGAGCTGCAAACGGTTAAACGGAGAAACGTCCTCCTTAAGCTGACGAACGGCAGCGCCCGTGGAGTTCAGATCGCCGAAAATGATCAGCACCAGCGAGGTCAGAATAAGCAGCACGGCACAAACGAGCGCACCGCGGCGGAGAATGTTTTTTTCTTTTTTATTATTTGACATAGGGAAATCCTCTCGTCTACTGTTTTTTGTTTCGATACCAACATTATACCGTATCGGCGTGCAAAAGTCAAGAGGTCAGCGGAAGCAGGCAAGGAAATCCTCCGGCTGGACGAGATGAACGCCGAGCGTATGTGCCAGCGCAAGCGCCTCGTTGACGTAGCAATCCAGCCCTGCGGCGCTGTGTGCATCGGTGTTGATGATCACGGGAACATGATGCGCGGCAAGGTGTCGTAGCTGCGGCACGGAGGGATAGGGCGTGGTGCGCCAGCCGCGCGAGATGGCACCCGTGTTGATCTCAAAGGGGATGCCGGTCGGAATAAGCGCGTCCATGGCATCAAGCCAGGCGCGGCGGTAGCGCGGATGCTCCTCGTCGATCACGACACCGCGCTCGTTGAATTTGGTCAGCAGATCGAAATGCCCGAAAATATGCGGCTGTGTGCGCTGCGGCAGCAGAGCAACCTGCGAAAAATATGCCTCGGCATAGGTGAGCGGATCGCCGCCCATGTGTGCGATGTTGCGTTCTGTGGTAGCGGGGGAGTGGTCGACGGAAAGCAGCGCGCCGTCCTCCGCGCGGACGTAGTGTACCGAGCCGATCACGTAGGCAGCGCGCGGCGGAGGCGGCGTGCCCAGCGAGTCGTCGTGCTCAATGCCCGCAACGACGCGGATGCGATCGGCGTATTCAACGCGAAGGGCATCCAGCGTGTCAAAATACGCCTCCATGGCGGCAGGCGACATGCAGTAGCCGGGATCGTTGGGCGTCAGAATATGCCCCGAAAAGCCGATATACGCCCATCCCAGCGCAACGGCACGCTCAATCATCTCCCGCGGCGTGTTTTTACCGTCGCAAAAGGTGGTGTGGGTGTGCAGGTTCCCGCGAATGCGATAGGGATCAGCCATTGTTGTCGCTCACCATCTTTTCCTGCTTGATCTTGTGGTCGATGACGTGGCGCGAGGCAAGCTCGCGGCGAATGTCGTTGACGCTCAGACCCATATCGGTCATAAGCACCATGACGTGGTAGGCAAGATCAGCGATCTCGTAAATGGTTTCCTTGTGGTCGTCAGCCTTACCCGCAATGATGACCTCGGTGCACTCCTCGCCCACCTTTTTGAGGATCTTATCTCTGCCCTTGTCGAACAGATACGTGGTGTAGGAGCCCTCCTTGCGGTCGGTCTTTCTGCCCTCAATCAGCGTCATCAGCGCGTCCATGGTAAAGTTCTTGCGGCTCTCGCTCTCGAACATGGGGTTGTGGAAGCAGGAATCGGTACCCTCGTGGCAGGCGGGACCCTCGCGGTCGACCACCACCGTCAGCGCGTCGTAGTCACAGTCAGCGGTAATGCTGACGACGTGCTGATAGTTCCCGCTGCTCTCGCCCTTGAGCCACAGCTTCTGTCGGGAACGCGACCAGAAGCAGGTCAGCTCCTTTTCCAGCGTAATGGCAAGGCTCTCGCGGTTCATATAGGCAAGGGTCAACACCTCGCGCGTTGTAGCGTCGACTACGATGGCGGGGATGAGCCCCTTTTCGTCAAATTTCAGTTTTTCAATGGGAAATGCAAGCATGATAATTACCTCGTTTTCTTTTGATCAATGCAGGCGCATGGGGATGCCCTGCGCGGCGAGCGCGGTCTTGAGCTCGGGGATCTTGACCTGCCCAAAGTGGAAAATGGATGCCGCCAGCCCCGCATCCACACGGGGAAGCGTTTTGAACAGCGTGGTGAAATGCTCGATGCAGCCCGCACCGCCTGACGCAATGACGGGAACGTTCACGCGCTCGCAGATGGCGGCAAGCATCGGCAGATCAAAGCCACCGCGCACGCCGTCGGTGTCGATGGAGTTGACGACGATCTCGCCCGCACCGTTTTCTACGCCGCGCACGATCCAATCAAGCGCATCCATGCCGGTGTCCTCACGACCACCCTTGGCAAACACGTGAAAGCTTCCGTCAACACGCTTGATGTCGACCGAAAGCACGACGCATTGTGAGCCATACTTCTTTGCAGCCTCGGGAATGAGCGATGGGTTGCGAATGGCACCCGAATTGACGCTGACCTTGTCGGCACCGCATTGCAGCACGCGATCAAAGTCTGCGACGGTGTTGATGCCGCCGCCGACGGTCAGCGGAATGAAGATGGTGCTTGCCACCTCGCGCAGAATGTCGGTAAACAGCGAGCGTCCCTCGGCAGAGGCGGTAATATCGTAAAAGACCAGCTCGTCCGCGCCGCAATCGCTGTAATATTTGCCCAGCGTGACGGGGGAGGAGACGTCGGAAAGTCCTTCAAAATTGACCCCCTTGACCACGCGGCCGTCGCGTACGTCAAGGCAGGGAATAATTCGTTTTGTAATCATTTGGATACCTCGATAGCTTCGCTCAACTTGATGGCGCCGGTATAGTAGGCCTTGCCGATGATGGCGCCGTAGAGATTTTGCGCACGCAGGCGCTTGACATCCTCCATGGAGGACACACCGCCCGAGGCAACGATCTGCAGCTGCAGTCGTTCGGATAGCGTGCGATAGAGCGCGTGGTTTGCGCCCATCATGGCACCGTCCTTGGAAATATCGGTGCTGATGATGGTTCTGACACCCAGTGCCTGCATTTTCTCGCAGAAGGTCAGCGCATCGTCCTCGGCGGTTTCCAACCACCCCTTGATGGCGACTTTGCCGTTCTTGATGTCCACGCCGACGGCAATTCTCTCACCGTATTCGGCAAGCGCCGCTTTGAGAAAAGCAGGATCGGTGACGGCTGCCGTGCCGAGAATGACGCGATCCACACCGGCGTCAAGATAAGCGCGCACGGTGTCCATGGAGCGGATACCGCCGCCGATCTCGGTAAAGAGCGGCGTTTTTTGCGCGATCTCGCGGACAATGGCAAGATTGGGTGTCGTGCCGTCGCGCGCACCCTCAAGATCCACCATGTGAATGCAGGTCGCACCGGCCTTGACAAAGTCAAGCGCGACCGACAGCGGCGAGTCGCTGTAGACGGTCATATTGTTATAATCGCCCTTGTACAGACGGACGGCTTTGCCGTCGTACAGGTCGATAGCGGGGAAAATAAGCATGGTAATTCCTTTCGTAGTGCGGTGTTACAAGGGGCTCCCCTCTCACCCGCTTCGCGGGAACTCCCCCACGGGGGAGCCTATGTGAGATTGGATTTCAGCCTCTCCCACCGGGAGAGGTGGCGCGCGCAGCGTGACGGAGAGGGCGCGTGTTATTCTTCGCGGGGAACAGGCGTGATGATCGGCTTGCCCTCGGCGTCGACCAACACGGTCAAGCCACCTGCATAGCCGCTTGCCGTCCATAAATAATTTACGCCGGTCTTGCGATCAACCAGAATGCGTTGCTGCGTCATATTTGTGTTGCAGATTTCGGTTGTGATAAAACGGTCGGTTTTCTTAGGCTTCATAAGAGCTCTCCTTTGCTTATCAGAATGGAATGGAAGCAAAGCTGTCCACGGTTGCTTTGATGATATCGACTGTCTTAGGGTCGATCGCCTCATCAAAATCGCGGAAGGGAATGGCGGCAACGCTTTTTCCCGTCAGCGAGCGATACCAAAGCAAGCCGAGCGCGTAACGTCCGACGCCCAGACTTGCATGGAAGGTGTCGCGGTGAACGCGCGGAACACCGTTCTGAAGCAGCGCGGCAAGCATCTCTCCCGAGGGAATGACCCCGTCGGCACGGATGCGCGCGGCAAACTGCGCGTACGCCGCCACAATGTCACCGAGCATATCCTCGGCACGGTCATAGCCGGCGATCTGATGCAGACGCTCGCTGTCCTTCTCATACGCCCAGGTCTGGTGAACGATCAGTCGCGCGGTGGGAGCAAGAGTGCGGATATAGTCGGCCAGCGCCTCGCCGTAGGGGGTGTAGGTTGCAGGGTTGAAGCTTTCGTGGCTTGCCTGTTGAATGGTCACAATGTCCCAGGCGCGGTTGGTCAGTCCCTCCTCCAAAGAGACGGGAAAACCGGTCATGTGCCCATTGTATTCGAGCGTGTAGGCACGCTCACCCGTGAGCATATTTTTGTGATGGAGCGCCAGCGAGCAGCCGCCGATGTAAAGGTTGGCGACCTCAATATGAGCACCGTCTGCCCGCGCGATGGCGTACAGATACCGGGTCGCGTCGTCGGAAAAGCTGTTGCCGATGGCAAGAATTTTCATTATGCTACCTCCTTTTGCTCCGCCAACCGATCAAGACGGCGGTTGCGCAGATACAGGGCAAAATCGATGGCAACCATAATCAGATTGAGAAAATAGAAGAACAGCACGTACCATTTTTCAGAGAAGGCCGCCATGTACGCCTCGTTGAGAAATTTGGAGGCAATACCGGCGATATAGCCGAAAATGATCAGCAGCATAAAGGCAGGGCTTTTTCCCTTGGCAGTACGGGCCTTGTAGGACTTGACAACGTTGAAGGGCCAGGATGCACCAAAGCTTACGATCATGATAATCTCAAAAAGCTCTGACATATCGCCCTCCGTTATAGTTCACAGAAAGCGCGCAGAATGCCAAGCCCCACCTCACCGCTTTTTTCGGGATGGAACTGGCAGCCGCACACGTTGCCACGGGCAACGGCAGCCGTCATGTCGATGTAGTAATTGGTGGTGGCCGCCAGGCTGTCCTCGCAGCCGGTGGCAAAGAAGGAGTGGACGAAATAAACGCAGTCGCCGTCCTTGACATATCTGAGCATGGTGTTTTGGTTGTCCCCGGTCAGCGTCAGGGCGTTCCAGCCGATCTGCGGAACCTTGGCTCCCACGGGAATACGGTCGACCATGGGCACGACGCTGCCGCGCAGAAGACCCAGCCCCCGGTGCTCACCGAACTCATAGCTCTTTTCAAAAAGCAGCTGCATGCCAAGGCAGATGCCCATCAGCGGTTTGCCATCCGCTGCTTGGTCGCAGAGAAAACGGTCAAGTCCTGTCTGGCGCAGCTTGTCGGCAGCATCGCCAAACGCGCCGACACCGGGGAGAATGATGCGCTCACATGCCGCAAGCACGGCAGGATCACCCGATACGACCGGCTCGACACCGATCGTCGTCAGAGATGAGCGCAGAGAAAACAGATTGCCTACGCCGTAATCAACGATACCGATACGCGTCATGAGAGCACTCCTTTGGTCGAGGGGATCTCGCCCTCGGCAGCGGGGTCGATGGCAACGGCAGCGCGCAGCGCTCTTGCCGTCGCTTTGAAGGCGCCCTCAATGATGTGGTGCGAGTTTTTGCCGGCGAGCTGCTGCAGGTGCAACGTCATCGCACTCTCGCGCACAAGCGCTGAGAAGAACTCCTCGCACAGCTCGGTGTCAAACGTGCCGACCTTCTCGGTAGGAATATTCAACTCGTAGTTGAGAACGCCGCGGCCCGAGAGATCAACGGCGCACAGGATCAGCGCCTCGTCCATCGGCAGAATGATGTCGCCGTAGCGGGTGATGCCGCGCTTGTCGCCAAGCGCCGTTCGCAGCGCCTGTCCCAGCGCAATGCCGATGTCCTCGACGGTGTGATGATCGTCTACGCAGGTGTCGCCATCGCAGTGCAGCGTCAAGTCAAAGCGAGCGTGACGAGCAAGCAGCGTCAGCATATGGTCCAGGAAGCCGCAGCCGCTGGCTACGTCGCTCTTTCCGCTGCCGTCAAGGCAGAGCGTCAGAGAAATATCGGTTTCGGCAGTCTTGCGGTCGATTTTTGCAATTCTTGTCATAATGATCCGTCCTTTCGTTCACGATTGGAGAATATCCCGTACGGCGGCGAGCAGCGTATCCATTTGCTCGTCGGTGCCGACGGTGATGCGGTTATAGCTTGCAATGCTCGGCGTTGAAAAATGTCGCACGAGAATACCGCGCTCGCGCAGCGCAAGGTACATTTGCTCACCGTCCACACGGGGGTGTGCGGCAAACAGAAAGTTGGCGCGGGAATCGGTAACGGTAAAGCCCAGAGAGCGCAGCTCCGCCTTGACACGCTCGCGCGTCGCCATAATGGTACGGCAATGCGCCATCGCCTCGTCGTTGTGGGCAAGCGTCGCAATTCCTGCGGCGGCCGTCATGCGATTGACGTTGTAGGGATTGGTC
The DNA here is from genome assembly GCA_017452545.1 of Clostridia bacterium. GTDB lineage: Bacteria > Bacillota > Clostridia > Oscillospirales > CAG-272 > SIG644. The sequence goes on along the minus strand of JAFTME010000009.1, from coordinate 13,422 downwards.
GAATATTTGATGGTGTTGAGATCGGCGATAATGTCCTCGCTTGCAATGGCAAAGCCAAGTCTTGCACCTGCCATCGAGCGGGATTTGGAAAACGTACCGACCACGATCAGATTGGCGTAGCGGGAGAGCAGGGGAATGCAGCTATCACCGCCGAAATCCACGTATGCCTCGTCGATGATGACGAGATGCTCGGGATTGCTGCGAAGAATGTCCTCGATCTGATCGAGCGACAGCGTAAGCCCCGTGGGGGCGTTGGGATTGGCAATGACGATGTGGCAGCCAATGCCGCAATAGTCCTTGTGATCGATGGAAAAATCGTCGCGCAGCGGGATTTCCTTTGCGGGAATGTGGTGCAGCGCGGCAAAGACCGAATAAAAGCCGTAGCTGATGGCGGGATAGGCGATGGGATGCTGCTCATCGCAGAATGCCCAAAAGGCAAAGTTAAGTGCCTCGTCCGAGCCGTTGGTCATCAACACCTGCGCGGGAGATACCCCAAACACCTCGGCAGCCTTTTCGGTCAGCACCTTGGCGGTCGGATCGGAGTACAGCTGCAGCAGCTCCGCTTCGCCGGAAACGGCAGCCGCAACGTCGGGGTGCGGTGCGAAGGGAGATTCGTTGGTGTTGAGCTTGATGTAGCTGCGATCGCGGGGCTGCTCGCCGGGAACGTAAGCATCAAGAGAGGCGTGGCGTGCGGAGAAAAAGCGGCTCATTTGCTCTCCTCCTCGCCCTCAAAGCGGATGGTGGCTGCCCTTGCGTGCGCATCCAGCCCCTCCTTGGTCGCAAACAGAGCGACATCGTCGGCTACGCGTCGCAGCGCATCGCGGGTGAAATAGGAAAATTGTGTCTTTTTGATAAAATCATCCACGGAAAGCGGACTGGAGAAGCGTGCCGTGCCGCTGGTGGGCAGCGTGTGGTTGGGACCTGCCAGATAATCGCCGAGCGACTCGGGGCAGTTGTGTCCCATAAAGACCGAGCCTGCGTGCTTGACCGCGCTCAGAAGGCGGAAGGGATCGGCAACGCAAAGCTCCAGGTGCTCGGGCGCGAGCTCGTTTGCAACGTCAATGGCGGCATCCAGATCGTCGGTAACGATGATCTTGCCGTTGGTATCGATCGAGGTGCGCGCGATCTCCATGCGGGGCAGCTGAACGATCTGTCGCTCAAGCTCCTCGGAAACGGCATCGGCAAGCGCGGCATCATCGGTGACCAGAACGGCGGATGCCATGCGATCGTGCTCTGCCTGGGAGAGCAGATCGGCGGCAACGTAGCGGGGATTTGCCGTGCGGTCCGCTACGATCAGAATTTCGGACGGGCCTGCGATCATGTCGATGGAAACCGTACCGAACACCTGCTTCTTTGCTTCAGCCACAAAGGCGTTGCCGGGGCCGACGATCTTGTCGACCTTGGGAACGCTCTCGGTTCCGTAAGCCAGCGCAGCAACCGCCTGTGCGCCGCCGATCTTATAGATCGAGGTGACGCCGGCGACGTGAGCCGCTGCCAGAATGGCGGGATTGACGCGCCCGTCCTTGCCGGGAGGTGTGACCATTACGATCTCGGAGCAGCCGGCGATCTTGGCGGGAATGCTGTCCATGAGCACGGTGGATGGATAGGCTGCCGTGCCGCCGGGCACGTACAGACCGACCTTTTCGATCGGAATGACCTTTTGTCCCATGACAATGCCGTCCTGCTCGCTCATAACGAAGCCCTTGGGGCGAATTTGCTGCTGATGATAAGCGCGAATGTTGTCTGCGGCGTTGCGCAGCACGGCAAGAAAGGCGGGTTCGACCTGCGTCAGCGCATCGTCGATCTCCTGTTGCGTCACCCGGAAGCAGGTGAGCGTGACCTTGTCGAATTTTTCACAATAGCGGCGAAGCGCCTCGTCGCCGTTTTTGCGAACGTCTGCAATAATATCGGCGACGACTGTCTCTACGGCAGAGCCCGTGTCCGTGCGGGCAAGAATCTCGTCGCGGGAAACGTCGGACATATTTAAAATGCGGATCATGGTACTACCTCGTTTGCTTGAATTGGGCTGCCTTTGGATCAGCCGTTGCTTTTGCGTGCCTCCACCTGTGCGCCCAGCGCAGCGGTAATGGCGCGGATGTCGTCGTTTTTGAATTTGAAGGATGCCTTGTTGGCGATCAGGCGTGCGCTGATGGGCAAAATGGTCTCCAGCACCACCAGATCGTTTTCCTTGAGCGTGCTTCCCGTTTCCACGATGTCCACAATGACGTCGGAGAGCCCGAGAATGGGAGCGAGCTCAATGGAGCCGTTGAGATGGATGATGTCGATATCGCGGCACAGCTCACCGTAATACGTCTTAGCGATACGGGAAAACTTGGTGGCAACGCGCAGCGTGCGGGTGGGATCGTCGCGGAAATCGGAGCGACCTGCGACCGCCATGCGGCACTTGCCCATGTCAAGATCCAGCAGCTCGTATACGTCGGGGCGGTATTCCAGCAGAATATCCTTGCCCGCAACGCCGATGTCGGCAGCACCGCGCTCTACGTAAATGGCAACGTCGCTGGGCTTGACCCAGAAAAAGCTGACACCGACCTCCTCATTGGTAAAGATCAGCTTGCGGTTGACCTCTCTTATGGCAGGGCAGTCGTAGCCTGCCGCCTCAAACATATTGTACACCTTCTCGCCAAGGCGACCCTTGGGAAGGGCAACGTTAATCATGCGCTTCATCGGCTGCTACACCTCCTTGTGCCATCCGCAGCGTGCGACGGAAGGCCATTTTTTCGGGGCGCTCGTGCGCCGTCAGTACGCGCTCACCGGCCTCGGTCAGCGTGCGCACAGCACGGCAAATGGCGGCGGGCTCGTCCTCTGTGCTGTAAAGCAACAACACGTCAGCGTCGTAATCCGTGTGCGCGTCGTCGCGCAGCCGCTGCAAAAGCTCGGGATAAACGGCAAAGCCGATAGCACCTGCGTTCTGTCCCATGCGGCGCATCAGATGGTCGTAGCGACCGCCCGAAAGCACGCTTGCGGGAATGCCCTCGACAAAGCCCTGAAACACAATGCCGCTGTAATATTTCATATTGTTGACCACGGAAAAATCAAGCCGCAGATGTGAGAGAATATCCTCGTCGCAGGCAAGCGCGTCAGCAAGCGCACAAAGCTCGCGCAGCGCCTCCCACATGGTATCGTTGACACACAGCGCGGGCAGCGTGGGCAGCACCGCCGTCAGCATACCGTCGCAGGAAAGCAGCGCGATCAGCGTATCTGCCGCTGCCGCCGTGATTTCGTTTGCTGCTGCCATGGCACGGATGGCGTCGGCGTTTTTCTCGCCGATGGCGTGCAGCACGCGGCGATGCAGCTCGCGATCGCCGCCCGTCAGCTCCAATGCTCCCGAGAGCATACCGAGATGGGAAATATCCATCAGATAGTCCTCGCTGAGCACGGCAAGACTGCGCGCGGCAAGGTAAACGACCTCGCTTTGCTGATAGCCGTCGATCGTTCCGATGCACTCCAGACCAACCTGCGGGATCTCACGGTAAGCGTGTGTGCTGTCCGAAATGCGATATACGTTTTCATCGTAGCAGACCTTGCGTGTTTCGCCCGGCAGCGTACGGGAATTTTTGATGATAGACAGCGTCACGTCAGGCTTGAGTGCCAGCAGCTTGCCGTCGGTATCGGTAAAGGTGATGACGCTGTCGCTGATCAGAAAATCCTTGTTGCGGACGTACAGGTCATACTCCTCAAATTTGCTCATTTTAAACGGTGCATAGCCGTAGCTGCGATACAGCGCGCGCAGGCGGAGCTTAGCCTCCTCCTCGCGACGCAATACAGTTTCGTCGATGTTGGTCATAATAGAAATACTTCTCCTTATATTATGCTATATATTTTACCACTTTAGCGAACTAAAATCAATAGACGAAACGACGGATTTTAATATAGGCAGCTTTCATGCTTTGTATGTTCTGTCACATGAGGGAGAAAAAGTCGCCGCGATGGACAAAAACGCGGTCGTACCTGCACAAACTCCGTTTGACAAGCGATAAAAAATATGGTATACTATGCATATATTCAAAATGCAGTCTGTGACCGCAGGGAGAAGGGAGGCGCGCACACATGAAAAAAGAACAAATGATCCTATTTTCTCGCAGTATGCGAACGCGCGCCACATGGTGCGACGCGCTGCTCGCCCTGCTTTGCATTTGTGCCGCCGTGCTCTGCCTGCTGCCGCAATGGATCGCCCCTCGCGGCGCCTCAATCACCGTCGCCTATGCCGGCGCGCGTGCGAACGAGGTCTTTTCGCTCTCCGAAAACCGCGAAATTTTCTTGGAGCATAACGGATATCATCTGACGCTGATCATTGAAAACGGCACCGCTTTTGTCCGCGAGAGCGATTGTCCCGACCGCGTGTGTCAAAGCCGCGGCGAAATCGCCCGTAACGGCGATACCATCGTTTGCGCACCCGCAGGCATTTCGGTAACCGTCCATTCGGAGGAGAAGGGAGGTGACGCCGATGCCATCGCAGGATAACATCGTAACAAAAAGACCGTCCGGCGTGCGCCACCTGTGCCTTTGCGCCATGCTGCTCGGCGTCGCACTGCTGCTGTCCTACTTGGAGCACCTGCTCCCGTGGGAGCTGCTGCTGCCTCTGCCCGGCATCCGCCCGGGATGGGCGCAGCTCGCCGTCACCGTCACCTACTTTTTCGTCGGTCGGCGCTCTGCCGCGCTGCTGTCTGCCACCCGCGTCGTGATCATGGCTCTTCTGTTTGGCAGCGCGATGTCGTTTTGCTTTGCCGCCTGTGGCGCCGTGCTCGCATTTGTCGGCTTGCTTGTCGGAGAGCGATTGCACCGCCGCTGCAGCTATCTCGGACTTGGCGTTTTGTGTGCCACGCTGCATAATGTCGGTCAGGCGTTGGCAGCCTCTGTCTTTTTCGGCGCAACTGTCATTCTCTCCTACCTGCCCGTGCTGCTGCTTGGCGGCGTGCTGACGGGGGCTCTTGGCGGTGTGCTGCTGAATTTGTGCGCGGCACGGCTTGCCCGCCTGCTCACGGGAGGTGCGAAATCATGAAACGAAACATCAAACGACTATGCAGCCTTGCCCTGGCGGTTGCGTTGCTGCTGACGGTTGCGCTGTCCGGCTGCGCGCCGAAGCAGCCGATGTGTGAGCGCGCCGTCTTTGCCATGGATACCGTCATTACACTTCGCCTGTATACCGACGAAACGCAGGGAACACAGCTGCTTGACCGTTGTGAGCGCGAGCTGATCTCGCTTGACGCCACGCTCTCCCGTACCAAAAGCGAGAGCGACGTTGCCCGCATCAATGCCGCAGCAGCAGGGGAGTGTGTCAGCGTCAGCCCGGAAACGGTCGTCGTTCTCACGCTTGCCGAGCAGGTGCGCCTGGCAAGCGATGGCGCATTCAACGTCGCTGTCGAGCCGCTCGGCGCACTTTGGCGCACCGCAGACGGCGAGGATTCAATACCCACAATAGAAAAAATCAACTCTGCGTTGGAAATTGTTCAGCAAACCGACCTTCTGGCAGAGGATACCACCGTAACCAAGGCGGTGTCACAGGGCAGCGTGGATCTCGGCGGAATCGGCAAGGGCTACGCGATGGATTGCCTGCTTTCGCAGCTCTCCGTGACCGGGCTGCAGGGCGCGCTGATCACCTTTGGCAGTAACGTTGCCGTGCTGGGTCAAAAGCCGGGAGGAGAACCCTTCCGCGTTGCCGTCCGCGATCCCGACGGCGAGGGCATCGTCGGAACACTACAAATGCAGGCGATCATGGGTGTGCTTTCCGTGTCGGGACACTACGAGCGCACCTATACCGTCGGCGGTGAGCACTATAGCCACATCCTGGATCCGCGCACGGGTATGCCGCCCGCAAACGAGCTGCAAAGCGTGGCGGTGCTCTGTGAGAGCGGCGCTCTTGCCGATGCCCTGTCCACCGCGCTGCTCGTGATGGGCGAGCAGCAGGGGCTTGCGCTGTGGCGCAGCGGCGCGTTTCAATTTGAGGCTATGTTCATCCGTGAGGACGGTGTGACGCTGACCGAGGGGCTGCGCGATTGCTTTGAATCGGTTGGGAATGTGCGTGTGTCGTACGTCGAAAGAGCGGAACCGTAACGGAAAACGACCATGCCTTGAGCCTCCTGTGCACGGCAATGTCATTAAGGTAAGCCTCCCCTACAGGGGGAGGCGGCGCAGACGGAGGAGGGCTGTTTTCTGCCCTCCTACTGCCTTTTGCGGGAGCTCTCTCTTCGGGAGGCCCTTTTCTTTTTTGCGCGGGAGTCGTTTTTTCGCGTCAGAACCGCAAAACGGAGCACAGACGCACGATCCTGCGATTTTTTGTGCGCGGTGACTTGACAAAGTAAGGCATAATATTGTATAATAAATAGATAATATCAAAGATGTCTCCGATATGCGGAGATGAAAGGAACCATCGTTTATGACCCGGGAGATTACACCCACGGATGCGCGTGTGCGACAGGAGCAAACGCCGTCCCATGAAATGATAGAGCGGCTGCGCCAGGACAACGATCGCTACGCCGCCGCGCATGACGGCAGACGCCGCCGCGCCTTTGTGCTGACCTTCGGTTGCCAGCAAAACGAGGCAGACAGCGAGCGTATTGCGGGAATGTGTGTCGAGTGCGGCTATGCGCTGACCGACAACGCCGCAGATGCCGATCTGATTATGGTCAATACCTGCGCCATTCGCGAGCACGCCGAAAAAAAGGCGCTGTCCGTGGTGGGGCAATATAAACACCTCAAGGCAAAGCACCCCGAGCTGATCATCGGCGTGTGCGGCTGCATGGTCGCACAGGAGCATCGCCGTGACGAGCTCAAGCGCAGCTACCCCTATGTGGATTTCGTGTTCGGAACCACCGTGCTGCATCGCTTCCCGTCGCTGCTGTATGAAAAGCTGAGCAGCGGCCGCCGCCGCTTTTGCGCCGACAGCGAGGACCATGTCGTTCCCGAGGGAATGCCCGTGCACCGCGAGAGCGGTTACCGCGCATGGGTGTCCATCATGTACGGCTGCAACAATTTCTGCTCCTATTGCATCGTGCCCTACGTGCGCGGGCGGGAGCGCAGTCGCCGCCGCGAGGAGATCGTCGCAGAGGTGCGCGCGCTGGTCGCAGACGGCTACCGTGACATTACGCTGTTGGGACAGAACGTCAATTCGTACGCCAAGGGCTGCGGCTGGGACTACGATTTTGCCGATCTTCTGGAGGAGTTGGATGCCATCGAGGGCGACTATACCCTCCGCTTTATGACCAGTCACCCCAAGGACGCGAGCAGCAAGCTGATCGATGTCATGGCACGCGGCACGCATATCGCACATCATTTCCATCTGCCGATGCAGTCGGGAAGCGACGACGTGCTGCGCCGCATGAACCGGCATTACGATACCGCACGGTACCTGTCTATCGTCGATGAGCTGCGGGCGAAGATCCCCGACATCACGCTGACCTCGGATATCATCGTCGGCTTTCCTGGCGAGAGCGAGGAGGACTTTGAGGCAACGCTTACCATGCTGCGCCGCGTGCGCTTTGATATGCTGTACTCCTTCATTTATTCGGCGCGCCGCGGAACCCCCGCTGCAGTCATGGAGGCGCAGATCCCACCTGCCGTGCAGAGCGCTCGCTTCGAGCGGCTGCTGGCATTGCAAAATGAGATCGCAGGGCAGATCAATGAGGGGAGCGTCGGCAGCACCGTTCGTGTGCTGTGCGACGGCGTCAGCAAAAACAACGAGAAGCTGTACAGCGGACGCACCGACGGCAATAAGATCGTGTTTTTTGAGGGTACCCCCGAGGATACGGGACGCTTTTTGCTCGTGACGGTCGAGCGCAGCGAGCCGTTTGCTTTGTACGGAAGCAAAAAGTGAGCAACCGTCAGTTGAAATTTACAACCAAAAATAACAAAAATACAGAAAAAAAGAGGAAAACTACCATGGGAATTTTTGAATTGGCAGCCGAGCTCGGCAAAGCACTGAAGCAGGATGAAAAGCTGATCGCACTCGAGGCAGCGCGCAAGGCTTATGAAGAGGATAAGACGGTACAGCGCCTGGTGATCGAGTATAACGTTCAGCAGAAGGCGATGGAAAAGGCAACGCAGAACGCCGAAATTGACACGCACCTGATCGATATGATCCAGAACCGTATCAACGAGCTGTACACCCAGATCACAACAAGCGAGGCCTACGTTGCACTGGAAAAGGCACAGGAAGAGGTTAACGCGCTGATGAACGCGGTCAACACCACCATCAGCTTCCAGATTACGGGCGAGGTGCCCTCCTCCTGCACGCACGACTGCTCTACTTGCGGCGGATGCCATTGATCGATCGCCCGACATCTGTCCGACATCCTGTCCGACATTAACCCAAAAAGAAAGGAAGTCCGCGCAGCGCGGCGGCTTGGTTTTGACGTATGACCCCGATGATGGAGCAATATTTTGAGATCAAAAACAACTACAAGGATTATCTCCTGTTCTATCGACTGGGAGATTTCTACGAGATGTTTTTTGACGATGCGATCGTGGCGTCGCGTGAGCTGGAGCTGACGCTGACGGGCCGCGACTGCGGTGAGGCGCAGCGCGCCCCCATGTGCGGCGTCCCGTATCACAGCGCAGAGAGCTATATCGGACGACTGATCGAAAAGGGCTATAAGGTCGCCATTTGCGAGCAGACCGAGGATCCCGCACTTGCCAAGGGCTTGGTGCGCCGTGAGGTCATCCGTGTCATCACCCCGGGAACGCTGACCGAGTCGGCTATGCTTCCCGAGCAGAAAAATAACTATCTTTGTGCCGTTTGCTTTGATGAAGCGGGACACGGCGTTTGCTTTTGCGACGCGTCAACGGGCGAGATCTTCGCTACGGTGCTGCGCGGCGCCAATCAGCAAAGCCGCCTGCTCTCGGAGCTTGGCACCTATGCCCCTCGCGAGGTGCTGTTCAATCTGCCCCGTGACCGCGAGAGTGCCATTGCCAACTTCGTTACGGGTCGCCTCAACGCGCTGCTGGGCGACGCACAGGGAGACCGCTATTCGTATGCCGAGGGCAAGGAGCGGATGCAGGCGCAGTTTGGTGATAGCCTGCGGGCAGGCGTACTGGAGCAAAAGGCGCTGGTCGGCGCCGTCGGTGCGCTGCTCTCCTACCTGTCGGAAATGCAAAAGAACGACCTGTCCGTCATCAAGGAGCTGCGCGTCTATACCGAGGGACAGTATCTCGGCATGGATCTCAACACCCGCCGTAACCTTGAACTGACCGAAACCATGCGAACCAAGGAGAAAAAGGGCTCGCTGCTTTGGGTGCTCGATCGCACCCGCACCGCCCCCGGTGCCCGTCTGCTTCGCCAGTGGGTGGAGCACCCGCTCATGGATCCTGCCGCGATCGACGTTCGCCTGGGTGCCGTGGAGGAGCTCATGGAGCACTATCTTCTGCGCGAGGAGCTGGGCGAGCTGCTCTCCGGTGTGCTTGACCTGGAGCGCCTCAATACCAAGATCGTCTATGGCACGGCAAACGCCAAGGATCTGCGCGCTGTGGCGAATACCGTTTCCATTCTGCCCGAGCTCAAGAGTAAGCTGTCGGATTGCCGCAGCCGCGCGCTGCGCCGCATCTGCGAGGAGCTGGATACGCTGGAGGATATCTATACGCTGATAGAGCAGTCCATCGTCGAGGATCCGCCCTTCTCGGTCAGAGAGGGTGGCATGATCCTCCCGGGCTATCATATCGACATCGACCAGCTTCGTGATATCATGACCAACGGTGAGGGCTGGGTTGAGCGTATTGAGGCAGAAGAGAGAGAAAAGACCGGCATCAAAACACTCAAGATCGGCTTTAATAAGGTCTTTGGCTATTATATTGAAATTACCAAATCGCTCATCTCGCAGGCGCCGGCGCACTATATCCGCAAGCAGACGCTGTCGGGCTGTGAGCGCTATATCACACAGGAGCTCAAGGATACCGAGTCAACCATCCTCGGCGCCAAGGATAAGCTGCATTCGCTGGAATACGACGTCTTTCAGCAGATCCGCGGCGTCGTGGCAGCCGCCGGTGAGCGACTGCAGGCAACGGCGGCGCTGCTTGCCGAAACGGACGTGTATCTCTCCCTTGCCACCGTGGCATCGGTCAATCACTACGTCCGCCCTACCGTCGATCTCGGTGATACCATCTCGATCTCGGAGGGACGCCACCCCGTGGTCGAGCAGTTTGTCAAGGATTCCTATTTCGTTCCCAACGACGCCGAGCTCAACACCGGCGATCAGCGCCTGATGCTGATCACAGGCCCCAATATGGCAGGTAAATCCACCTATATGCGACAGGTCGCGCTCATCGTGGTGATGGCGCAGATCGGCTCGTTCGTTCCCGCCAAGGAGGCGCGCATCGGCGTGGTCGATCAGGTATTCACCCGCGTGGGTGCCTCGGACGATCTTGCCAGCGGTCAGTCGACCTTTATGCTGGAGATGAACGAGGTCGCTTACATACTGCAAAACGCAACCAAGCAGAGCCTGATCATCTACGACGAGGTCGGCAGAGGCACCTCCACCTATGACGGCATGAGCATCGCCCGCGCCATCGTGGAATATACCAACAGCAAAAAGATTGGTGCCAAAACGCTGTTTGCCACCCACTACCACGAGCTGACGAGCATGGAGCAGGAGTTCGATGGTATCGTCAATTACCATATCGCCGCCAAAAAAAGGGGAGACAGCATCACCTTCCTTCGCAAGATCGTGCGCGGCGCAACCGATGACAGCTACGGCATCGAGGTCGCAAAGCTGTCGGGCTTGCCCAATGAGGTCATTCGCCGTGCCCGTGCCGTGCTTGCCGATATCGAAGCTGGCGTGGGCAAGACGCGCGCCGAGATCACTCCCGTACTGCCCGAGCACGCCGAGGATGGCGCCATGAGCCTGCAGGACTGCATCAACGAGCAGGTTATCGCAGAGCTTAGGGCGGCAGACCTCAACGTTATGTCCCCACTTGAGGTTATGAATTTGGTGTTCCAGCTGCAGCGCCGCTTGAAAAACGGCTGATAGTGCAGCTGTATGATCCCGCAATCACACGTGTGAAATTATTTTCGGAAAGGAGTCGCTATGGGAAGGATTCAGGTGCTGCCGTTCGCGGTAGCCAACCGCATCGCCGCGGGTGAGGTCGTGGAGCGACCTGCCTCCGCCATCAAGGAGATGGTAGAAAACGCCATCGACGCGGGCGCACACCGCATCGTGGTGGAGATACAAAACGGCGGCATGACGTTTATGCGCGTGACCGACGACGGTGACGGTATGACGGCAGAGGATCTGCCCATGTGCATCCGCCGCCACGCAACCAGTAAAATCACAAGTGCCGCAGATCTGGATGCCATTATGACACTGGGCTTTCGCGGTGAAGCACTTGCCGCCATTGCCTCGGTCAGCGAGATGCGTATCCTTTCCCGCCGCCGCGATGCCGAAATGGGCAACGTGCTGGAGGCAAGCCAGGGCAATCTTATCAGCGTCCGCGAGACAGGCTGCATGGTCGGTACCACCGTGATCGTCGAGGAGCTGTTCGCCTCTGTGCCGGCGCGCCGCAAGTTTATGCGCCGAGATGCGACCGAGGCACAAGCAGTCATTACCATCGTCGAAAAGATCGCGCTCTCCCGTCCCGACATCGCCTTCCAGCTGATCGTGGACGGCAACCGAAAGCTGCAAACGGCAGGCGACGGCAACCTCAAGGCTGCCATCTACGCCGTCTTTGGCAAAGAGTTTGCCAACCGCATGATCGAGGTGCGCGGCAGCTGTGAGGGCGTGGATCTGTGGGGCTACATCAGCCGCCCCGATTTCGTGCGCGGCAGCCGAAGCGCCGAAAACTTTTTTATCAACGGTCGCTGTGTCCGCAGCGCACCCGCAGCCGCAGCGCTGGAGCAGGCATACCATTCGTTTATGCCGACCGACAAATTCCCCTGCTGCGTGCTCAACCTTTCCATTCGCCCCGAGCTGGTCGATTTCAACGTCCATCCCGCCAAGCTCGAGGTCAAATTCAGCAGAGAATCCTCGGTCTTTACCGTCATTTATACCACCGTGCGAAGCGCACTCGCAGCAGACGAAACCCGTCCCGAGCTGCACTTTGCCGCCCCCAAAAAGCCGACGGGTGAGTCATCGGCGCAAAAGCCGAGCGCGCCCGCGCGCCGTGTATCCGACGCCTTCGTTCCCGTGCGTGACCGTGCGGCAGAGCGCGAGGGAGGCGCCGAGCGCGGCGAGCAGATGACGCTGGGCAGCATGCCTGCCGTCACACCTGCCGCGCCCGCCACGCCCGCCGTTTCTCCCGTCGTTCCTCCGGCCGCACCGCCCCCCGTCGATACGCTTCCCGACGATATGCCGCCTGCTGTTCTGCAGCAGCCGATCCCGACGGAGCAGGGAGCTTGCAGCACGGGCGAACGGCGCGAGCCGCCCCCTCCGGAGGCAAGCAGCCGCTTTGTACATATGACCGCCGAGCAGTACGCAAGAGACTATCTTGGTGTCAAAAAAGACAGCGCAGGTTCAAAAACACAACCCACGGTTGCAAAAAAAGAAGAAACGCCGCCTGCGGTGCCCGTCGTGGCACCTGTTGCAGCGCCGTCTGCACAGCCGACGGTAGCCCCCGTGCCGCCTGCGAAGACAAGCGAGCCTGCGTCGCAGCCCGCCCACAGCGAGCCGCAGCCTCAAAAGCCGATCGCCGATTGGCGCATTGTCGGTGAGGTCTTCCACTCCTACATCATTGTGGAAACGGGCGATAAAATGCTGGTGATCGACCAGCACGCTGCCCACGAGCGCCTGCTCTATGAGCAGCTGCGCGCCCGTCTGCACGAAACCGCCCCCACCTCGCAGCTGCTGCTGATCCCGCTTGAGGTCATGATGATGAGCGACGAGGTCACGGCGCTGAGTGAATATCAAAAGGAGCTGGAGGCGATCGGCTTTGCTTTTACCACCTCCCGCAACACCGTTGAGGTTACGGCACTGCCCGAGGGCGTGTCGCGCGAGACGGCAAGCGACATGCTCTGCACCATTGCCGACCGCATCAAAACCAACACGGGCAACGCCCGTCTGACACGCGATATTCTGTTTGAGCGGGCACTGTATCAGGGCGCCTGCAAGGCAGCCATCAAGGCAGGACGGCAGTACGCGCCCGAGCATTTGCACTGGCTCGTAGAGCAGCTGATGAAGCTGCCCGATATCACCGTCTGCCCCCACGGTCGCCCCGTGGCAATGCAGATGAGTAAGCAGAATCTGGATCACCAGTTTGAGAGAAGCTGATGGGGATGAGATGTGGGCGCGCCCCACGCCCCGCTGAAAACCTTTTTGCAAAAAAGTTTTCAGCAGGGCGTGGGGTAGTGCCCCACAATCCGTTTCCCTTGCTTGTGGGGGAGGGACCCCATATCGGAGTTTGATGTTCTTTCCGTAGAATAGAACCGCTTGGAATTCATTCTAAAACTTTTTCAAGTTTTTTGAAGGGGTTTGGGGAAACTTT
>JAFTME010000146.1 GCA_017452545.1 Clostridia bacterium | reverse complement strand
TTTTGTGAACAAAAGGGTTTCCCCACACCCCTTCCCAAAAAACTTTGAAAAGTTTTTTGAAGTGAAGGGCTATCATTATTTTACTTCTTGCTCAAGGTCCTCAAACAGAGAGGATGTAAAAAATTCAACGATCGTGATATCCAAGCCGTCACAGATCTTTTTAACGGTGGAGACGGTGGCGCTTTTATTTCGTCCGCTGACGATATTATTTAATGTGGATTGTGTAATGCCGCTGATGGTAGCAAGCTTATTTACCGTGATGTGATGAGTGGCGCACAATTCCAAAATCCGCAGCTTTACGGCTTCTCCAATATCCATGACAGGGATCCTCCAACATACTTCTTACATATATCTTAACCTTTTTGAGATAAAAAGATTAACTCAAAAGGGTTGACATCAAGAGAAATATGTGATATAATGAGGAAAATCCGGGAAATTCCAAAAAACAGGAGGAAACGGTATGGGATTTGAAATTAAAACGATGGATGTTGCCAATGCGGCGGAGGGTTATTTCATTGAGTTGTATGGAAGCTTTGGATGGCGACTGAAGAGCAGTCAGCGCGTTTTTAGCCAGACATCGCGCCCGGTTGCCACGATCGGAAACGGAAGCGTGAATTACGTGCATACCCAAACCGAAACGGTGGATTTTACCAAGCTGGTGTTTGAACGCGACACGAGTATGGAGAATTACGAGCGGTTGGAATCTCTGGAGAGTCAATATTTTGCTCTTCAAAGCATGATGCCGGAAAAGGAGCCGATCATAAAATCGGACGTTACTTTTGAAGAGTGGCTAAAGCATTATGGCAAGGACTATGTGACTACTTGGAAAGCTACGATTATAACATTTATAGGTGCGGCAATTTTCAGTATGGTTGGAATAGTTATACTTTCGATGATTCTTGATTCGGTTTCGATAAGTGAATTGTCAGATTATTTGCTGGCGGACAGTCCGTTTTTCAATATTTTTTCTATCATGGCACTCGGTGCCTTTATAGGAGGTATTATTTCTTTCTTGCTATCGTATTTTGTTTATCGACCTTTTGCTTACAAGAAAGCGGTGAAGAATCCTACTTCCGAAGGATATGCAGAGTTAGAAAATATATATAAAAAGCTTCATGCCGAGGCGGTAGCGTATGGCGAAAACAAAGCGCGGAAGATTTTAATTCTTGCTGAGGCAGAAAGACTGGCAAAACTGGTAAAATAAAAAACGGCATACGCCATGCCGTTTGCAAGCCCCTAATTCTGTAAGGTTTTTGAAAGAGGGGGCGCGGGGGAGAAAACTTTTTGCAAAAAGTTTTCTCCCCCGCTTTTTTCTATTATTTACACCCTCGCTACGCCGGTTTGGTGGGCTGCCTTGATGACAGCGGCGGCGACGGCGGGGGCGACACGTCGGTCGAGTGCGTTGGGAATGATATTTTGCTCGTTAAGCTCGTCCTCGGGGATGAGGGCGGCGAGGGCATAGGAGGTGGCGACCTTCATTTCCTCGTTGATACAGGAGGCGCGGCAGTCGAGCGCACCGCGGAAGATGCCGGGGAAGGCGAGGACGTTGTTGATCTGATTGGGATAATCGGAGCGTCCTGTGCCGACGATACGGGCACCGGCAGCGAGAGCTTCGCTTGGCATGATCTCGGGGGTAGGGTTCGCCATGGGGAAGACGATGGCGTCGTTTGCCATGGAGTGCACCATATCCTGCGACAGGACGCCGGGGGCGGACACGCCGATGAATACGTCGGCGTCGCAGAGGGCGTCGGCGAGCGTGCCGTGCAGGTGGCGGCGGTTGGTCAGCTTGGCGATGTCTGCGTGAGCGGCGTTGAGCTCGGGCATATCCTCGCAAAGAATACCGAAGCGGTCGACCATGGTAAGATCTGTTACGCCCATATTGAGCAGGTGGCGGCCGATCGAGATGCCTGCGGCGCCTGCGCCGTTGATAACGACACGGACGGTGTCGATGGATTTTCCGACGACCTTGAGGGCGTTGAGCAGGGCGGCGGCGACGACGATGGCGGTACCGTGCTGGTCGTCGTGAAAGACGGGAATGTCGCAGATCTCTTTGAGCTTGCGCTCGATCTCGAAGCAGCGGGGGGCGCTGATGTCCTCCAGATTGATGCCGCCGAAGCTGCCCGAAAGTAGATAGACGGTACGGACGATCTCGTCCACGTCCTTGGAGCGGATGCAAAGAGGGAAGGCGTCAACGTCGGCGAATGCCTTGAACAGGGCGCACTTGCCCTCCATGACGGGCATACCTGCCTCGGGGCCGATATCGCCCAGCCCCAGGACGGCGGTGCCGTCCGTGACGACGGCGACCAGGTTAGAGCGACGGGTCAGCTCATAGGATTTTTGCACGTCCTTTTGGATTTCAAGGCAGGGCTCGGCCACGCCGGGGGTATAGGCGAGGGAGAGGTCTTGCTTGGTTTCGATGGGGCAACGGGTGACGACCTCGATCTTGCCGTTCCATTCGTAATGCTGCTTGAGGGATTGTTCGCGGATATTCATGGGAGCTCCTTGGTTTTGATATGAATTTTTTGGAGGGGCTTGCGCCTCCCGAGCGCCGTTTTATGCCATTTCCTCGGGCTTGAAGGCTGCATCGAACTGCTCGGCGGTAAGGTAGCCGAGGGCAAGGCAGGCGTCGCGCAGGGAGATGTTCTCGGCGTATGCCTTTTTTGCGACGCGGGCGGCGTTTTCGTAGCCAATATGGGGGTTGAGGGCGGTGACGAGCATGAGCGAGTTGTGCAGGTTATCGTGCATTTTCTGACGGTTTGCCCGAATGCCGCTGACGCAGCGGGCATCGAACGAGCGGACGCCGTCGGCGAGCAGGCGGACGGATTGCAGGAAGTTATAGGCAAGGACAGGCATAAAGACGTTGAGCTCGAAGTTGCCCTGCGAGGCTGCTATGCCGATGGCGGCGTCGTTGCCCATGACCTGGACGGCAATCATGGTGATCGCCTCACACTGAGTGGGATTGACCTTGCCGGGCATGATAGAGGAGCCGGGCTCATTTTCGGGAATGGTGATCTCGCCGAGTCCGCAACGGGGACCGGAGGCGAGGTGGCGGATGTCGTTTGCGATTTTCATGAGGTCACAGGCGAGCGCCTTGAGCGCGCCGTGGACGGTGACCAGCTCGCATTTGGAGGTCAGGGCGTGAAATTTATTTTCGGCGGTCTTGAACGGTGTGCCGCAAAGGAGGGATATTTCGCGGGCGACGGCGGCGTCAAAGCCCTGCGGGGCGTTGAGTCCGGTACCGACGGCGGTGCCGCCCAGCGCCAAGGGGCGCAGGTATTCCAGTGCGTCGGTGATCATGGAAAGATCGGCTTCGATCGAAGCGCGCCAGCCGCTGATCTCCTGGGAAAAGCGGATGGGGGTTGCGTCCTGCAGGTGGGTTCTGCCGCTTTTGACGACGTCTGCGTTTTCCTCCTCCAGGCGCTTGAGCGTTGCGATGAGGTTCTCAAGGGCAGGCTGCAGGGTCTGCTCGACGGAGAGGACGGCGGCGACGTGCATGGCGGTGGGGAAGGTATCATTGGAGGACTGGGACATATTGACGTCATCGTTGGGGTGCAGCAGCGTCTCGCCTGCGGCGGTGTTGGCGTGGTTGGCGATGACTTCATTGGCGTTCATATTGCTCTGCGTTCCGCTGCCGGTCTGCCAGACCACGAGCGGGAAATGGTCGTGCAGCGTGCCGTCGATAATGCGGTCGCAGGCGTTGGCAATGGCGGTGCATTTTTGCTCCGTCATGCGCGCGGGGCGCAGGGCGGCATTGGCGCGAGCGGCGGCTTTTTTCAGGTAGCCGAAGGCGCGGATGATCTCTTTTGGCATTCTCTCTTCTCCGATGGGGAAGTTTTGCAGGCTGCGCTGGGTCTGGGCGCCCCAAAGTCTGTCGGCAGGAACGGCAATTTCGCCCATGGAATCGTGTTCGGTTCGGTAATTCATATTAAGACCTCCGCTTTGGTTTATGGGTATATTTTAGCACAGTTGGAACGGGATTTCAAGATTTTTGCACAAAAAAAGAGGGCGGATTTTGTGCAAATCTCCAATCTCAAAAAAAATCACGAATAGCACTTGCAATCTGCTCGGAAATGCGGTATGATATGGTAAGGTTTGCGCGGATATGCCGCGCGACATAGGCGCACATGGTGCGAATTTTCTGATTATGGAGGATGTAACAATGGGACTCGGACCGAATGAAAAGGTAAGAATTGGTATTATCGGCTGCGGCGGTATCGCAAACGGCAAGCATATGCCCTCGCTGTCCAAGCTGAATAACGTAGAGATGGTAGCATTCTGTGATATCATCGTAGAGCGTGCAGAGGCTGCTAAGGCAAAGTACGGCACGCCCGACGCTGCTGTTTACGAGGATTACAAGGAGCTGCTCAAGGATACGACCATTGACGTCGTACACGTTTGCACGCCCAACCGCGCACACAGCTTTATCACCGTTGATGCGCTGGAGGCAGGCAAGCACGTTATGTGCGAGAAGCCCATGGCAATCAACTCCGTCGAGGCAAAGAAGATGCTGGATGCTGCAGAGCGCACCGGCAAGAAGCTGACCATTGGCTATCAGTCCCGTCAGCGTCCCGACGCAATGTACATGAAGAAAGAGGCTGTCGACGGCACGTTCGGCGAGATCTACTACGCTAAGGCAACGGCGCTGCGTCGCAGAGCTGTTCCTACCTGGGGTGTATTCCTTAACGAGTACGAGCAGGGCGGCGGTCCGCTGATCGATATCGGTACGCACGCGCTTGACCTGACGCTGTGGATGATGGACAACTACAAGCCCAAGTACTGCATCGGCTCGACCTTCCACAAGCTTAACAACGACACCAAGACGGGCAACGCATGGGGCGACTGGGATCCCGAGAAGTTTACCGTTGAGGACAGTGCGTTCGGTATGATCGTCATGGAGAACGGTGCGACCATTATGCTGGAGTCCTCCTGGGCGCTCAATATGCTGGACACGCGTGAGGCGATCACCACCATTTGCGGCACCAAGGCCGGTGCTGATATGCTGGACGGCATCCGCATCAACGGCATTCGCAACGGTTGCCAGTACGTGCTCAAGCCCTCTCTGGCTGCCGGCGGCGTTGCATTCTACGACGGAAACGGCAACGAAGCACCCGAGGTTCGTGAGGCAAGACAGTGGATCGACGCGGTCGTCAACGACAAGACGCCTTGCGTCACGCCCGAGCAGGCTTACACCGTTACCCGTATTCTGGAGGGTATCTACACCTCTGCCAAGACGGGTGAGGCTTACTACTTCTGATATTCATTGCAAATTCTTATCCTATACGAAAGGGAAACAACATGAAACTGAGCGTACTTGCAAATCTTTACGGAACCAAGTCACTGGAGGAGACGCTGCAGATCTTGTCCGGCCTGGGTGTACATACGGTAGAGCTTGGCGCGGGCGGTTATCCCGGCAAGGCACACTGCAACCCTGAGGAGCTGCTCTCTGACGAGGCAAAGTATGAAGCGTTCATGGCGACGCTGAAGAAATATGACATGGAGGTCTGCGCGCTGGCGGCTCACGGCAACGCGCTGCATCCCGACGCGGCGATCGCTGCGCAGTTTGACAAGGATTTCCGCAATGCGGTGCTGTTGGCGGAAAAGATGGGGGTTGACACGGTCATCACCTTCTCCGGCTGTCCCGGTGACCACGAGGGCGCAAAGTACCCCAACTGGGTTACCTGCCCTTGGCCTGAGGATTTCCTTGCGATCCTGGAGTGGCAGTGGAATGAAAAGGTCATTCCTTACTGGAAGGATGCTGCGGCATTTGCGGTTGCACACGGCGTACCGCACATCGCCTTTGAGATGCACCCCGGCTTCTGTGTATACAATCCCGAGACGCTGCTGCGCCTGCGCGCGGCGGTCGGTGATGCGATCGGCGCCAACTTTGACCCCTCTCACCTGATCTGGCAGGGAATGGATCCTGTGGCTGCGATCCGCGAGCTGGCGGGCGCGATTTATCACGTACACGCCAAGGACACCAAGATCGACACCTACAATACGGCGAAGAACGGTGTGCTTGACACCAAGCACTACGGCGATGAGATCCATCGCGCGTGGGTATTCCGCACGGTCGGATACGGCAACGGCGAGGCTTACTGGCGCGATCTGGTTTCCAATCTGCGTCTGTGCGGCTACGATCGCGTGCTGTCGATCGAGCATGAGGACAGTCTGATGAGCATTGACGAGGGTCTTTGCAAGGCGGTTGCGTTCCTCAAGCCGATCATCATTAACGATCCTAAGCCTACCTCGATGAGTTGGGCTTAATCAAAAGAAACAAGGGGAAGGACGCCCGACGAGGCGCGCTTCCCCTTTTGCTCTCTCCCGTGCGGAGAGGGCTTTTTTTATTTTGGCAGTAAAAGGCAGGAGGTGACATTGTTTGGCATGGTTTAAGGGTGTTATAATGCACTCGCACCGGAGGAAAGGAGAGTGGTTATATGGATGGCAAATATCGTACGTAAGGGAAGGCTGACGGCAGAGGCGTTGTTTGAGAGCGGTGATCTGATGAAGGCGCTCAAGCGCTACATTCGGCAATGTCATGCGAAAAACGAGGGCAAGGGCGGCGACAAGGCTGCGATCTTTCCCAATCCCGCAGGCTTTTGTCGATGTCTTGGCGTAGGGCTTAAGCGCTTTGAGGAGCTGGGGGCGCAATATCCGCAGCTTTACGACAGTGTGATGACGCTGCTTGAGGACGAGGCGCTCAACGCGACGCACTATCCCGGCGGCTCTGCAACGCTGACGGCGACGTTTTTCAAACGGCGGCTGGGCTATGATGAGGAGCGCGGTTCGCGAGAGGGTGCGGGCGAGGAGATCCGTGTCGTTTTTGACCACGACATTGAGGCGGCAGGCGTATGAGTGAGGACATGAGGACGGTTCATATCGGCGGTGTGCCGAACGACAAGCAGGCGGCGTTCTTTGCATCGACGGCACGCTACACGGCCTACGGCGGAGCGCGGGGCGGCGGGAAATCCTGGGCGCTGCGCCGCAAGCTGGTGGCGATGTGCTTACGCTACGAGGGAATTCGCTGCCTGCTCATGCGACGGACGCTTGCAGAGCTTAAGGCAAATCACGTGTTTCCGATCTTGCGGGAATATGGGCAGGTCGTGCGATGGCACGCCGGGGAGAGCGCCTTTATTTTTGCCAACGGCAGCCGCATTGATTGCGGATATTGCGATTGTGATCGGGACATGCTGCGCTATCAGGGACAGGAATATGATATCATTGCGATCGACGAGGCAACGCAGATGACGGAACAAGTGTTTACCGTCCTCAAGGCGTGTCTGCGCGGTGTGGGCGATTATCCACGGAGAATGTATCTGACCTGCAACCCGGGGGGCGTGGGGCACGCCTGGGTCAAGCGACTGTTTGTGGATCGTGTCTACCGCGCGGGGGAGGATGCCGAGGAATACTGCTTTATCCCGGCGCGCGTGACAGACAATCCCGTGCTGATGCGGGCAGATCCCGGGTACATAAAGCAGCTGGAGAGCTTGCCGCCGCGTATGCGCGATGCCTGGTTATACGGGCATTGGGACGTCTTTGAGGGGCAATTCTTTCCCGAGTTTTCCGAGGAACGGCACGTTTTTCCGGAGGGCTCCGGGGGAGAGGCGCCGACGGGGAATACAACAGAGGCGTTCATATCCATGGATTACGGCTTTGACCGTCTGGCGGCGCTTTTGATCGCTCGCGGCGCAGACGGGCGACTTTCGGTGCTCTCGGAGCGATGTGCTTCGGGATTGACGCTGCGCGAGGCGGCGCGGCAGGTAGTATCGCTATGTGCGGGGCAGGCGGTACGATACGTGGTCGCATCCCCCGACTTATGGAACCGCAGGCAGGACAGCGGGTTATCCGGTGTGGCTGTAATGCAATCGGTTCCGGGAATGCCGCCGATGCGGCGGGCGGACGATCGGCGTGTGGAGGGCTGGCGTCTTTTGCGGGAGTATCTGCACGGGGAGGACGGTGTGCCGCGGCTCAGAATATCGGCGAGTTGCTGTGAGCTGATCGAATGCATGAAGGGGCTGCTGTGCGACCCGACGCGCACCGAGGACGCATCGGATCATCCGCACCATCTGACGCACGCACCCGAAGCGCTGCGCTACGGGGTGATGAGTGTGCCGTCGCTGTCGGAGGACAGCGAGCGACAGATGGAGGACTTCCGTTTTGCGTCGCGCGGAGATGGGATCGTCTGGAGTTGAGCTTTGAGCGAGGAAGGAGTTTGGTTTGGCAAATCTGAAGGAAAAGGGCGCGCATACGAGCTGGCGCGCCGAGAGGTTTACGGGGATCGGTCACGGTGTGGCGCGCAGTGGTGAGGTGTATGCCAAGGACATCTGCAATCTGCGTGTAAGAGCGGACGGATCTCTTTGCCGAAGGGACGGCTATGCGCCGATCGCGGTATTTGACGAGGAGGTGCGCGGAGCGTACTATCATGAGAGCAACGGAGAGGGTTGGCTTTATATGGTAGCGGGTGACCGCGTGTTCTCCATGCGATATGGCAAGGGCGACAGCCTGCGCGAGATCGGCGTTTGTACGAGCGCGCAGGGTTCGGTGGAGTTCTGCGAGGTGGGCGGCACGGTGATTTTGATGGACGGCACGGGTATGATGCAGCTGGCACCGACGGTGGCAAGGGCGATCGTTCCGTACGTGCCGCTGTACGGCGACGGATGGACGTCACTCAATGCGGGTGAGGTGCATCAGCCGCGTAATCTGCTGACAGATCGTGTACGCATCCGCTACGTATTGGAGAGCAACACGGTGCAGCTGCGGCTGCACATGGCGGCGGTCAGCCTGGATCTTGTTCGCATTGACGGAGAGATTGCCGAGGGCTGGCGGCATGATACGGTCAACACGGCGCTGGAGTTTGGGCGGACGGTGTATGCGGGAAGCGTGATCGACGTGGTGATGGCGCTGCCGACGGCAAACGAGGTGCAGCGGGCTGCGTTTGCCGGGTGTCGGATGGCGATCCGTCTGCAGGACGTTGCCGAGAGTGACATGCTGTTTGGCGGCGGTGCGGACGGCGGGGCGCTGTACCGTACCAAGGCGGTCAGCCCTGCCGATCGGATGCGTTGCTGCGAGCTGGTGCCCGAGGCGATGCCGCTGTATCTGCTTGACGAGGGGTGTATGCACGTCGGGGACGGTATTCATGGCATTACCGCTATGGCGCGGCAATACGATCGGGTGCTGCTGTTTACCGAGGCGCACACACTGATGACCGAAAGCGATCGCATGGAGCGCGAAAATCTGGGGCTTTTGACCATCAACGCCACACTCGGCTGCACGGCACCGCACGGTGCGGTGGCGGTCGGTAACCGTCCGATCAGTATTTGCGGTCGTTCGCTGCTGCGATGGACGGCAAACACGGATGAAGCGGATGAATGCAACGCGCAGATGATCTCGACGCCCATCGCGGAGCTGCTGACGCAGCGCCATGCAAGGGGCGGTCGGCTGCTGTACGACCGCGGGCGCGGGGAGGTATGGCTGTATCTTCCCGGTGAGGCGGCGCGCGTCTGGCTTTGGAACGAGCAGCAGGACTGCTTTTTCAGCTACGAGGGGATCGATCCCGACGGTATGCTGCTGTGCGGGGAGGACGTGGTCTTCCGACGCGGCAAGGCGGTGTATGCGTTTTCATCCGAGGCGCGCGGTGACACCGATGCTGAGGGGCTGCTGCATCCCATTGCGTTCCGTTGGGAGAGTCACGTGCTGCCGACGGAGCATCCGGGGCGCTTGCTGCGTGCGGGGCAGGTCATGATCTGCGCGGAGGGTGAGCGTGGGCAGGCGGTGGAGATCTCTGCCAAAACGGAGCGCGGACGCGATACGGCGGTGTGCATTTTTCTGACGGGGGAGACGCCCTGCGAGGCGGTTCGCCGTATGGATGCGGGACGGCTGCGGCATTTGCGGCTGCACGTGCGAGGGGAATGCTGCGGAGCATTCCGACTGTTGGCGCTGGGCTTGACCCTGCGGCGCTGATGAAAAGAAAGGAGTACAATGAGTCGAGTTTTTAAGACAAAGACGTGGGAGCAATACGAGGCCGGCCGTGCCTTCAAGCGCAAGCTGCGCTTGGATGAGACGGTCTGGCGCAACGAATGCTTTTACCGCGGAGAGCAATGGGGAGAGGATGCACCGCCCTCGTTGCCGCGCCCGGTATTCAACGTGGTGCGTCGGGTGACGGATTATCTGATCAGTACGGTGGCGGGCGGAAATCTTTCCGTGACGTACACCGAGGATGGCGCGCCTGCTGGGGTATCCCCGGAGGCGCTGCGACAGAGTGTGGCGCTGCTCAACCGTCACGTTTGCTATCGCTGGGAGCGCTGCCGCATGGATCGGCTGGTATATCGGCTGCTTTTGGATGCGGCGCTGTCGGGCGATGGGGTGCTGTATTGCTACTGGGATCCGAAGGCGCGCGGTTCCGGTCCCTTTGCGGGAGATATTCGCACGGTGACCTGGCCAAATACGCAGCTGTTTTGCGCGGACATGAACCGTGCGGACATTCAGGGGCAGGAGTACATCATTCTGGCGGGGCGTGAGAGCGTCGGCGCGCTGCGGCGTGAGGGCAAGGCGGCAGGGCTTTCTGCCGACGCGTGCAAAAAGATCCGTCCCGATGTCTACTACGGTACGGCGGATCGCACGGTGGCGACGCCCGAGCTTGAGGGCGAGAGCGAAGCCAAGGCGACGGTGCTGACCAAATTCTGGAAACAGGACGGGGTGGTTTGGTTTGAGCGATCCACGGCAGAGGTTGTGCTGCGACGCGTCAGAACGGCGCAGCGACTGTATCCCGTGGCGTATTTCAACTGGATGCCGCGCCGCAGCTGCTTCCACGGGACGGCACCTGTGACGGCGATGATCCCCAATCAGAAATACATCAACCGTGCGTATGCCATGGTGATGAAGCACATGACGGACACGGCGTTTTCCAAGGTGATCTACGACAAGAGTCGTATTCCCGAATGGAGCGGCGAGGTCGGTCAGGCGGTGGCTGCCGTGGGCGGCAATCTGTCCGATGCGGTACAGGTGGTCGGCACGGGGCAGCTGCAGGACGGCTATATGGCGTTGATCGAAAACGCTATGGCGGTGACCAAGGAAATGATGGGCGCGACGGACACGGCGCTCGGCTCGGCGCAGGCGCACAACACCAGTGCGATCCTGGCGCTGCAGGAGGCGTCGAGAACGGCGGTCCAGCAGGTCAGCGCGGCGTATCTGCAGTGCATCGAGGACGTGGTCAGCATTTGGGCGGACATGATGTGCGCGTGCTACAACGATCGCCGTCCACTGACGATCGCTGCGGGTGCGGGCAAGCAGGCGGGCTTTGCGGATTTTTCGCTGCTGCGCCGTGCGGCGCTTTGCGCCAAGGTCGAGGTCGGCAATATCAGCCGATACAGTGCCAGCGGCACGCAGAGCACGCTGGACAGGCTGCTTGACGGCGGTCACATTACGCTGCGACAGTATCTGGAGTGCTTGCCTGCGGGAATTCTTCCCATGCGGGCAAAGCTGCTGGAGGATATTTGTGCGAGCGAGAGAGGAGGGCAGGAGCATGACGGTGGAGACGACGGGGCAGGTCCCCGCGACGGCGCTGACGGAGGAGGAGAGCTTGCAGCGCGAGGCGCAAGCGCTTAACGAGCGCAACGCACGCCGCTCGGCAGGCTGCTCTGACGGAGAGGATGCTCCGACACTTCTGACGCCCGCACAGGTACGCGCCATGGATCGGCGCGAGGTACGTGACAATTATGCGCTCATTCTTGAGAGCATGAAGCACTGGCAATAATACAACAACGATTTTTTAAAAAGAAAAGGAGAAAACATATGGCTATCACAAATTTTATTCCTACGGTCTGGAGTGAGACTCTGGCAACTGCGCTGGATCAGCGCTACATCGGCGTTGCAAACTGCAATCGCAGCTTTGAGGGTGACATTCGCGAGAAGGGTGCGCGTGTCAAGATCTGCGGCGTGGGCGCGGTAACGGTGGGCGATTACACCAAGAACACCGATATGAACAATCCCGAGACGCTGAGCGACACGGCACGCGAGCTGGTGATCGATCAGGCGAAGTATTTCAACTTCCAGATCGATGATATTGACCGTGCACAGGCGACCCCCGTTCTGATGAGCGAGGCGATGCGTGTGGCGGCTGCGGCACTTGCCAACACCGCTGATGCTTACGTATTCGGTCTGTACGGCGAGGCGGGCACCACCGTCAGCAACGCAGCGGCAACTGCGGACAACATCATGGACGATCTGATCCGTGCGCGTACCATTCTGTACGGCAAGGGTGTTGGCGACACGTCCGATATCGTTATGGAGGTATCTCCCGAGGTTGCGGCGCTCATTCTCAAGGCCAAGATCGCACTGTCTACCGACAACGGTGAGGCACTGGAGGCAGGTTGCCTTGGCAGCATTGGCGGCTGCAAGGTCTACGTCAGCCCCAATATTGTAACGGAGAGCGACGGCGGTGTGACCTACCACAAGTGTCTGGTTCGCACCAAGCGCGCGATCGCGTTTGCGGAGCAGCTGTCCGAGATCGACGCTTACCGTCCCGAGAAGCGCTTTGCCGATGCGGTCAAGGGTCTGCACCTGTACGGTGCCAAGACGGTCTACCCCGAAGAGGTCGTACTGCTGGATCTTGGCATTGCGGCTGCCTGACGGAGTGTGACGTGAGATGACCAACCGTGAGATCTACGAGGCGACGTTGGCGCTGCTGGGCGAGAGGGGTGCGGATTGTGCCGATTATGAGGCGCGTGCGCCGTATTTGCTTGGCGCTGTGCTGGCTGCTTGTCATGCGGCGGATGCCGCATACCGACAGGCGCACGGGCTTACGGCAGGGCAGGAGGGTATATCTCCTCGTTCGGAGCTGGATGAAGCGTTTCCGCTTTGCGGACGCTTTGCTTCGGCGGCTGCGTTTTATCTGGCGGCACTGCTGATCGCGGGAGAAAACGAGGTGCTCTCGGGAGAGTATCTCAAGGAATACCGCGAGGAGCTGACGCGCATCACCGGGGCGGAGACGCCTTGGGTGGTGCACAGCATTTAATATTGGTGGGGAGAGCACTTTTGGGAGAGTTCTCCCCACTTTCTGATGAAAGGAAAAACGCCGAAGCGCACGTTGAGTGGCGCTTCGACGTAAATTTTTATTCTGTTGCGATGCGCTCGACGGTAACGGGAAGAATTACGGTAACGTCGTCGATCTTACAGAGATAGGTGTAGGTGAGGGCTTCATCGGGGATGAAAAAGGCGGGGGTTGCCGTGAAGGCACATTCGTACGTAACGGTTTCTTGCGGAGCGAGCGTGAATTCCTTGATATCATCCGTTGGCCAACCGCTCCTGTTGAGTGGAGGGGCGCTGCAGGTTTCGTTGATGTGAAGAGCTGCTCCGTTGGTGCAGCGAAATTCACCGGGATGATAGCCGCCGCTGCTGTCTTGGCGGAAGGTGAAATTTTGATCACGTTGATTGGTTACGGTAATTTCCAGCTGGATGAGTTCTCCGAGGCGATAATGGTTTTGGAAAAAATTCAGATGAACCTCAATTCCTTCGGTCGAGCAGGTGTATTCCCGAGGAAGTGTAACCCCGTAGGATTGAAGCTCTTCGGGGATTTCGGGGAGAGAAACCTCGTGCGCGTGTGAAACGCTCAAATACTACGGCTTGTAGCCCTTTGAATCTCCAATGATCTTGGACTGCTTTTCGGCGCAGCCGCTCATGAGCGTGCAAAGAACAATGAGGGAGATGAATAATGCGAGTGATTTTTTCAGCATAGCGATCCTCCTGACAGATGATGAAAAGTAAGCTGTGAAAGCAACAACGTCGTCACTATTATCATACACTAAGAGTTTCTGCTTGTCAATACTTTTCGCAGATAAAAAAGCGCAGGATCTTGCGATCCTGCGCTGATTTTTTGTTTGAGAACCGATATTACAGCTCTGCGAAGTACTTGATGGTGCGGACCATCTGGCTGGTGTAGGAGTTCTCGTTGTCGTACCAAGAAACGACCTGAACCTGGTAGGTGTCGTCGTCGATCTTAGCCACCATGGTCTGGGTGGAGTCGAACAGAGAACCGTAGGTGATACCGATAACGTCGGAGGAAACGATCTGATCCTCGTTGTAGCCGAAGGAAGCAGAGGAAGCTGCCTTCATAGCTGCGTTGATACCCTCAACGGTAACGTCCTTACCCTTAACAACTGCTACGAGAATGGTAGTAGAGCCGGTGCAGGTAGGACCAC
>JAFTME010000145.1 GCA_017452545.1 Clostridia bacterium | reverse complement strand
TGCCATCACGCTGATCGGCAGCATCGTGATCGACAACACCATCGGTCTTGCGGCTCTTGAGGAGTCGGACGGCGGAAAAATTCTCGCCAGCCTGCTCTACACCGATTTTAAGATCATCGACTTCGTCCGCTATCTGCCCGTTGCAGCGCTTTACATCCTGGCAATGGTGTTCGGTTATATCGGTCTCCGTTATATCGAGCTGTCCATTTCCTCTCCCATTTGTAACTGCTCCGGCGCTCTGGCATTTCTGCTCTGCCTCTTGTTCAACGTCGGCAGCGCACGAGAGGATATTTCCGCTACCGTCATTATTGCCGTTATCCTGATCACCGTCGGTATCGTTGCTCTCGGCTTCATTGAAAACATGGAGGACGAAGAGGTCAAGCAGGCGCGTCAAGAAAAGGCAAACCGCAAATACGCCAAGAGTTTTCTTGCTTTCCTGCTCCCCATTGCCTATCTGATCATCGATGCACTCGGCACCTTTGGTGACGAAATGATCTTTGCGATCGAGGGCCCCGGTGGCGAGGGGATCATCACCGACTACGCAGCCAACTCTGCCTTTGAGCTGACCTTCTTCCTTGTTGCCGTCTTTGCCTTTATCTGGATCAAATTCGTCAAGAAGGACAGCATCTTCAGCGGTAACAAGCACTTCTACCTCGGCGCAATCTGCGAAACGGTCGGCCAGGTCTTCTACATGGCAGTCATGTTCAGCGACTTCTCTGTCGGTATGGTCATCATCTCTGCATACTGCGCACTTTCCGTTCTGTGGGGACGCATTTTCCTGCGCGAGAAACTGAGCTGGAAGCATTACGCTGCCATCCTTACCGCTTTTATCGGTATCGTCTTGCTCGGTTGATTTCTGTGAACTTTACACAAATATTTTTGTCATTATGCCAAAAAAAGCGGAGAACTGTTGACAGTTCTCCGCTTTTATGCTATGATGTAGTATAATTTTTGAAAGGATTTCTTTTCATGAAACGATTCACACTGTTGCTTCTCGCAATGCTTCTGGTGCTCTTAGCGGTCGCCTGCGCCGATACCCCCGCAGACGATGACCTTCCTCCCGCCGATGAATCCGAAAACGGTACCGGGAAGGATCCCGCAGATGAGGAAGAGCCTCGCATTGAGCCCGATCTTCCCAATGAATACTACAATAACGCGCCCTTCAGCGTCATTCACTGGGCGGTCAACGGAGACGTTGGCGGCGGTTGGACGCCTTGGGAAGAGATCAGCGTTGAATCCATGACCGGCGATCACCTTGAAAACGAGGTATATCAAAGAAACGCTGCCGTCGAGGAAAAATACGGCGTTACCATTACCAATTCGTATTTTCACACCGACTCGGAGCTGCCCGGTAAGATCCGCAACGCCGTTAACACCGGCGATACGGACTTCCAGATGATGGTGCAGCGAAGCAACACGCTCTCCGGTATGTGGCTGGAAAACCTTTTCTATGATCTTGGCGATGACGATCTTCCCTACATCGATCTTTCTATGCCTTGGTGGAATGCCTCTTCCGTTGAAAACTTCACTTTTGGCGACAAAACACAGTTTGCTTCCTCTGAAATGCTGCTGTTGGATAAGGGCGCGACTGCTTGCGTTTATTTCAATACCAAGGTTGCCACCGATAACGGCATTACCGACCTCTACGAGATTGTTCGTGACCAGGAATGGACCTGGGAGGTGTTGGCAGAATATGCAGAGGATGTCACGCGTGAGCTGGATGGTGACGACGAGTGGAGCGCGGGCGACCTGTACGGCGCACTCGGTGCCATTGACGTCGTAGCATATCTGTACGGCGGCTCCGGACACAGTATCGGCCACATTGAGGACGACCGCTATTTCGTCCATGAATTTGCCGAGGAAGAAAACATTCAGGTCATGTCCGATCTGTACGACTATATGTATCACGTTGATTACCGCTGGAGCGAAACGCCAATCAACAAATTCAAGGCAGATGAGGGTCTGTTCATGTACGGCATGGTCAAGACATCCGCTTCCCTGCGTGATATGGAGACCAACTACGGTATTCTTCCCATTCCGAAATACAATGAGGAACAGGAAAACTACTCCAGCCTTGTCTGGCAGCATTACGACAGCGTCATCGGTGTTCCCACCTCCTGCGGAGATTCGATGATGGTTTCCGTCATTATCGAAGCGTTGAGTGCCGAATCCTACTACACCGTTTATCCCATGTTCCACGATACGGTTCTGATGGGAAAATCCACGCGCGACCAGGAATCCAAGGAAATGCTTCAGATCGTATTTGATACGAGAAAATATGATATCGGCATGATCTATGACCCCACCACCTTTGCATGGAAGCTGTGGACGGAGGTGGACTCCAACACGCTCGCCTCTCACTGTGCCGCCTTTGAGGCCAGCATCGAGGAAAAGAGCCGCGATTTCAATGACATGGTCGACAGTTGGGATTAAGGTAGAGCATTATAGAATTGCAATCATACAGTCAGAAGAGCCCCTCAATGAGATGCCCCCAAAAGTGTCTAACTTTTGGGGGCATCTCTCTGCGGAGAGAGTAGTTTGTTACTGTAGCCTGGATACCCATTCTTTCCAACGAGGATCGCCTTGAATTTCAGTTTTTACCACATCGCACTCAGAAACACACCACCAAGGCCAATCCTTTGCAAGACTTATGTGAGATGTTTCAATTGGCATATCAATATCAGGATCGTTTTTCCATACTTCATTCTGAACCAATTTTACCAGCGGTGCAGTATAGTAGCCTTTTCCCTTTGTATGGCTCTCATCATAGAGTTGGAAGTGTGAAAGTGCAGACTCTAATGCCATAAATGCATCATCCTTTTTTTCATCTAACCACAAATATAGGGAAAGGAACGTATAGACACGTGCTATATAGGAATGGTGTGAACCGTAATTACCGTCGGTGCAAACAGTATCAAATATTTCGATAGCACCTCGCAAGCTTTGCACTTTTTCAGCTACGGACATGTTTTTTTCATTGGCAATTACACCGCTTACCATAAGTTCAGAACAAGCTCGAACCATTTTCAACAATGCCTCGCCGTAAGCCTTAGCACGTTTTTTTCCGTCTACCGCCTTGGCTTTGAGAATTTCCCTTGTACTGTAGATATTAGGGGCAGACTCAACCACCTCAAGTGCTCGTGTATATTCGCCTGTGTTCAAATACAACTGACTGAGTTCGCGGATTACACGATGGCGTGGCTCTCCGTTTTCCATGGTTTTTAATAATTTCTCGTAAAGAGATATTGCCTCTTTCCATTCGGAGTAGGTTCGATGTTTTTCAACATCTAAAACATCATAGCCTTCATCGTCGGATAAATGATATTCTCCATAACGAACATAACCAGCGTTATATAATACCGAGGCGAGACACAACATGATTTTTTCGTTATCCGGAAATTCAATCAGTGCATTTCTTGCAAGGAAAATACACTCATCAATATTGATATCCTCGCCGTTATTTTGGGAATTCATCTGATCAATTTTTTTAACTAATTCGTCAATTCTTTTAGAACGCTCATTATCATATCCAAAGAGCTCGTCAATTGAAATACCGAAATAATTTGCAATAGATGGAATCATTTCCATATCAGGATATCCTCCATTGGCCTCCCATCTGGAAACTGCCTGCGATGTAACACCAATAGCTTCAGCTAGTGCTTCTTGTGTGCGTCCATCTCGCCGACGCAATTCGCGTATTTTTTGTCCTAAATCAAGCTGCATAAAAGCACCTCCAACATTCATTTCACCGGTGTACTTCTATTATAGCATATATTTGTCAAAAAACAATAATCAAATTGTTGTTTCAAATTCAAGCAATCCTTGAATCGATCGATTGATTTCCATCTTGCCTAGTCATAAGAGCAAGACTTCCCTCCCGCACATGTCCAACGTGACGAAAAATCGGGAGGCGAAACGCCTCCCCTACAAACGAATTTCGGCAGAGGGATTGTTTTCTCTGTCAATATATGCTATAATGGGATTAATAAGCCCTTCCTCCGAGAGGAAGTCCATGAATGTGTGCATCCTTATGTACATAGAGGTTACACAATGCCTTTATAAAATAAAGGCAACAAATAAAATAGGAGGTTATTATGTTAACGTACGAAGCAATTCAGCCGTTGTTCAATAAATGGATTGAAATATTAAGATTAAAAAATATTTGGGATATAAAATTAGAGCTCGTAGACGACGAACACTTTTGGAAAACCGGAGATTTCAAAGTGGATCCCGATGATAGAAAAGCGATTTTGATGTTGAATGCAACAAATCCCAAGCAAGAAAATATTGAAGAAGTGATCGTTCACGAATTATTGCATTTAAAATTATATCCGTTAGATCAACTGACGGAAGGATTAATTGACGGTCACTATTGTCCGGATACTGCAGAATATAACACAATTTACAAGCAATTTATGACTATGCTCGAACAAACCGTAGAAGAATTAGCTAAGTGTTTTTTGTTGCAGTATGGAGATAACAAAGAGTTTTCCTATGGCAGATGCAAAACAATGAAATCCTTTAACGACTTATATGACGGTCTTAAACCGCTATAAAACCAAAGCCCCGACAGACTGAAAAATCTGTCGGGGCTACATGTTTCTTAGTGCGGGAAATGATTATTGGAACAGCGGCGAGGGGTAGACACCGTCCGCAATCAGCTTACGGATGGCAGCAACCACGGCAGGCTTATCTTCCTTATAGGTAACGCCAAACCACTTGTCGTTCGTCGGCAGCAGCTTGACCGTAGCCTGTCCTGCCTGCAGCAGCTTATCGACCTCCATCGGAAGCAGGTACTCTGCCTTCATGGGATTGTCGGAAATGCTGTCAAGAAAAGCGGGAAAACCGTCGTACAGACGATCGATCAGCGCAGGCGTCAGTCCCCACATATTCATAGAAACATACGACTTGGGATCAATATCCTTCCACCCATCACCGTCCGGAACAGCAGCTCCCGTGGCGGTTTTGGTGATATTGTGCGTTTCGGTCACGCGGACAAGATCGGAGGCAGCATTCGTTTCACATACGCCGCGAGAAACGCCGCCGTTTTCACTGAGCGTATTCTCCAGCACGTATCCTGCCATGCAGAAATCCATCGCAGTATTGTCCGTACAGTGCTCAACAAGATAATCATGGATAAGCTTAAAGCCTTCCTTGCCGTAATAGTCGTCAGCGTTGATAACGATAAAGGGCTCGTTAACTACGCCGCGGCAAGCCAACAGTGCCTGTGCAGTACCCCACGGCTTGGTGCGTCCTTCGGGAACGCTGTAGCCCTCGGGCAGGTCGTCGATCGCCTGGAATACGTACTCACAAGGGCAGATCTTCTCCATCTCGTTACCGATGATCTCCTTGAAATCCTGCTCAATATCCTTGCGAATGATAAAGACCACACGGTCAAAGCCGGCAGCCAGTGCATCATAAATCGAGTAGTGCATAATGATCTCGCCCGCAGGGCCCATGTGCTCCAGCTGCTTGATACCGCCGCCAAAGCGAGAACCGATGCCCGCTGCAAGAATAACCAAAGAAGTTTTCATAATATTTGACCTCCCGAAATTCGGTATAAATTTATTTACCTGTTTATTATAAACCAATCGCTGCCGTTTGTCAAGCCTCATGCACCACTTGAGCAATATTTATCCAGGAACGGTCTTGCAGTTTTGATGCAAATGTGGTATACTACTGTCATAAAACCGCAAAGGAGGCGATACCGTGGAAAATAAAGAGCTGCTCATCACTTATCTATATCGCAACCGCGACCGTTTTGTTGGCTCTGAGGAGTTGCAGCGCGAGATCGGTCTGTCCCGCGCCGCGCTTTGGAATGCACTCCGCGCACTTCGAAAGGACGGCTTTGCCATTCTGAGTGCATCCGGTATTGGCTACCGCTTATCTCCCGACTGCGACGTGTATACCCCCGAGGCAATCCGTGCCGGACTTTGCGATACGGCATCAGCGTATCAGATTGATATGCGGCACACGCTTGCCTCCACCAACCAAACGCTGAAGGAAATGGCGCAGCACGGTGCACCTGCGGGTACCGTACTGATTGCTCAAAGGCAAACGGCAGGGCACGGACGAAAGGCAAGAAGCTTTTTCTCCCCCGGAGAGACCGGCATCTATATGAGTGTCCTTGTACGCCCCACGCTCTCGCCGCAAAATGCACTGACGCTGACAACGGCTGCTGCCGTCGCGGTCGTCGAAGCCATACGGGAGCAGACCGGTCAAAAGGCAGGCATCAAGTGGGTCAACGACGTTTATATGAATGAAAAAAAGGTCTGCGGAATTCTGACCGAGGCGGCGATCGCGCCCGACGGTTCCCGGCTGGAATATGCAATCGTCGGCATCGGGATCAACGTCCTGCCCCCCAAGGAGGGCTTCCCTCCCGAGATCCGCGACGTGGCCACGTCGATATATCCTCCCGATACGCCGCCCGCCGGTAAGCGCACCGCCATGGTGTCCTGTCTGCTTAATCGACTCGACCATCACCTCTCACACAGCACCGCCCCCGAGGTTCTGCGCGCGTATCGCGCTGCATCCTTTCTCCCCGGCCGCACGGTAAACGTCGTCCGCGAGAACGGTGAGGAGCGCACGGTGACCGTGTTGGACATTGATGACGCTTATCGTCTGGTCGTGCGAAATATCGACAGAACGGTAGAAGCGCTGGACAGCGGCGAGGTCAGTATTCGCCCCTTGAAAGAAACTTTTTGAATATAGCAAAGAATACTTGACAAACGCCGAAAAATCCTGTATAATACGAATAACGGCAATGAGAAAAAGGAGTAACGGAGATGCTCCATTGCAGAGACAAGACGGTTGGTGAAAGTCTTGATGGTGCCTCCGCGAAGCAGTTTTGGAGCTTTGAATTCGAGTTTTCACGAGGGTTCAACGGTTTTCCCCCGTTATCGGGAATCGGTATGTCTGTACCGGCAGAGAGCGGTTCTGCACAAGGAACCGAATTCAGGTGGTAACGCGGAATTTTTTCGCCCTGAACGCAAGAATATCCTTGCGTTCGGGGCTATTTTTTTATCAAGGAGTGTATAAAATTATGAACTTGAAACTGTTGAAGCTGCTGAGCAAAAACGCAAGATATCGCGACGACGAGCTCGCCGCTATGACCGGACGCGAGGAGAGTGAGATCCGCGACGAGATCAAGGAGATGGAGGACAAGGGCCTCATCCGCGGCTATAAGACGGTCGTTGACTGGGAGCGCATGGATAGCGCTTACGTTTCCGCACTCATCGAGCTGCGCGTCACCCCTAAGGCAGGACTCGGCTTTGAGGAGGTTGCCAAAAAGGTCATGAAATACCCCGAGGTTGAGTCGGTCTATCTCATGTCCGGTGGCTACGATCTGTCCGTTATGGTCAAGGGCAAGACCTTCCAGGAGGTCGCTCTGTTCGTTGCCAAAGAGCTCTCCACCATTGATTCCGTCATTTCCACCGCCACGCACTTCGTCCTTCGCCGCTATAAGGAGCTTGACGTAGAGCTGATCGGCTCGGACAAGGACGACAGGGGGAATATCTCGCTGTGATGGACTACAATAAGCTACTGAACCCCACGGTCGTTGAGATCAAGCCGTCGGGAATCCGTAAATTTTTCGATATTGCCGAGACCATGAAGGACGTCATCTCCCTGGGCGTTGGTGAGCCGGACTTTGCAACGCCGTGGAAGGTACGTAACGCCGGTATTACCTCGCTGGAAAACAGCCAGACACGCTACACCTCCAACTGGGGACTGGAAAAGCTGCGCGTAGAGATTGCAAGCTACGTCAAAAGAAAATACGATCTGACCTACGATCCCAAGAGTGAGATCCTCGTCACGGTCGGCGGCAGCGAGGCAATCGATGCTGCCATCCGCGCCGTGGTCTCCTATGGCGATGAAGTCATCATTCCGCAGCCCAGCTACGTTTGTTATGAGCCCATTACGGCACTTGCAGGCGGCGTTCCCGTTATCATTGAGACCAAGGCCGAGAATGATTTCAAGCTGACGCCGGAAGAGCTACTTGCCAGCATTTCCCCGCGCACCAAAGCGCTTATTCTTCCTTATCCCTGCAACCCCACAGGCGCAATCATGGAGCGGGAGGATCTTGAGGCAATCGCAGAAATTCTGCGCGAGCGCGACATTCTGGTCATTTCCGACGAGATCTACGCCGAACTGACCTACGGCGGCAAGCATCACGTTTCCATTGCCGCGATCGACGGTATGGCAGAGCGCACCGTCGTCGTCAACGGCTTCTCCAAAACGTTTTCCATGACGGGCTGGCGTCTGGGTTATGCCTGCGGTCCCGAGCCCATCATGCGACAGATTACCAAAATTCATCAGTTTGCCATTATGTGTGCCCCCACGACCTCACAGTATGCAGCCATTGAAGCGCTGCGCTCCTGTGATGGAGAAGTCGAGGAAATGCGCGAGGAATACGATATGCGCCGCAGACTGATGGTCGCAGGCTTTAACAAGCTGGGATTGACCTGCCGTGAGCCCAAGGGCGCGTTTTACGCCTTCCCTTGTGTTGCCTCCACGGGCATGACCTGCGAGGAATTTTGCGAAAAGCTGCTGTATGAAAAAAAGGTAGCCATCGTTCCCGGCACCGCCTTCGGACGCGGTGGCGAGGGCTTTGTCCGCGCCTCCTAC
The DNA here is from genome assembly GCA_017452545.1 of Clostridia bacterium. Taxonomy (GTDB): domain Bacteria; phylum Bacillota; class Clostridia; order Oscillospirales; family CAG-272; genus SIG644. Next base: position 34,430 of record JAFTME010000145.1, on the reverse strand, counting down.
TGCTACTCCACCGAGCATATCAAGGAAGCATTACGCCGCATCGGTGAATTCTTAGAAGAATTGAAGAGATAAAGATCAAGGGTTATCCTACATGGGATAACCCTTTTCTCTATATTTATTTCTGCGTTCAATTCGCCGCTTTGGTGTAATTGAGCGTGAAATATTCAAGGCGGGCACCGTGTCCCTTGTCCTTCCAAGGCGTGCTGATGCGGATATACGCAACACCGCTTTCCTCACAGCCACGGGAGAACAGCTCGACGGTAATATCGGTCATATTGCTTGCATTGCCGATCCACGGTACCGTACCGCCCTCGGAATAATCCGCAAGCGTCGTCCATGCTTTTCCGTCTGCACTGATCTCGATCATATAGTTCTGACCGATCCGCCACGTTGCCGTTGCATCCTGCCAATCGCTCAAATCAAAGCGATAGATCAGATACTTATTTCCGTCGCAAAAACGGATCTTATCCGTGCTCTGTGCCTGATCCTCCAGCAAGAAGGTTGCATCGGTATTGCTTGCGTTGGTCAGGATCTTGCGCTCGTAATGCTTGACGCCGTTTTTGGTCTCAACGTAATACTTTTCATCCGGATCTGCGATCGTGGCATTTCCGCTCACCTCACGGGTGTACGTCATCTCAAAATAGTAGATGCAACCACCAAAGCCCTTACTCGTATCGGTGTTGCGCAGGCGGACGTACATTTTTTCCGTAGCATTGCAGCCATGCGCAAAGGGATCGATCGTAATGACCGTTTTATTGGAGCTACCCGTCATCAGATGCGGAACCGTGCCGCCTTGGGAATAATCGGCAACGATCGTCCAGCTTTCACCATCGGGGCTGACCTCAAGAATGTAGTTCTGTGCAACCTGGAACTTATATTCCGCACTCTTCATGCCACGGAGAGAGAACAGATAAACCAGCTGTCTTGCCTGGTCACAGAAGCGCAGATTATCGGTCGAGGAAGCCGTATTGCTGTGGATAAAATCAATATCCGTTCCGGCACCGGTGGTTGCCACACGGCGGTAGTAGGTCGCGGTATTGCCCTCAATATTGATCAGGTATTCCTCGTCGTGGTAAGACGGGGTTGCACTTGTTTTCTTGGTAAAGGTCATAGCGATCTTGGTGATGGTACCGCCCCAGCCGTCGCTCTTACCTGCATCCTCAATACGGAAATAGAACTTCCCTGTCTTATCGCAGCCATACTTGGACGGATCGATCGTCACGGTGGTCTTGTTGTTGCCGTCCTTGATGGTCGGCACCGTACCGCCCTTGGAGTAGTCCGCTACGACCGTCCACTGCTTTCCGTCGCTGCTGACCGAGATCAAATAGTTCTGGAACACGTGCAGCGTAAACTCACTCGTGAGCATATCCGAAACATCAAAGCAATAAACCATATAGGCGTCGCCGTCGCAATATCTATCGTTTTCGCGCGCATTGCCCTTGTTTTCAAGCAGAAATTCCTTGTCAAACTGCTTTTGGTTAGTCAGAATGGTACGCTCGTACGTTCCGATTCCCCGGTCGACGGAAATCAGATAGTCCGCATCCGGATCCTGCTCCTCTTCCTTCTCCCAAAGTGTTCCGTCTGCCGTGTATCTGGGAGCATCGGAAACCTCGGGACGGACGATCTCGGCCTCGGGATCGACGTTCTTGGTGTATACCATCTTGAAATAATCAATGGTTCCACCCCATCCGTCAGCGGGATGTGCGTCGCGCAGGCGGAAGAAGCAGGTGCCCGTCTCGTCGCAATCGTATGCAAAGGGATTGACTGTTACCAGCTTAGGAATGCCGCCTGTCGTGTTCGTCGGGATCTTGCCGCCCTGCGATGCATCGGCAAGCAGCCACCACACCTCACCGTCGGGGCTGATCTCAAACAGATAGTTCTGATACAAGTGGAAGGTCAGCTCTGCAGTGATCATTTCGGATACGTCGAAATAGTAGATCAGCATACCGTTATTATCGCAATAACGATCCTTGGTACGCTCGGATGCACTTTCAAAGTACAGGAAGTCTGCATCCTCGTTTTTACTGTTGGTGTAAACCTTTCGCTCGTAGGTATTGACACCGTTTTCCGTAGAAACGATAAACTTACTCTCGTCCGTGAGACTCGGTGCTGAAGCAGCCTTATCATCGATCACGGTATTGTTGTTCAAGCCCACCATCCACGCGGTGTCTTCCTTGGCGTCGGAGGAGGTAGACAGTACGTGCTCACGAATAACGATTTGTGTGATCGAAGCACCCCAGCCCTTGGAGGTATCGGTATTGCGCAGACGAACGCGCAGCTCATCGTTGAGAAGCGCTCCCTCATAATCCTGCGGATCGATCGCAATAACGGTATTGTTTCCGCCGGTCGTCAGATGCGGCACCTTTCCGCCCTCGGAATAGTCGGCAACCAGGATCCATTTTTCTTCCTCCGGATCGTAAACCTCAACGATATAGTTCTGAAGAACATGGAAGCGGAACTGCACGCGCTCACTGAACTCGGTCAGATCAAAGCAATAGACCAGCTGACCGCTATTGTCACAGAAACGCATATTATCCTTGGAGCGTGCCGTATTCACAAGCAGATACGCTGCATCCTCGCCTGCCGCGTTGGTAGGAATATCGGTATCCCTTACGGTATACGCGCTATACTCACCTGCGGTTTTGTCGCTTGTAAAGGTCAGTGCGACTGCAATCGGCGTTTTGCCCCCGTCAAAGGTCACACGAAGCGAATGCGTCTTTTCATCGTAGATAACAGCGTGCGGCAGCACCTCGCGTCCGTCGCGCTCCAGCGTCAGCGTATGGAAATAAATATTCTCCGGCAGCAGAATGCGGCAGCTGACGGTGGTATTACCGGCGCTGGTCAGCGAGAAGGACATCGCATCCTTTGTCTCCTTGAGCTCCGTAACCGTACCGGTCGAATATCCCAGACGCGGTACACTCAAGTCGTAGGCATCCGCATCAACAAGAACCATACTGTCATTCAAAAGGATCTTGGGATCAATAACAACAGCAAGCTCGGGGTCGAACAGGTTGATATAGGTTCCCTTGAGGATCTGCGGCTCAGCAAATGCGTGCGCGATGGTGTACTTGCCGCGCTTTGCAACCATCAGATCGGAGGAAACGTACTCGTAGTCCGTGCTCTGCAGCGCATATTCGGTCAGTGCACGCATCATGGTCGCACCACCCTGATAATTGCTCAGATACGCCGAGGGCAAGCCGATGACAACGATTTCACCCTTACCGACCGACTGCTCAAAGCCGATCACGCTGTCACCCAACGTCAAGATCGGCTTGTCTGCCCCCTCAAAGGAAACCAGGAAGGAGCGATACATCAGCGGATAGCTGTGACCGTCAAAGGCAGCCGAAAGCGCAGACTCCTTGGCAGCAAGGCGCGCGGTAGAAGATACGTTTACTCCACTGTTCACCTTGACATTCACACCCATTTGTGCAAAAAGGTTGGCAAGTGGAGAACCGTCATCCTTCCAGAAGAAGTAATCCTCGCACTCGAAATATTGGTTATGACCGGAAACGTAAAGCATGGTTCCACCCTGCTTTACCCAGTCGGCAATCGCAGCATTGATCTCCTCGCTCAACGGCACGGAGCTGTCAAAGCTGACCAGCAGCAGCGTCACGCCCTCGAGATCCTTTGCAGAGGTGATCTGATCCATCGCCTTCATTTTGACGGGAACGCCGTCGCGGATCAGGGGTGCCGTTACGGCATACATACCGTCGTTGGGTGTCATTGCCCAGCCGTTGTTGGGCGACATCCAGGAGAGCGTATCGGAGAGCAGATAGGTAATCCCCGGCGTTCCTGCCGTGATCTCCACTGCCTCCCCACCGATATCGTTCAGCATTTCAAAAATGGTGGACTGTACCGAGCGGTAGTCGTTTCCAACGGCAGCGTATGCACGGTTGACCCACGGAAGCACCTGGAAGCGGTGGATCTCCGGCTGCATCAACTGTGCCGCAATCGACTGTCGGTACAAAAATTCGTACGATCCTTCGGGTCTGTTTCCGTCATCGTCCATCGGGTCGGCAAGCGCATAGAACGCCGAGCCCTCCACGGAATCTACGTAGGAAGCGTATTCAACAAAGGCATTGGTGAAGTTATCGATCACCTTGGAGCCGTTGTAGGCAAAGGGAGCCACGTGCGTACCCGACCAAGTCTGTCCAATGACTCCGTCGATGGCGCCGGTTGCCAGATAGTGGTTCAAGCCGGATACGATCGGGCGGCGGGCATAGTCCATGGTGCTGTGCGAGGCAACGTAGACCTGCGTGGTAGGAGAGAGCGCCTTGACGCGCTCGGAGAGCACCGTCAGGATGCGCTCAAAAAGATAGCATTTGAGCACATTTGCCTTAAGCGTTGCTTCCGCGGATGTAGCGGGATCCACCCAGGGCTCACCGTAGTATTCCTGCCACTCCTTCTTGAAGGTCTCGGAGTAGCCGGAGCGTCCCCACATTTCGGGCTCCTCCAGTGCAATCGTTTGCGGATGGTAGGTTTCGATCATGGGACGAAGCACATCGCTCCAAACAAATTCGATCCAGTCCTTCGAAGGAACCATGTAATAGCAGGGATTGGACTCCGAGTGGGTCGGATGCGGCAGATAGTTTCCGCTCGCCTCCATCTGGATGTCCTCATAGTTGCTCTTATCCTTGGAAAGATAATCTTTTCCCGCGCGGTTGACAGCAATCATCATATCGATGACGTAATCCCCCGAGCTGTACCACGACGCAAAATTGGTATCCGAATAGGAGTACACCATCACAGCGTCAGTGTTGATCGCAACGCCCTCGTTATAAAGAACGCTCGCCTGGAAGGTGGTCATCACGCCGGTGTACTCGACCTCCTCGTAGCTCTGTACGTACTGTCCGTCCACCAGTTTGTAGGTCGGGCGAACGTAGGTTTCGGGCGACTTGGTCGGGGCGTTCTGATCCTCGTAAACGATCTCTTGGCGGTCGTCACCGTCTTCATCGTCTACCGGCGCAGGGGTGTAGGTGCCCTTGAGCTGATATCCCTCCTCAAGCACCAGTGCATTGACCGCATAAGTGCCACTCTCCTTTGAGAAGCCAAGCACCTGCGAGACAAACGCCTCACAAGCTGCAACAGCGCCCTCGTCGGTGGCAGCCGTAATGACAAGGCGCTTGCCCATCAGCGCGATCACGTATTCATTCTCACCCAAAGCCGCGACCGCCTCAGCACTTTGCGTGCGGTTGGTCGTGCCGATCAGAATCTCAAGCGTGTCCGTAGGGGCACTCTCCTCTGCATCCGGTTCAATCTTTGTCAGATCAAGTCTGACACCGGTGGCTTCGTGCAGCGCGCTGCGCACCCGCAGCGCTGCGATCGAGAGATCTCTTGATGCGCCCTTGTTAACGATGATCTCGTAATCGGAAGCACCGTTCTCGATCAGACTGACCGTCGGCTTACCTTGACTGTCATCGGGCTGCGGCTCGTCGATGGGATCACTCTTGCACGAAACAAGCATCATAGCCATCACAAGCAGCACAGCCATGACAAGCAGTAAAAATCTTTTTTTCATTGTCATTGGCTGAAATACCTCCGTAGATATTACGATCCAATTATATCACGCCATCTTTTTTTCGTCAACACGATCTCCTGTGATTTGGCGCTTTCACTAATATATCCCCAAAAAATTTGTGCAGTATCACAACCGACCAATCTGCTGCCGATCCTCCCCACACCATCAAAAAAAGCCTGCGATGTCGCAGACGCTGCATACTTGCAGACATAAAATATTTTTTTGAAAAAAGGGTGTGGGGGAAAAACTTTTTTCAAAAAAAGCTTTTCCCCCGCTCTTATATTCCCTTTTCCTCGTTTACATTCTCTCGCGGATCGCCTTGAGGAACTGATCGCTGTTGACCGCAGTAACGGCGGACTTGTCCTCAACAAGACCTGCCAGATCCTTGGTCATAATACCGTCGTCCAGCGTCTTGATGCAAGCTGCCTCCAGTCTGTCGGCAAAGGCTACAAGCTCGGGCAACTCGTCCAGCTCACCTCTCTTGCGCAGCGCGCCCGTCCAAGCGAAGATGGTCGCCATGGGGTTGGTCGAAGTCTCCTCACCCTTGAGATAGCAATAATAGTGGCGCGTAACCGTGTCGTGTGCTGCCTCGTACTCGTAATTACCGTCGGGAGAAACGAGCACCGAGGTCATCATCGCCAGCGAGCCGACCGCCGTCGAAACCATGTCGCTCATGACGTCGCCGTCGTAGTTTTTGCACGCCCAGATAAAGCCGCCCTCGCTGCGGATCACGCGCGCGACCGCGTCATCGATCAGCGTGTAGAAATACTCAATGCCAAGCTCCTCAAACTTTGCCTTGTATTCCGTCTGATAGATCTCCTCAAACAGCAGCTTGAAGGTCTGATCGTACTGCTTGGAGATGGTGTCCTTGGTCGAAAACCACAGATCCTGCTTGGTATCGATCGCGTATTGGAAGCAGGAGTGTGCAAAGGCACGGATAGAGGTATCCTTGTTGTACTGTCCCTGCAGCACGCCGGGGCACTCGAAATCGTAAATGGTCTGTCTGCGCTCCGTACCGTCGGCAGCGGTAAAGACCAGCTCTGCCTTACCCTCGCCCTCAATGCGGAACTCGCTTGCCTTATATACGTCGCCGTATGCGTGACGAGCGATGGTGATGGGCTTTTTCCAGTTGCGAACGGCAGGCTTGATGCTGTCGATCAGAATGGGCGCACGGAATACCGTACCGTCAAGAACGGCGCGGATGGTGCCGTTCGGGCTCTTCCACATCTCGGAAAGATTGTATTCCTCAACGCGCTGCTTGTTGGGCGTAATGGTCGCACACTTGACAGCAACACCATACTTTTTATTGGCAAGCGCTGCCTGCATGGTGACCTCGTCACGGGTGCGCTCACGCTCGGGCAAGCCAAGGTCGTAGTATTCGGTCTTCAGATCGACAAAAGGAAGGATCAGCTCGTCCTTGATCTTCTGCCAAAGAATTCTCGTCATTTCGTCGCCGTCCATCTCGACCAGCGGCGTTTTCATTTGAATTTTTGCCATGATGTATTCTCCAGTCTTAAAAACGATACTCAGTTGTTCCCTGCGTCGCGGGTATATTTCAGCAGGCCGCCTGCGCGCAGCATCGCCTGCTGACGCTCGGAGAACGAGCCGCAAAGCTCAATGCTCTCGCCCGTCGTCTTGTTCAGCATAACAGCCTTGCCGCTGACGATCGCATCAAACAGACCGCAAAGCTCCAGCTCATCTCCCTGCGAAACCTTGTCGTAATCGTCGGGATTGACAAAGGTCAAGGGCAAAATGCCGGCGTTGATCAGATTTGCCACGTGAATACGTGCAAAGCTCTTGGCAACGACGACGCGAACGCCGAGATACAGCGGAACCAGCGCCGCATGCTCACGGGAGGAGCCCTGTCCATAGTTCACACCGCCCACGATGATCGACTGCCCTGCGGCAAGTGCGCGCTCTGCGAAGGTCTCGTCGCAAACGGCGAAGCAAAACTTGGACAGATACGGAATATTGGAGCGATACGGCAGGATCTTGGCACCTGCGGGCATGATGTGGTCGGTCGTGATATTATCACCGACCTTGAGTGTCAAGGGCGCCGTAATAGTATCACTGAGGGGACGTGCCTCGGGGAACGGCTTGATGTTGGGACCGCGCAGCACCTCAACGGCGTCTGCCTCATCAGCGGATGCCGGCATCAGCACGGCGGAATCGTTCACGACAAAGGCATCGGGCATCACGATCTCGGGATACTCACCCAGCGTGCGGGGATCGGTAATATATCCCGTCAATGCGGAAGCGGCTGCAAGCTCGGGGGAGACCAGATAAACCTGACCGTCCTTGGTACCGCTGCGACCTTCAAAATTGCGGTTAAAGGTACGCAAAGAAACACCGGCGGAATTGGGCGAGAAGCCCATACCGATGCAAGGACCGCAGGCACATTCAAGAATTCTGGCACCTGCTGCGATCATATCGGCAAGCGCGCCGCAATCCGCAAGCATGGTCAGCACCTGCTTGGATCCGGGAGAGATGGACAGGCTGACGGAATCGTCGATCTTTTTGCCCTTGAGAATGGCTGCCACACGCAGCATATCACGCAGCGAGGAGTTGGTGCAGGAGCCGATGCAAACCTGATCGACCTTAACGTTGGACAACTCGTCTGCGGGCTTGATATTGTCGGGGCTGTGAGGACAAGCCAGCAGCGGCTTGAGCGAGGACAGATCGATATCGATCACGCGATCGTAGACGGCGTCGGGATCGCTTGCCAGCGGAATGTAGTCCTCTTCTCTGCCCTGTGCGGCAAGGAAGGCACGCGTCGTTTCATCGGAGGGGAAAATCGAGGTGGTCGCACCAAGCTCGGTGCCCATGTTGGTAATGGTCGCACGCTCGGGTACGGACAAGGTCTTGACGCCCTCGCCGCCCCATTCAACGATATAACCGACACCGCCCTTGACGGACAGGATGCGCAAGATCTCAAGGCTGACGTCCTTAGCGCTGACCCAGGGGGAAAGCTTACCCGTCAGATTGACCTTGATCATTTTGGGCATGGTGATATAATACTCACCGCCACCCATGGCAACCGCTACATCCATACCGCCCGCGCCGAAGGCAAGCATACCGATACCGCCACCCGTGGGGGTGTGGCTGTCCGAGCCGATCAGCGTCTTGCCGGGCTTGCCGAAGCGCTCCAGATGTACCTGGTGACAAATACCGTTGCCGGGACGGGAGAAGCGAATGCCGTATTTTTTAGCCACCGACTGAATATAGCGATGGTCATCTGCATTTTCAAAGCCGGATTGCAGTGTGTTGTGATCGATATACGCCACGCTCAGCTCGGTGCGAACGCGAGGAATACCAATCGATTCAAACTCCAGATACGCCATGGTACCCGTAGCATCCTGCGTCAGCGTTTGGTCCATACGCAGCGCGATCTCCTGTCCGGCGATCATTTCGCCCTTGACCAGATGCGCCTGAATGATTTTTTGTGCGATTGTCAGTCCCATAAATATATCCTCTTTTCTAACTTTTTCACGGTTTGATCAGTCGTGCTCACCCGTGCTGCCGGTAGCAAGCACAATATTTTTCTTGGCATTTTCAATATGCAGCACGGCAAGATATTCCGCTTCTGCAGCATCGTGCTTGACGAGTGCCTCCAGAATATCTCTGTGCTCCCTTACGGCAACCTTGGCACGGTGGGGGTTCTCCACCGAAATCTTCCTGTACTTCTGCACCTTTCTGTGCAGCTCGCTGAGCATCTCGCGCAGCGTTCTGCTGCCGCAAAAGGCGTAGATCATTTCGTGGAAGCGGCTGTCCGTATCGCGGATGCTGTCCGCAACACCGCGCTCGGTGTAAAACTCCTGCAGATCCACGACCTCACGCAGCTGTGCCAGCTGTGCGGGTGTGATGATCGCCGCGCAGCAGCCCGTCGCGTATCCTTCGATCCGCTTACGTATCTCATAGATATCCAGAATATCCTTTGCGGTCACGCCGACGACAGCCATGCCGTGTACCGTTTCCACCACGAGGTTTTCCTGCTTGAGACGGTTGAGCGCCTCGCGAACGGGAGTACGGCTGACGTTAAACTTTTCACACAGCTTCAGCTCGGTCAAAAGATCACCGTCGCGGTAGACACCGCCAAGAATTTCATTTTCAAGCGTTTCGAATACGTAGGCCGTGCGGGATGAATATTTTCCGTCGTTCATATCCGACTCACCTATACGCGATCAAAAGCTGGTAGGCTTTTTGAAGCGTCCCTTCCCCAGCTCGTCGATTTTTTCCTCCAGCTCACCGTTGGAAAGCACGTTTTGTCTGCCGTTTTCGTATTCATCATCGACCCACTCCTTGAGCGCCTGTACCAGCGGATCGTGTTTCTGAATGCGCGCATCGCCCTTAAGACCGTAGTTTTCGTTGATCCAGTACGCGATACCCGCAAGTCCGGAGGTCTTGGTGACCATAACACCTGCGCTGCGGTTAAGAATGGTCTTAGTATCAAAAATGTTGTAGATCTCCTCGTCCTTCATCAGGCCGTCCGCATGAATGCCCGCGCGGGTAACGTTGAAGTTTCTGCCGACAAAGGGCGTCATATCGGGAATGGTATAGCCGATCTCCTCACGGAAATAGTTGGCAATATCGGTAATCGCCGTAGGATCCATGCCATCCATCGTGCCGCGCAGCGAGGCGTACTCAAATACCATTGCCTCCAGCGGAATGTTACCCGTTCTCTCACCGATACCGAGCAACGAGCAGTTGACCGCACTCGCACCGTACAGCCATGCCGTGGATGCGTTGCTGACTGCCTTGTAGAAGTCGTTGTGACCGTGCCATTCCAGCTGCTCGCTGGGAACGTCGGAGTAATGCTGCAGACCGTAGATGATACCGGGAACGCTGCGAGGGATGGCGACCTCGGAGAACGGTACACCGTAGCCCATCGTGTCGCAGGCACGGATCTTGACGGGAATGCCCGCATCATAGCTCATTTCCATCAGCTTGTTGACAAAGGGTACGACAAAGCCGTAGAAATCCGCACGGGTAATATCCTCCAGATGGCAGCGCGGAACGACCCCTGCCTCAAACGCATCGGAGACGGTATGCAGATAATAATCCATCGCCTCGGCACGGGTCATCTTCATTTTCTTGAAAATATGATAATCGGAGGAGCTGACGAGAATACCGGTCTCCTTGATGTTCAGATCACGCACCAGCTTGAAATCCTCGCGGTTGGCGCGGATCCAGGTCGTGATCTCGGGGAACTTCAAGCCAAGCGACAAGCATGCCTCAAGCGCTTCTCTGTCCTTCTTGCTGTAAATAAAAAACTCCGTTTGACGAATGATGCCCTTGGGGCCGCCAAGGCGCGACATCAAACGGTAAAGATCAACGATCTGCTTGACGGTATACGGCTCAACCGACTGCTGACCGTCACGCATGGTCGTATCGGTGATCCAGATCTCCTTGGGCATATTGATGGGTACGCGGCGGTGGTTGAACGGCACCTTCGGTACCTCCGTGTACGGATAAACGTCACGGTAAAGATTGGGCTCGGCAACGTCCTGAAGCTGATAGCGGTAGGATTTCTGCTCCAGAAGATTGGTTTGCGAGGATACTTCAAGCATGGGGTTACGTTCCTTTCTTGACCTTTGTATGTTTGTATACAAGTATAATCCTTTTTGCAGGATTTGTCAAGAGTTTTTGCAAGATTTCAGCGGCATTCCTTCAAATTTCATGCAAAAAACGAAAAATAAGCGCCACATATGCCCTATAATATGAATTTTGACAAAAAACAACACCGCAAATTTGCGTTGCGGTGTTGCTTGGTATTGCAAGATATCCGGTTGTTGATCGAAATTATATCAGCACCATCTCATCCTGAGAGCCACCGACATGGTGTGACAGCTCTCCGTCAAGCGTAATATCGCTGTCGGGTGTCAAATATGCCGTCGTGACCTTGCCATTCTCAAAGCGCAGCTCGCGGAAGCCCCATCGCGTGGTTTTGATATCGCGGGAGTAGCTGAAGGCGCCGTCGCGGATCAGACACTTGTTGCCGTATTTCTCACCGAGCGGAATGATGTTGGAAAGATGCGTATGACCGCCGAAGAGCGCGATGATGCGCTTCTCTTCTCTGACCAGCGTTTCAAATTCCTCCGTCTCAAGATCGGGGTTAAAATCGTGCGCAAACAGATAGACGTTGGTATTGGGGTATGCAGCCATCTGCTCGCGAATGTATGCCACGTCCGCCGGCGTATAGGTGCCGTCGCTGTTTTCGGTGGGATCGAGATTGCCGCCGAAATTATCCAGCATAATAAACAGGCTGTCCTCACCGTAAGGAATGGTCATGCGACGGTCGCAGCCGGTGATCCATTTCCAGTTGGCATTTCCATACTGCTCGTGGTTTCCGGCAATCATGTAGATCGGAACCTTCGGCAGATGCGGTACGACCTCGCGCATGAACTTCATCGTGTACGACAAGCCGCGATTCAAAAACGAGCCGTAAGGCTTATATACCCAGAAATCCAAAGAATAGTCGCCCAAAAGCAGCAGCATATCATAGGGCTCCTTCTCGTATTCATCGTTAAACGCCTTGATCATTCGCTGCATTCTGTCAGAGGATTCTACATTATACCACACCATCTCGCAGTGGTGCAGATCGGAAGCCATTAAAATTCGTGACATCGATAACGTCCGCCTTTCAAAGTTTGATACGTCTATTCTACCATTCTTTGGCGCGTTTGTCTACACTTGACGAAAAAAATCTTAAAAATTTCTACATACAAGAGGCTTTCGTTTGTTGAATTCTCCTTGACATCGGACACGCATAGTGCAATAATGGTTTTAATTACTTGAACAATCTTTGATTTACATAGATAGAAAGGATGCAAAGAAAAAACATGGAAATCCGTATCGAAAAAACGACCGCTCCCAAGACGCGCCCGGAGGCATCGGCGCTCGGCTTCGGTAAATACTTTACCGATCATATGTTCCTGATGGACTATAACCCCACCGACGGCTGGCACGATGCAAGAATCGTCCCCTTCGGAAATTTTGAGATCCACCCCGCAAGCACCGTTCTCCATTACGGCGCCGAGGTCTTTGAGGGACTCAAGGCATATCGCCGCCCCGACGGTCAGGTGCAGCTGTTCCGTTCCATTGAAAATATTCGCCGTATGAATAACTCGGCAGAGCGCCTGTGCCTGCCGCAGATCCCCGAGGAGATGGCAGTCGAGATCTACGACACCTTCGTTTTCGTCGAAAAGGACTGGACGCCCGACGCGCCCGGCACCTCTCTCTACCTCCGCCCCTTTATGTTCGGTAACGACGAAACGCTCGGTCTGCACACCATTCAGAACGCCCGCTTTATGATCATCGCCTCCCCCGTCGGAAGCTATTATAAGGAAGGCATCAACCCCGTCCGTATCATGATCGAGTCCGAGGACGTGCGTGCTGTCCGCGGCGGCACCGGCTATGCAAAATGCGGCGGTAACTATGCTGCCAGCAATCGCGCCGGCATGAAGGCAGAGCAAAAGGGCTATTCTCAGGTTCTCTGGCTGGACGGCGTTCACCGCAAGTACATCGAAGAGGTCGGCGCCATGAACGTCATGTTCATGATCGATGATGAGATCGTTACCCCCGCTCTCTCCGGCTCTATCCTCCCCGGTATCACCCGTAAATCCTGCATCGAGGTGCTCAGAAATAAGGGCTATAAGGTCTCCGAGCGCCTGCTCTCTGTTGATGAGCTTGGCGAAGCACTTGAGCAGGGTCGTCTCAAGGAGGCTTGGGGCTGCGGTACCGCTGCCGTCGTATCCCCCATCGGCGAGCTCTGCTATCAGGATCGCGTCTATAAGATCAACGATGGAAAGATCGGTGACGTCACCCAAAGCCTGTACGACACGCTGACCGGCATCCAGTGGGGTAAGATCGAGGATACCTACGGCTGGACGCATATCGTAAAATAAAAATTTTTTCTGCGACGGCACTTCAAAACAAGAGTGCCGTCGTTTTTTTTAAAATTTGCAAAAATATTTTCAAATACCTATTGACAAATCCCCCGTCATCTGTTATAATAGCAAAGTCGTCAAGACATGGGAGCGTTCCCGAGCGGCCAAAGGGGGCAGACTGTAAATCTGTTGTCACTGACTTCGGTGGTCCGAATCCACCCGCTCCCACCAAAAAAAGCGTAATGCCTTCAGGCATTACGCTTTTTTTGACGAGTGCGATGGTAAGAAGCACTACCGCGAGAGAATTTCGTTTTTGGCGATAGCCAAAACGACGGCGTCCAGCCGTCGAGAAATTCTCTGTGCGAGGCACAAGCCGAGCAGGTGGTCACGAATCCACCCCATAGAAATCCCACATTGCTATATAACACAACCCGACAATTTTTCTCGCAAAATGCGTTATTGCTTTTTCTCCGAAAGTATCGTATAATAAAGACGTATACAAAACATCCTGCAGGGCTAAAACACCGCACAAGGAGAACTGTGATGAAGCTGATGATCGGTGAAAATATCCGAAAATTCCGAAAGAAAAATGATATGACGCAGGAGGCGTTTGCCGACCGCTTGGGCGTAACCTATCAGTCCATCAGTCGCTGGGAAAACGGCTCCACCTACCCTGACCTTGAACTCCTTCCCGCCATTTCCGAGGCACTCTCAATCACGGTCGACGAGCTGCTCTGTATGCCAACCCTTGAAAAAGAAAAACGTGCAGAGGAGGCGTATGACGAGCTTCGCCGTGAATGCCTGAGGAATGACTATGATGCAGAGCGTATCGTAACGCTGCTGCGCGATATTCGCAGAAATCATGTGTACAGCATACACGCTTGGCGTCCGTGGGTCGAGGGAAACGGGCGTGCATTCTCAAATCCCAAAATTTTGCCCGAGGTACGCCTGCTGGCACAAGCATATCTTGAACGCCATCCAATGAATCCCCATGTGATTGAAACTATGTCGGAAATCGAAGATGAAGAGCAGCTGCAAGAATTTCTTGCTAAATATACCACCCCCTTCGATTGCTCCGCACGTGCGTTGCTGTTCTCACGCTATTTCAGACACGGAAATAAAGAAAAATTTGAGCCGGAGAGGAAATATCAATTATATCAAGCCTTTAACACCCTGCTCTGTCCACGCTATTTGCTCGAATGGAACCAGGATCAAGCCTACAAGGATGCTGTAAACGAATTTATGGAAACCATGCTTTGTCTGATCCGCCGTGACGCCGTTGATGACCGCCCGGATATGTGGGTCGAGGATAGAGTTGAACTCGGACTCAAATCGGCAATGCGTTTGGTATCCGGCGGGAAGCCAATCGAGGCCATCGAACGGGTCACAACAGTTGTCCGACTGTTGGAAGAAACTATGAAGATCACCGATGAGGTGCTGCTGCCAACTTCCTGCCGTTTCCTTGACGGTATGGAATGGCGCGCGAAAGAAGATTGGAATAATAGCGATAACAATCCGGACAGTCCCGAAGAACGGATGATTTTTATATCAACCCAAATGAACAATATGACTTCTTGCTATTGTATATTTCCCAGCAGGTATTATCCACTGTTGATGGGCAAGGAATTTGATCCGCTCCGCCAAAATCCCGAATTCCAGCATCTGTGCGAGCGTGTACGCGACTTGATCGTTACAAGACCAAAAGATAAATAAACGAAAGGGCTGCCGCTTTTGCGGCAGCCCTGTGGCTTTGCTTTATACATCGAGTTCAAAGATCAGGTCTATGCTGCGCAGCTTGCCGTTGGTATCCATCTCCGTTGGAATATACCCAACATACCGATAGCCACGCTTGGCATAATCGTCGATAATATCGCGGTGCTCATGCGAGATCATCGACATCCAGTATCCGCTGACCTTGACCTCCACATACGTGTATGCTTTCATCGCAGATTATTTCTGCTCAGGCTGTGCCGGTGCGATTTCGGACAGACTGGTTACAAGACCTGCCAATCCCTGGATCTGGCTGGGAATGATGATCTTGGTCGCCTTGCCGTCAGCTGCCTTTCCGAACGCCTCCAGGCTCTTGATGGCAATTACACCCTCACCGGGCTGTGCCTCGTTGATCATGCGGATACCGTCAGCGGTAGCCTGCTGGATCTTCAGTATTGCCTCTGCTTCACCCTCTGCCTTGCGGATGGTGGACTCTCTTGCTGCTTCTGCACGAAGAATGAGTGCCTCCTTCTCGGCCTCTGCCTCGAGAATAGCAGACTGCTTACGACCCTCTGCAACCAGAATTGCGGAGTTCTTTTCACCCTCTGCGCGCAGGATCGCCTCACGGCGCTCACGCTCTGCCTTCATCTGTTTTTCCATCGCGTCCTGAATTTCCTTCGGAGGAATGATGTTCTTCAGCTCAACGCGATTGACCTTGATGCCCCAAGGGTCGGTTGCCTCGTCCAGAATGGCGCGCATCTTGGTGTTGATGATGTCACGGGAGGTCAGCGTGTTATCCAGCTCCAGGTCACCGATGATGTTACGCAGCGTGGTAGCGGTCAGGTTTTCAATTGCCGTCATGGGCATTGCGTGACCGTAGGTGTAGGCGTGGCAATCCGTGATCTGATAAAATACGACGGTGTCGATCTGCATGCGGACGTTATCCTTGGTGATAACGGGCTGAGGCGGGAAATCCACGACCTGCTCCATCATGTTGATCTTCTTCGCGATACGATCAATAAAGGGTACCTTGAAGTTCAAACCCGTGTTCCACGTGGCATGATACTTACCAAGACGCTCAATAACCATTGCGTGCGCCTGCGGAACGATGTGGATGTTGGAAATAATCAGAACCAAAACAACCACGACAATACCGATAATTAAATACTCCATAACAACTCTCCTTTATAATATTTTTATTGAGTTCAATTACTTCTTACGGCAGATCAGCTTGACGCCGCGAATTTCCTTGACGATCACCACGTCACCGGGAACCATCGCCTCGTCCTCGTTCTCTGCACGAACGGACCAGATCTGCCCGTTCAGCTTGGCAGCACCTCTGCCCTCCAGATTGTTAACCTCCTCCGTGATCACAGCTTCCTTGCCGATCAGGGCGTCAATATTGGTCGGTGTGTACTTGGTCTTTGGGAACAGCGATTTGAACAGCTTTCTTCCGAAGATCAAAAGAAGCACCGAAAGTAAGACGAACACAACACCCTGGATCCATAACGGTACGTTCAGCATTGCCAAAATCATTGCAATCAATGCACTCGGCATGAACCATATCGCGACGAGTCCCATGGTTTGTGACTCGATCACAATGGCAGCTATAAACACCGCTGCCCAGATGTACGGCATAAACTGAGGCATCAAACCTCCCCCTTTCACCTTGCAAATTGCCGATTTAGGTATAAGTCATTCTCTTTGATATGCTACGCTTATATTATATCACGCAGTCACATGACTGTCAATAATGTTCACGAAAAAATATTGCACAAAGTTATGAACGCTATTTTGTACAAATATCACAAATTACTGCCGATCGTAGGTCGTATAGCGTCGAACGGAGTTGATACGGAGCACGCCATCCTCATATGCCAGCGTAAAGCAAAGCGGAAGAATGGCATCGCTGCCCACGTCGTCACGGAAGGAGCCGTTATTGCGGTAGATCTTATACTCTACCTTATAGGTAAGATCTTCGATGCGGTCACCCAGCGGCGTTACCGTGATATCGTAGATCATCTGCATGGTAAAATCCGTCGGCAGCTCGTTTGCCCTTTGATACGCATCGGTAAACATCGTGCGATAGACGTTCGCATCGCCGCGGATCACGGTATCGAAATAATTATAGAAGAAAATGATGTCCTCCTCTGCCGTATCAAGATCGGCCTCCTCGATCGAATAAGTCGAGCCGGTCGCAGAATCATGGAGGAAGAGACGGCGGTCGTACTGTGCGTACTCCTCGTTTTGGAAAATATTTTCACTATCTTCAAGCGGATAGAAATAGATGTCCTTTTTCTCACCGTCGGTCTGCTGCTCTTTTCCGAACATGGCGTCAACCATCTTCTCGGGGTCAAACAACGAAAAAACAGCGGACAGCACCACGACAATCGCAGAAAAAATCAAAATTATCTTGATGATTTTTCGCTTTTTCCGATCCGCACGCTCCTTTGCATTCTCTTCGGCACTCGGCACGTTGGGGATTTGCTCCATAATCGTTTATCCTCCGAAATCGTTTTTTATCATTTTATCATAGTTGCGCTCTAATTTCAACGCCCTTTACAAACTTTTTTATGGATTTTTTGAAAAGAAATGCACTTTTGCCTTGTAAGAATGAAATTTTTGTGATATAATATATACGGCGAGGAATGTTTACACGCAACAGCACCCCGAACAGAGGTGCAATTTCCTCAAAAATTCCTCAATCACGCAAAGGAGGTTATTCATGGAAGAGCCAAAAAATGCAGCCGTCGAGCCCACGCCCGACGAAAAGCAAAAGCAACCCAAGCCCGCCTTTATCTCCATAGTTCTGGAATACCTCGAGCTGTTTACGCTGTGTCTTTGCGCCATCATGCTGATCTTTGCCTGCGGCATTCGCCTGTGCCGCGTTTCGGGAGACTCTATGCTCCCCACGCTGAAGAACCAGCAAATGCTGCTGGTCAGCGACATCCTCTATACGCCGGAGAACGGAGATATTATCATCTTCCACCAGACCAGCGACGTCGATCCCCGCTTTAATGAGCCGATCGTCAAGCGCGTCATTGCTACCGGCGGTCAACACCTGGTCATTGATTTCAAGCAAAAGACCGTCACCGTGGACGGTGTTCCGGTCGACGAGGATTACATTCAACTGATCTACGACGGTGAATACCATATTTTCGCAGATTACGGAATGTCGCGGGGCGTTTTTGACGCCGTCGTCCCTGAGGGACATCTGTTCGTCATGGGCGACAACCGCAACAATTCCTCCGACAGCCGCTCGTCCGTCATCGGCTTTGTCGATGCCCGCCGCGTGCTTGGCAAGGTGCTGCTGCGCCTCTCCCCCGCTGAGGCGTTCGGCGTAATCGATTGATATCCCCATTGTAAAAGAAAGAGATTTGACTCATGCCATCCGAAATTATTCAATGGTTCCCGGGGCATATGGCGAAAACCCGCCGTATGATCACCGAAAACCTGAAAAACGTAGACCTGATCATCGAGGTGCTTGATGCACGCATTCCGCTAAGCTCCCGCAACCCCGATCTGCCCCGCCTGACCGCGGGTAAGCCCACGCTCATTCTTCTCAATAAGGCAGGGCTTGCCGATCCTATCCAAAACCGCCGCTGGGCAGCGCGCTACACCAAAGACAATACCTTCTGCCTGCCTGTCGATTGCATGACGGGAGAGGGCATCAAATCCATCGTTCCTACTATACGTGAGATCCTCAAGGAAAAAACCGAGCGCTACGAGAGCAAGGGCATGACGGGCAGACGCCTGCGCGCCATGATTCTCGGCATTCCCAACGTCGGTAAATCCACGCTGATCAACCGCTTGATCGGCAACAACAAAGCAAAGGCGGAAAACCGTCCCGGCGTTACCACCGACAAGGCTTGGTTCTCAACCGGTGCAGGACTTGATCTGATGGACATGCCCGGATTGCTCTGGCCCAAGTTTGACGACCGCCTTGTGGGGGAAAACCTTGCAATCACGGGCGCCATCAAGGATAAAATTCTGGACACGGAGACCATCGCGCTGCGCCTGTGCGGCAGACTTCGCCGCGACTATCCCGCACTGCTGATCGCCCGTTATCCCTTTACCACCGACATTTCCACCCTGGACAGTATGACCGATCTTGAGATCATGGAGGCCGTCGGTAAAAAACGAGGCTTTCTTATCTCGGGTGGCGAGATCAACTATGAACGCACCGCAAACGTACTGCTGGAGGAATTCCGCAGCGCCAAGATCGGTCGCATCACATTGGATCGCTGCCGCGAGCAACAACCCAAGGAGGCAACCGCCGATGAATAAGCAGGATTCCTCCCTTTCTCCCATACCGAACCCCTTTGAGGGCTGCGGTTATACCGTGATCTGCGGCGCAGACGAGGCGGGCAGAGGTCCGCTGTGCGGCCCCGTCGTGGCGGCAGCCTGCGTCCTCCCTGCCGATTATGAGCTCCCCGGACTCAACGACTCCAAAAAGCTGACGCCCAAAAAGCGCGATCGTCTGTTTGACGAGATCCGGCAGGTCGCTCTGACCTACTGTATCGCACAGGCAACGGTCGAAGAGATCGATCGCTTCAATATTCTTGAGGCTTCCCTGCTCGCCATGCGCCGTGCCATTGACGGTCTGTATCCCCTCCCGCAGGCAGCGCTGATCGACGGAAACGTCGAGCGCGATTTTCAGCTGCCCGCACGTGCCGTCATCCACGGTGACGCGCTCATTCCCGATATTGCCGCAGCCTCCATTCTTGCCAAGGTCACCCGTGACCGTATGTGCATCGAGTTGGATGCCGCTTACCCGCAATACGGCATCGCCAAGCACAAAGGCTACGGAACGGCAGTACATATGAAGGCGCTGCGTGAGTACGGTCCTGCCCCCATTCATCGCGCTCGCTTTATTCGCTTTCTGCATCCCGATGTCGCCGACGATACCGCTGCCGAGGCAGAGCAGATCGCCGTCGCTCATCTGGAACAATCCTACCGCTTTTCTCATTCCAAGCCTGCCGTATACGTCGAGGGCGAGTTCCCTGCCTGGATCCTCGATTTCAAGCACGGCACACCCGAAGCCGTATGAGCGGAACGGCAAAAAATACTGCGCTCGGTCGCAGAGGCGAATGGTTCGCCGCCCGTTATCTGGAGCAAAACGGCTACCGAATCCTGGAATGCAATTACCGCAGCTCCCATCAGGAAATCGACCTGATCTGTACCGACGGCGAGGCGTTGGTCTTTTGCGAGGTCAAAACGCGCTCCTGCAGCGCATTTGATCTCAATCAGCCCGCTTACGGCAGACCCTCCCGCGCAGTTAATACCCAAAAGCAAAAAAATTTGATTCTCGCCGCTCGCGCCTATCTGCGTGAGCACCCGCAGCTCGCTCTCCGTCCCCGCCTTGACGTCATTGAAGTATACGTCCGTCGCGGAACGACGGGAACAGAGCCGTCCGATATTCTGAAAATTCATCATATCCGAAACGCTTTCAGCGCTTCCTCATCTTAGGAGGTACCCCCCATGAACGGTCTTTCCCTGATCGATCTTCACTGTGACACATTGTATGAGCTTTTCAAGCATGAAAAGAATCTGGACCAAAACGACTGTAAAATTTCGCTGGAGAACTTGACGCCCTACGACCACTATGCACAGTTCTTTGCATCCTGGTGCAGCTATAAATACGATGACGATCAAGGATATTCCATTTTCCTTCAAATGGATGACTACCTCTCCGCCCAACTCTCCAATCCTGCGATTGCAGCGCGCATTTGCCGCGTTCGCACGGCAGACGAGCTGCAGACCGCATGGAATCAAAAGAAACACGCAGCCATTCTTGCCATTGAGGATGCACGCATTCTCGGCGGTGACTTGACCCGCATGGATGAGCTTGCTCGCCGCGGCGTCCGTTATATGACGTTGCTTTGGAACGGTGACACCTGTATCGGCGGCGCCTTCAATACGGATAATGGTCTGACCCCCTTCGGCAAGGATGCCGTCAAACGTGCCTTTGAGCTCGGTATCGTGCCCGACCTTTCGCACTGCTCCGAGCAAAGCGCAGAGGATGCACTCGAGCTTGCCGCACTTGCCGGTCGCCCCGTGATTGCATCCCATTCCGATTCCTTTACCGTTCATGCTCACCGCCGCAATCTGCGCGACCGCCATTTCGAAGCCATTCGCGACGGCGGCGGCTTGGTCGGCTTGAATTTGTACTGCGCCCATTTGCGCGACGAAAGCAAGGGCAAGGCAACCGTTGACGACGTCGTGCGCCACGCAGAGCACTATCTCTCCCTCGGCGGTGAAAATACTGTCGCTATGGGCGGTGACTGGGACGGCGCCGAGCTTCCCGAAGGATTTTCCACCATTGCCGATGCTGAGATGATCGCGAATGCGATGGCACGCCTCGGCTACAGCGATACCCTGATCGGTAAGATCTTTTACCAAAACGCCCTTGATTTTATCAAGAGAAGCTTCTGACCCTCGGAAAAACCGACGGTTTTTACATAGATTATTTACGCTACAGAGCAAGAAAGGATCCTTTAATATATCATGATGAGATATTGTAGTACAAGAGATACCGAACAGAAAAATGTATGCACCTCTGCCCAGGCAATCAAGCAGGGTCTGGCAAGTGATGGTGGTTTGTTTGTTCCGCTGGAGCTGCCCGTTCTGACCGAAGAATTCCTTCAGAGCCTTGCAGGCGCCTCCTACGACGTTCGTGCTGCCAAGATTCTTAAGCTTTTCCTTGACGATTATACCGAAAAAGAGCTGCTTGAGGACTGTGCTGCCGCTTACCGCGAGCAGTCCTTCCCCGGCGGCGCCGCTCCTTTGGTCAAGGTAGATGACTTTTCTCACACCTATAGCCTTGAGCTGTGGCACGGTCCGACCGCTGCTTTCAAGGATATGGCACTGCAGATCATGCCCAGACTTCTCTCCCGCGCTCTTCAAAAGACGGGTGAGGATCGTACCGCGCTCATTCTCGTTGCTACCTCGGGTGACACCGGTAAGGCAGCGCTTGAGGGCTACCGCGACATTAACCAGATCAAGATCATGGTCTTCTATCCTGTCGACGGCGTCAGCCGTGTGCAGAAGCTGCAAATGGCAACGCAGGAGGGCGACAACGTCAACGTATGTGCCATTCGCGGTAACTTCGACGACGCACAAACCGGCGTAAAATGCATTTTCGGCGACGAGGAAGCCGCAGAAAAGCTCAAGCAGGCGGGTTACGTGCTCTCCAGCGCAAACTCCATCAACTGGGGGCGTCTCGCTCCGCAGATCGTCTATTACATTTCCGCCTACCTTGATCTGATCTCTCGCAACGAGCTGCGTCCCGGCGAAACCTTCAACGTCTGCGTTCCGACCGGTAACTTCGGCAATATCTTTGCTGCATACCTCGCAAAGCGCATGGGTCTGCCCATCGGTAAGCTGATCTGCGCCTCCAATTCCAATAACATTCTGACCGATTTCCTGCAGACGGGCACCTATGATCGCAACCGCCCCTTCCATCTGACCATGTCTCCCTCGATGGATATCCTGATCTCCAGCAACCTGGAACGTCTTCTGTATTTCACTGCAGGCAGCGAGAAGACCGCTGCATATATGAAGCAGCTGAATACCGAGGGAAAATATACCGTTGACGCTGACGTCAAGGCAGCCATCGATGAGACCTTTGCCGGCTATTTTGCAACCGAAAAGCAAACCGAGCAGACCATCCACACCTACTTTGAGCGCCACGGTTACCTGTGCGACACGCACACCGCCGTTGCTCTGTGCTGCGCGGCACAGTATCAGAACCACACCGGCGATTTCGCCCCCATGGTCGTCGATTCCACCGCCAGCCCCTATAAGTTTGCCAACGACGTTTACCGTGCCGTTACCGGTGAGCCCGCATCCGACGAGCTTGCCGCACTCAAGGAGCTGTCGTCCAAAACCGATACCGAAATCCCCTATCCCCTCGCCGGTCTTGCCAAGCGTAAGGTCCGCTTTGATACCGTAATTGATGCCAAGGATATGCTGTCCGAGGTTTATAAGTATCTTGGTATCTGATCCCGATACCGCCAAAGGGGCTGCCGCAGACCGCGGCAGCCCCTGCGCTCAACAACGGCGCACCCTTACCGTCAGCAGTGCTTCTTCTTAAAGGTAGCGCAAACCGTGTCTGCAGAGCTTTATGCGGAGCTGGGACCGACGGCGATCTCCGTCGCGGTGCAATGCGTATCACAGTCGTGATATTCGCAGTTTCTCACGTTGCAGCAAATGCCCTTGATATGCTTCTTCTCTCCGCACTTGCCCTCGTAGCAATTTCCGGTCGTGTTTTCCATGTTTTTTTCCTTTCTCGTTTGTACTGTGCACAGCCTTGCGGCGTGACGGTAATAGTTTGTCCCGTTTTTCACCGATTATCCCCAAACAAAATTTCAAAAAAAGGAGTTGCCGTCATGGCCCTTTACGTTCTCTCCGACACGCATCTGGCTACCGCAAACGCCGGCAAGTCCATGGAGGTGTTCGGTCACCGTTGGCAAAATTACATCAGCAGAATTGAAAAAAACTGGCTTGCAACCGTCACGAAAGAGGATACCGTCATCCTACCCGGCGATATTTCCTGGGCAATGACGCTGGAGGAGGCATATGATGATTTTGCCTTTCTTGACCGCCTCCCCGGCAAAAAGCTGATCGGCAAGGGAAACCACGACTTCTGGTGGACGACCGCATCAAAAATGTATCGCTTTTTTGAGGATAACAAGCTTGACACGCTGCAAATCCTCTACAATAACGCATACCGCATTGAGGATAAGATCGTCTGCGGTACGCGCGGATGGTTTATCGATCCCTCGCTGCAAAAAACAGTTGGAACGGTCGATTATACCAAGATCGTCAACCGCGAGGTCATCCGCCTGCGCATGAGCCTTGATGCAGCACGCGCACTGTGTACCGCACCGGAGGAAGAGATCCTTCCCTTCCTGCATTTTCCTCCCGTCTTTGGAGATTTCAAATGTGAGGAGATCCAGCAGGTGCTGGCTGAATACGGCGTTAAGCGCTGTTATTTCGGGCACATCCACGGCAATTATTCCATTCCGCAGCAGCAAACGATCGACGGCATTCGTTACCTGCTCGTTTCCGCAGATTATTTAAATTTCGTCCCGTTTCCCGTATTATAAGTAAAAAATATCGTTTTTTCAAAGGAATACGCAACAAAAATCAAAAAAACTCTTGACATTTCAAGCAAAAAAAAGTAAAATATCTGTTGAATGAAAATTTTATCACTATGATCTAATTTTGGAGGAAAACAAAATGGCATTAACCAAATGCGAAAAGAACGAACAGGGTCAGTTTGTCCTTGAGTTCAGTGTAGAAAAATCCGTGTTCGAGGCTGCAGTCGATAAGGAATATCGCAAGGAAGTCAAGAACATGACCATCGCCGGCTTCCGCAAGGGTAAGGCTCCCCGCTCCGTCATTGAGAGAATGTACGGCAAGGGTGTCTTCTACGAGGGCGCATTCAACGCCATCTTGCCCGGCGCATACAGCGCAGCACTTGAGGAGTCCAAGCTCCAGGTCGTCGGTCAGCCCGAGTTCGACGTTGTCTCCTGCGATGAGAACGGCGTTGTCTTCTCCGCTACCGTATACGTAAAGCCCGAGGTCGAGATCAAGGATTATTTCGGCATTGAGGCAACCAAGGAGATCGCTCCCGTAACCGACGAAGAGATCGACAACGAGATCTTCGCCGTCAGAAACAGAAACTCCCGTGAGACCGAGGTCGTAGACCGTGCTGCCGAGAACGGCGACACCGCTACCATCGATTTCGAGGGCTTCACCGATGGCACTCCCTTTGAGGGTGGCAAGGGCACCGATTATCCTCTGGAGCTCGGTTCCGGCAGCTTCATCCCCGGCTTTGAGGAGCAGATCGTCGGTCACAACGTCGGCGACACCTTTGACGTTAACGTCACCTTCCCCACCGAGTACCATGCAGAGGAGCTGGCAGGTAAGGAGGCTGTATTCAAGGTAACCGTCAAGTCCCTTAAGAAGATCGAGCTGCCCGAACTTGACGATGAGTTCGTCAAGGACGTTTCCGAATTTGATACCGTCGATGCATATCGCGCCGATTGGAAGGCAAAACTGGAGAAGAGACACGAGAGCGCTGCTAACGCCGCTTTCGAGGATCAAATTATGAAGGCACTGATGGATCGCCTGGTTGCAGAGATCCCCGAGCCCATGTTCGTAGAGGAGACCGAGAACTTCGTCCGCGACTGCGACAACAAGCTGCGTATGCAGGGTCTGGATCTGGCTACCTACTTCAAGTATACCGGTCTGACGCTGGAGAAGCTGCGCGAGCAGTTCCGTCCGCAGGCTGAAAGCCAGGTCAAGTGCCGTCTGGCTCTGGAGAAGATCGCAGAGCTGGAAAACGTTACCCCCACGGAGGCGGAGATCGATGCAGAGTTTGAAGCAATCGCTACCGCTTACGACATGGAGGTCGCTAAGGTCAAGGAGATCGTTGCCGTTGACGCAATCATGGCTGACATGAAGGTCAAGAAGGCAATGGAGCTGGTAAAGGAAAAGGCTGTCATCGTTCCCGCTGCTCCCGCAGAGGCTGCAGAGGACGCTGCTGAATAATTTTCCCGTGTCAGTCTTCCGCGTATCGCCGTAAACTGATATTAAGTCAATTCTACATTGCCCGGCATGCTTCCGTGTCGGGCAATTGCTAACCCCATCAACGCCCCAAATTACCATACGGAGGTTTACACCATGCACGAAACTTTCAACCCCTACCACAGATATGCAGCACTCGTGCCTACCGTTGTCGAGGAAACCGGCAAGGGCGAGCGTGCCTACGACATTTATTCCCGTCTTTTGAACGACCGCATCATTTTCCTTGCCGACGAGGTCAACGATACGACCGCCTCCCTGGTCGTCGCACAGCTGCTCTTCCTTGAGGCGCAGGATCCCGATAAGGATATCAGCCTGTATATCAATAGCCCCGTCGGCTCCGTCACGGCAGGTCTTGCCATCTACGACACCATGAATTTCATCAAGTGTGACGTTTCCACCATCTGTATCGGTATGGCTGCCAGCATGGGCGCATTCCTGCTCTCCTCCGGTGCCAAGGGCAAGAGAATTGCCCTGCCCAACAGCGAGATCATGATCCATCAGCCCTTGGGCGGCGCAAGAGGTCAGGCGTCCGACATCAAGATCCAGGCAGATCTCATTCTTCGCACGCGCGATAACCTCAATCGCATCCTTTCCGAAAATACGGGCAAGAGCATTGAGCAGATCGCACGCGATACCGAAAGAGATAACTTCATGACCGCACAGCAGGCGCTGGAGTACGGCCTTGTTGACAAGATCTATACCAAGCGTGACTGATTATAACCCGAAAGGATACCCTCATGGCTAACAATACTCCCCCCAATTCCGGTGAAAATCTGCGCCGCTGCGCCTTTTGCGGCAGAAACGAGCATCAGGTCAATTTTCTGATCCCTTCCCCCACCGGCGTATATATTTGCGACGTTTGCGTGGATGCCTGCAGCGAGCTGATCGATCAGACGCTTGAGGAGGTCGACGAGCACTATGCGCGCAGCAAGGGCAAAAACAGTGCGCCCTCTCTCTCGCTTGATTCCCTTCCCAAGCCTACTCAGATCAAGGCAGGTCTGGATGATTACGTGATCGGGCAGGACGAGGCAAAAAAGGTACTCTCCGTTGCCGTCTACAATCACTACAAGCGTATTCTCTCCAAGGAAGCCGGCGCTAAGAGCAGCAAGCATCCGACAAGCGATGCTTTTGCTGACGTTGATCTGCAAAAGAGCAACGTGCTGCTCATCGGTCCCACCGGTGTCGGTAAAACCGACCTTGCCCAAACGCTGGCAAGAATGCTCAACGTTCCCTTTGCCATCGCGGATGCTACAACGCTGACCGAGGCGGGATACGTCGGCGAGGACGTCGAAAATATTCTGCTCCGTCAGGTTCAAGCCGCCGATTACGATATTGAGCTTGCCGAGCGCGGCATCATTTATATCGACGAGATCGACAAGATCTCCCGCAAGAGCGAAAATCGCTCGATCACCCGTGACGTTTCGGGAGAGGGCGTACAGCAGGCTCTGTTGAAGATCCTTGAGGGAACGGTTTCCAACGTTCCTCCCCAGGGCGGCAGAAAGCACCCCAATCAGGAATTTCTGCAGGTCAATACCGAAAACATTCTCTTTATCTGCGGCGGTGCCTTCGACGGCTTGGAAAAGCTGATCGAGCGCAGACGCGGGAACCAGGCGATCGGCTTTGACAGTGCCGTGATGAAAAAGGAAGAGCGCCGTCAGAAGGGCATCTTCCGTGACGTCACACCGCACGATATTGTAAAATTCGGCTTGATCCCCGAGCTCATCGGACGCTTGCCCGTCATCGTCACGCTCGACGACCTTGACAAGGATGCACTCGTTCGTATCATCAGCGAGCCCAAGAACTCGCTGGTCAAGCAGTATATGAAGCTGCTTGACATGGACGGTGTCCGTCTGACCTTCGATGAGGAGGCACTCCGCGAGATCGCCACCCTTGCGCTGGAGCGCAATACCGGCGCACGCGGACTTCGCTCCATCCTTGAGAAGGCAATGACGGATTTGATGTATGAAATTCCCTCCCGCCCCGAGATCGAGGAGGTGCGCATCACCGCAGGCACCATCCGCGGCACCGAGCCTCCGCTCTATCTCACCGCAAAGCAGGATACCCAAGCATTTCTCTCCGAAGGAAATGATACCCAAGTCTGATGCATTCTTTAAAGGCGCAAGGCGGTCTGTTTGACCGCCTTGCGCCCTCTTGTTTGTTCTTCCGTATTTTAATCAGCAACCGCAGCGGCTGCGCCCCTCACTCGCGGGAGGAGGCGGCAGGGGTGTTCCCACGGGGCAGAATTCATGCGTCGGGAATGCCATCGTGCGGAACATACCGCAGGGATCGTCCTCCTTGGGCGTCACGCACTCCTTGTCGGGAACGCAATATTCCGTCGCCTGGATCAGATACTCTGCAGGACGGACGATGCGAACAATGGAAAAGATACCAAGCGATACCACAAGATACCTCCGACCGCTGCCTTCGCTGAGCTGACCGCCCACATGACAGTCAATGCTCTCGGGAATATCGCAGCAGCAACAGCAGCACCGGCACTCCCGCGCTTCCTCAACTACCCGAACGTCAAGCACGATGGGATCCACGACCTCCACCACTGCCACAGGCACGTTGCGACTCATGCCGCAAATCGAGGGCTCTGCACAAAAATCGGTCGCGTCAGGGTTACTCTTGAAAATGCAAACGTTGCTCTCTCCGCCAAACAGAATGACCTTTTTCTCGAGAACCGCAATGCCTTCAAACTCCTGACTTCTGCCCGCTCCTACGCAGGCCTCCAGCACCAGCTTGACAAAAAAGCGAATATACACCGAGTAAAAGCCACGATTGAATTGCACGGGCTCCAGATGGATCGACGTCTGCACGATCTTTGCACACTTAACGCGGATGGAATTGGTGTGCTCAATGATCTCGTTACCGAAATCGGTCAGAAATACGCGAGTATTCTCAAAGCAGTCACGATCCTTACAGGAATCCAGAATGCGGTTGGCTTCAATACAAACCATTTCCCTGCTACCGTTGCCGCTGCCTGCGGGCGGACAGGGGAATCTGTTCTCTGCCATGATAGAAAACCTCCTTTATGTCATTATACGAGAGCCCTACCGCACGACGGTATCCGACTCTCTTCGTTATTATTCTATTCACTTCACGGCGTTTTGCCCCTCAATCCGCAAAAGAAAAAGCGCGCACCGGAGAATTCCTCCGATGCACGGCTTTTTTATTTTATTTTTGTGTCCGATGCCGCGCACTCCTCTGCGGTCCTGCAATCCATCCGACGGATGATCAACATGATCAAGGCACAGCACAAAACGGATACGGTAATATCGCCGAGATAATAAAATACCATCCAGGCAACGTCTGCCGCACCGGTCGGCGCACCGTAGGAGACGTCGTAAATGATACGGCCGATCACACGTGCCAAAAGAATAACGATTCCGCAAAGGACGGCAGAGGCCTGCAGCGGATTTTTCATTGAAAGCGTTCCGCCATATGGCACAACGTACGCGCATTTATCCTTGACTGGCTCACCGCGGGCTGCCTGCGCCTTGGCACGCACGGTAAATACACGCTCGTACGTAAGGCAAAGCAGATGTGCGCCCACGAACACCACGATCATCTGTGTGGCATCCAGTAAGACGTAGGCCAGAAGGAAGAGCAGCTCCAACCAAAGATTGGACATATTGATACCGCTCATATACCCGGAGATCAAAAAGATGGATACGTAGCGGAAGAGCGCCGCACCGAGATAGATCCAAAAGATGCAGAAAGCATCGCGCAGCCCAAAACAAAAGCGCGTATTGATCAGCGCCGCAAATGCGTAAGCATACGCCAACAGCTCAATGATCTCGTAGAGCAGCTCCGTCAGCTCCAGGAGCATGGTTCCCGCATATACGATATTGCTGCCAAAATGCGTATTGAGCGGCACCAGTATCAGAGAATAGATCGCATACAAAGAGAAAATTCCGACGGTAAAGCGCAGCATCCGTCGCCGCAGCATCGGATTGTTTATGGAGGTTTCCAAAGTCATCTTCGGCATCCTTTCGACGTTTATCGATTACCGATACAGTATACCACAGTTCTTCCAAAAAAGATAGGGGGGATTTGTGAATATTTTATTCTTTTGGTATTTTTTTCGTTCCATAGCCATACAGTGGTAAAAAAAGAAGGGAGAATTTCGGTGAACGACAAAGAAAGAGAAGAAAAACAAGGCGCCCTCCCCTTTGACCCGGAGAAAAAAATGCTGGACTATCCACTTCCCGTGGATCACTCAAGAATGCTGCAATATCTGGATTGCTTTAAGGAACGCTATCCTTTTGTGCAGGTGCAAAGCATGGGAAGCTCGATATTGGGGCGCAGCCTTCCCGCCATCTCCTTGGGTGAGGGAGAAACAACGACCGTTTTGATCGGCACGCACCAAGGGGTGGATTGGCTCTCCTGCGTGCTGCTTTTGCGCTTTATCAACGAATATGCCGAGGGCTATCGGACAGGACGGCATATCTATAACACCTACCTGCCCTATCTGTTCCATCGTCGCCGCATTCTGGTTATTCCCATGCTCAATCCCGACGGTGTCGACTATTGCCTGAACGGTATCAAAAACGACAATCCCCTGTACTCTCGCTTGGCTTGCTTGACTGCCTCCATTCCTCCCGCCCGATGGTGCGGTAACGCGCGCGGCGTAGACCTCACGCACAATTATGACATCCGCTATCCCGAATATCGCGCCGCGTGCAGAAGCGGTTTGAACGGCAAAGCAAGCAACGCAGCTCCATCCGACACACCGGAAAGCGAGCCCGAGATCGCCTATCTTTGCAATTATCTACGATTTTATAAGGATACGATCGGAGCGGTGATCAGCCTCTCTACCCAAGGAGAACAGTTATCCTATTATAAGCAGGCAAGCAATCCGCAAGCAGCCTCACTCGGAAAAATTCTCTCGCGCCTTTGCGGCTACCCGCTGCGCGCCATTGCTGCGGAGGAGCAAAATGCCACGCTGCTTCCCTTTTGCGCCGAGCATCTCGGCGTCCCTGCCTACGGGCTGGCGTGCGGATACGGC
Organism: Clostridia bacterium; assembly: GCA_017452545.1. GTDB lineage: Bacteria > Bacillota > Clostridia > Oscillospirales > CAG-272 > SIG644. Next base: position 3,709 of record JAFTME010000145.1, on the reverse strand, counting down.
AGTACTCCCGTACCGCTGGAATATTATTTTTGCATCTACGCTGCCATTCGTCAGATGCTGTTCGAAGCGCCACAGCTGATCTGACAGAGGAAAGGAAGGATTATTTATCTATGACCACCCGCACCCAAAGTCACCTCGCCGCTCGCCGCAGCGTTCTGCTTTTTTTGATGCTTGCGCTGCTGCTCACCGCCTTGCCATCGGCAAGCGCCGCCCCGGGCGCCGCATCATTTGCAGCCGAGCAAGACTCCCTCAACTTAAACTGTAAAAGCGCCATTCTGATGGATGCTGCAACCGGCACCGTGCTGTACGAGCAAAACGCCGATCAAGCCCTTCCGCCCGCTTCCGTAACCAAAATTATGACGCTGCTGCTTGTCATGGAAGCGATCGACGGTGGAACGCTGCAGCTGAGCGATCCCATATCGGTCAGCGAAACGGCAGCCGGCATGGGCGGCTCGCAAATCTATCTGGAGCCGGGCGAGATCATGTCCTGCGAGGATATGCTCAAAAGCGTCGTTATCAGCTCCGCAAACGATGCCGCCGTCGCGCTGGCAGAGCATATCGCCGGAGATATCGATACATTCGTTCGCCGCATGAATGAAAAGGCTACATCGCTCGGCATGACCGGCACGCAGTTTGAAAACGCAACCGGCCTTGATGATACTGCAGAGCACCATCTGACCACAGCCCGTGATATTGCCATCATGTCGCGTGCCCTGATCGAGCATAAAACCATTTTGCAATACAGCTCCGTTTGGATGGATACCATTCGGAACGGCACCTTTGGCTTGACCAATACCAACCGTCTCATTCGCTTTTATCGCGGCGCTACCGGGCTGAAAACAGGCTCAACGGAAAAGGCAGGCTTCTGCGTTTCTGTGACCGCCGCGCGTGACGGCCTCTCACTCATTTGCGTCATCATGGGCGCCGAAAACCGCGACATCCGCAACGCACAGGCGACCAAGCTGCTCGATTGGGGCTTTGCTAACTACGCAAACTATCAAAGCAACACCCCCGCCCCCGAGCCCGTGCGCATTACGGGAGGTATCAATTCAAGTGTCAAGGCGGAGATTGTTCCCTTTTGCTGCACGCTCCCCAAGGCGCAGCTTGATAAGGTAGAATATACCGTAGAGCTGCCCGAATGTATCGCCGCTCCCCTGTCCAAGGGTGCCCCCCTCGGCAGCGTTACCTACCGCCTGAACGGAGAGATCATCGGCAGCACACCCATCGTTGCCGCAGAGGATATCCCCCGCATTACCTATCGCCAGCTGCTAAAACGTCTGCTTTGCGCTTGTCTGTTCCATTAAAGCGAATATTTTTTCAAAATTGCAGAAAATTCCCCTTGCTTTTTTGCTGCAAATGATGTACAATATTTTTAGCAAAGCAATTATGTTGACTATAAAAATTAAAAAGGAAGGTAACCAGCTATGACGTTAAAACTCAACGACCATTACCTGCAAAAATTCATCCGTCCCGACGAATACCAAGGAATGCGCGGTGCCGTTACGGCTGCCCACGAGGCGCTGATCTCCAAAACAGGTGCCGGCAACGATTTTCTCGGTTGGACATCGCTCCCCGATGACTACGATAAGCAAGAATTCGCCCGTATCAAGGTTGCAGCCGAAAAGATCCGTAATTCCTGCGACGTATTCATCGTTATCGGCATCGGCGGCTCTTACCTCGGTGCACGCGCCGTTATCGAATTTTTGAAGAGCCCGCTCTATAACCAGCTCAACGGTACCCTGCCCGACATTTACTATGCCGGCTGCAATATCAGTGCCGCATCGCTCAACGAGCTGCTCGCCATTTGCGAGGGTAAGGACGTTTGCATTAACGTCATTTCCAAATCCGGTACGACCACCGAGCCCGCCATCGCATTCCGTGTCTTCCGTGCACTGCTGGAAAACAAGTACGGCAAGGACGGTGCCAAGGATCGTATCTTTGTTACCACCGACCGCGCAAGAGGAACGCTGAAAAGTTTTTCCGATGCAGCAGGCTATGAGACCTTTGTCGTTCCAGACGATGTTGGCGGTCGATTCTCCGTGCTGACTGCCGTCGGTCTGCTTCCCATCGCCGTTGCCGGTATTGATATCGACGCGCTGATGCAGGGCGCTTCCGATGCAAGACGCGATTACGCTTGCCCCGACATCGACAAAAACGACTGCTACCGTTATGCTGCTATCCGCAACATTCTTTACCGCAAGGGCAAGGTCACGGAAATTCTCGTCGGCTACGAAACCTACGCACAGATGTTCAACGAGTGGTGGAAGCAGCTGTACGGCGAGAGCGAGGGCAAGGACGGCAAGGGTATCTTCCCCGCATCCGTCATTTTCTCGACCGACCTGCACTCTCTCGGACAGTTCATTCAGGACGGCACCAACAATCAGTTTGAAACCGTCATTTCCATTGAAAACTCCGGTACCGGCTTTGAAATTCCCGTAGACCCCGATAACGTCGACGGCTTGAATTTCCTCTCCGGCATGGACCTTGACGCAGTCAAAAAGACGGCAATGATCGGCACGCTGCTCGCACACGAGGACGGCGGCGTTCCCAATATCGTGCTTGAGCTTTGTGACAGAAGCGCTCACTCCATGGGCTATCTCATCTATTTCTTTGAGCTTGCCTGCGCGATTTCCGGCTACATTCTGGGCGTCAATCCCTTCGACCAGCCCGGTGTTGAGGCATACAAGAAGAATATGTTTGCCCTGCTCGGCAAGCCCGGATACGAGGAGCAAAAGGCCGCTTTGGAGCAAAGATTGGGTCTGAACTGACCACAAACGCCAAATTTTCCACAAATAGACACAAATCCTCTTGACAAATGCACAAAGGTAGTATATAATGTAGTTAGTCAGAGGTAATCTTACCCTAAGACATATATAGGAGGTCAAAATCCATGGTTAAACTCATTATTGGTATCAAGGGTACCGGCAAAACAAAGACGATGATCAAAATGGTTGATGCAGCGCTTGAGACTACTACGGGTGACGTAGTCGTTCTGGAGAAGGGCGAAAAGCTGAAGTTTGATATTAAGTATCAGGCTCGTCTGGTCAACACTGATGAGTATTATATTAACGACGCACAGTCCCTGTACGGCTTCGTAGCAGGTATTCTTGCAAGCAACCACGACGTTACCGATCTGTTTATCGACGGTACGCTGCGTATCTGCGCAAACGACGTTGCTGCTCTGGAAAAGCTGGTTGAAGAGATCGACATTCTCACCGTTAAGAGAGAGGTCAACGTCATCATGACCGCTTCCATCGCTGAAGAGGATGCAAGCGCAATCGTAAAGAAGTATATCTGATGGATTTCGGGGTTACGGTAATGATACCGTAACCCCATTTTCAATGTAAAGCATAAAAAGAAGGACGCGCTTGGGATGCCTTCCGTATGCAGATGCGCCATTTTTGTTGGTAACAACCAAAAAGGACAGAGAATGTGAAATTCTCTGTCCTTTTTTCGTAGGGGTGTTCAAAGAACGCCCCTACTGTGATATGTAATCAAAACTTGCTTTATAGAAGACTTCCTTGGAGCATCACCCTTTTTCGCTTATACCGTTGTAAAACGATACACCGTGGTATAGTCGTACACCTCACCCGGCGAGAGAGTACAGGGAGTAAAGCCCTCGTGGTTCATACTGTCGTGCATACGCTGCGTCTCCAGACAAACCGCACTCTGCGTTTGCTTTTTCAAGCCACCCTTAAAACGGTTTCCG
>JAFTME010000144.1 GCA_017452545.1 Clostridia bacterium | reverse complement strand
CCCCCACATTATATTTCCCTCTTACCTCCTGGCACGGACGAGCGTGGCAAGTCCGTCTGCGAGGGCGGAGATGAGGATATCGATATCTGCTTCGGTGGTATACGGGCTCAAGCTGATACGCAGCGAGCTGTCGGCATCCTGCGGCTTGACGCCAAAGGCGGTAAGTGCGTTGCTCGTCTTTTTGGCGTGTGCCGAGCAGGCAGAGCCTGCGGACACGCAGACGCCGCGCGCGCTCAGAAAATGCAGCATGGTCTCGCTGCGAATGCCGGGCAGCGTTACGTTCAGAATATGCGGTGCGCACGCGCCGGCAGGATCCTTGACGCCGATGCCCAGGGCAAGCAGCCGCTCACGCGTGCTCTCTCGCAGGGCACGCATCTGGGCAAGATCGCCGTCAAGACGGGCGGCGTGCGCCTCGACTGCCGCGCCAAAGGCGGTGATGCCAAGAACGTTTTCGGTGCCCGAGCGCATGCCGAATTCCTGCCCGCCCCCCACAAGGAAGGGCGTGATCGCCTTTGCCTTGAGCAGCGCGGGGTTGATATAAAGTGCGCCGATGCCCTTGGGCGCGTGTACCTTGTGGCCGCTGACGGTCACAAGATCTGCGCCGATCGAGGCGGGCGTGAATTTGCATTTCAAAAAGCCTTGCACGGCATCGGTGTGCGTGATGACACTCGGATTGCGGCGCTTGGCAAGGGAAAACGCGGATTTGAGATCGTACATCGCGCCCGTTTCGTTGTTGACCATCATCAGGCTGACAAGAAAGACCTTGTCGTCCAGCACGCGGTCAAGCTCCTCGGGGTCAAGTGCGCCGCCGCGTGTGGACAGGCGGCAGATCTGCCACCCTTCCCGCTCAAGCTGTTGCATGACCTGCTCTACGGCGGGGTGCTCCGAATCGGTCGTGACGATCTTGTTTGCCGTGCGTCGTGCCTTGGCTCGTGCCGTTCCCAGCAGCGCAAGGCTGTTCGCTTCGCTGCCGCAGGAGGTAAAGACCAGCGAGCCGGGCGCGATCGGACCGCGCAGCCCAAGGGCTGCGGCGAGCTGTGCTCTTGCCTGCTCCACCAGTCGGTGCGCGCGCAGCCCCTGCTCGTGGATGGAGGAGGGGTTGCCGTAGCAGTCCAGCGCGGCGGTGATCGCCGCCTTTGCCTCGGCACACAGCGGCGTGGTGGCGCTGTTATCCAAATATACAATGGGGGTGATTTCGTTCATGGTCGCCTCTTTTATTGGTTGCCGCGGAATTCAAACGCCTCGATCATCTGCGCGAGCGCATCCAGATGCGTCTCAAAGGTGTCGTCGGCAGCGGTGTAGGTCAGCGTGTAGACCATGCCGCGATAGGCGGCGATGGTTTGCGAGAAGCGATAGGTCTTGCCTGCCACCTCGCCGCGATAGACGTAGGTGTTGGCGGGACGTCCACCCAGCTCGCCCTCGGTCGTGGACAGCACCTCCATGTTGCGGATCACGCTCTCCAGGGGATCGTCGCCCTGCAGGTCGGCAAGGCACATCTCCCAGTACTGCTCGGCGGTCAGAAGATCCTGCTCGGGCATATAGACGGTAACGTTGACGTTGGAGCGGTCGCTCTCGGAGACGTAGGCGGAGGAGGTGGGCAGCGCCGTATCCAGCACCCAGCTCTCGGGAACGAACAGACGGTAGGCAACGTCGTCGTTGGAGGCGAGCTTCATGCCTGCGGGCGCCTCGACTGCGTCGGGATCGACCGTGTGGACGGGCTCGGCAGGCTTGTAGGGCTTGTCCGTCATGCGGAAGTTGGTTACGGCTGCCTCCATGGCGGGCAGGTAGGTTTCGTAGTAATCAATGGGAGAGAGGTAGGTCAGCACCAGCATTTGCTCACCCATGGGGGCAAGATACGCCATGGCGCGGTAGTCGGTATGCTCCCGCGTGCCCTGATAGCGGACGGCGGTAGCGGCAACGGCGTATTCCTCCTTGCCGAGCAGCGCATCGACGGGGTCTCCCTCGTCAACGGCGATCACACCGCCGTACACGTCGGCAAGCTCGGGGAGCATGACCTCTGTCCAGAAGGTCGCGGGAGTCCGATTGTCGGCGTTGGGGTAGGTGTGGACGATGATGGTGGCAGAGTCAAACATAGAATAGTAGCCGCCCGAGATGCCTGCGTTGGTCATCAGGTTCCAGTCAACGGGAAGATACAGGCGGTAAAGGCTGCCCTCGGTGCTGGCGCACTGCATCTGCTCGGGGGGCTGCTCGTCGTCATCGACGGGATCGCCACAGGAGCAAAGCGCGCAGAGCAGCAGCGTGGCTGCCAGCAAGACCGCGCACAAACGGCGCATTAACGGTTGGTTCATACGGTGAAATATCCCTTCTGCGGCTCGCGCCGCTTCACTATTTGATCACGATATTTTATGATAGCAAAAAAGAGTGTCAATTTTGGGGAGGTATTGTAAACAAATCGTATCTTTTTGGTTGATCGGGCGATCACTCCTTGGCGCTGAGCATTCGGTCAGCGGCGGCAAGGATGCCGATCTTGGCGCTCTCATAGGTAAGGCCGCCCTGGAAGTAGGCGGTATAGGGCGGGCGCAGCGGACCGTCGGCGCTCATTTCGATGGACGAGCCCTGCGTAAAGGCGCCTGCTGCCATAATGACGCGATCCGTGTAGCCGGGCATTGCCCAAGGCTCGGGAGCGACAAAGGAATCGACGGGCGAGCCTGCCTGAATACCGCGACAGAAGGCGCAAAGCCCCTCCTCGCTGCCCGTAATGACGGTCTGAATGATATCGGAGCGTGCCTCATCCCAGGCGGGCTCGACACGGCAGCCGAGCGCCTCGAAGAGATACGCGACCAGATGTGCGCTCTTGAGTGCCTGCGCTACGGTATGGGGGGCGTAGAACAGACCCTTGTACATCAACTTATTCTGCCCCATGGTGGCACCGACCTCGGCGCCGCAGCCGACAGAGGTGAGTCGGTAGCTTGCCAGCTCAACAGCGCGCTGCGTACCTGCAATATAGCCGCCTGTTTCGGCCATGCCGCCGCCCGGATTTTTGATGAGCGAGCCGATGACCATATCCGCACCGACGGCGCAGGGCTCCTTTTCCTCGGTAAACTCACCGTAGCAGTTATCAACGACGACAAAGGCATCGGGTGCGAGTGCCTTGGCAAAGCGCGCAGCCTCGCCGATCTCGTCTACCGTCAGCGTGCGGCGGTTGAGATAGCCCTTGGAGCGCTGAATAAAGACGACCTTAAGGCGCGAGATGTTCTCGCGGATCGCCTGCTCGATGGCGGGATAGTCAAACTGACCTGCCTCGGTCAGCTCGATCTGGGCGTAGTCGACGCCGAAATCACGCAGCGAGCCGTTCCCGGGCTCACCTGTGATGCCGATGACCTCCTCCAGCGTATCGTAAGGCTTACCTGCGATGGAGAGCATGAGGTCGCCGGGGCGCAAAAGGCCGAACAGTCCGATGGTGAGCGCCTGCGTGCCGCTGACGATCTGTTGGCGGACGAAGGCTGCCTCCGCACCCATAACGCGCGCCCAGATGGCGTCGAGCGTGTCGCGGCCGCGATCGTCGTAGCCGTAGCCGGAGGTGGAGCCGAACATGGTATCGGATACGCGGAACTCACGGAACAGGTCCATGACGCGCGCGGTGTTTTCAAAGGCAATACGGTCGATGCGGGCAAAATGGGGGGCAAGCGCCTCCTCTGCCTGCTTTGCAAGGGTGAGAATCTGATCGGAATACTGCATGGGATTTTATTTCCTTTCCTGTGGTTTTATGAAATAAGAAGAGGCTCAGAGCCCTTCCATATAGACTTTTGTATCGCTTACCGCCTGGCGGATGGCGGAGCGCCCCGAAACCTCGTGATAAAAGGCAGCTTCTGCCTGATAGAGGTAGGGGTTCATCCAGATATAGAGCAGACCGCCCGTGAGCATACCCAAAATCGTCCAACCGATAAAGGACAGCTCCAGGCAAAACAGGCGCCACTTATTGCCCTTCATCATGAGTGCCGATTGACGCAGCGCGTCTGCGGGCGAGGTGTCCGGGTTTTCTGCGAGGATAAAATCGGACATGGCGTAACGATAGCGAGCAACCAGCGGCAAGAAGGCAAAGACGATCGCGCACAGCAGCGCAAGCGCAGGCACCGTCCAGGGGATGACCCAGCCTGCCAGCGTTTCGGGCAGCGCCATCGGAATCACCTCCATGCCAACCAGCGTCAACACGCTCGATGCGGCGGCGATCCAAAGCATCAGCGTCGCAGGCAGTCGCCACAAGAACAGATAGATCGCTCGCAGCAGCCACAGTCCGATCGAGCCCCAATAGCAGCTGCCAAACGCCGAGAACAGCGTCCCGATGGGTGCATCGGCGCCGTCAAGGATCTGCAGACGCAGGCGATGATGGCCAACACCCGTGGGAGCTCCGACAAAGACGCGAATGGCAAGATTGACCAAGGTTGTGCCGAGCATCACGGAAAAGATCATTACGAGGATCTGCGACGGCACCATAGACCAAGCCGCGTTCAGTGCATCCACGATGCGCGTCAGCAGCTCTTTCCACGATGGCATCACCTCGCGAAGCTCGGAGAAGGAGACGTTCCCGTCGCCGTTCGTATCAGCGATATCCAAATCAAACAGGGCGGTCAGCGTTTCATCTTCGATCTCGTTTTCGGTGGTAAAGCCGATCTGCATATTGAACTGTCCGCCCGTGAGCGAGGCTCCGAGCAGCGATGCAAGCAGCATGGCAAGAATGGCAATGCCCCAGTAGCCGCGCAACGAGGCATAGCCTGCACGACGCAGCTCACGGCTGCTCTTTTTTTCACGATAAATTCCGTTCATATGTACCTCCGTGATTTTGATTTACGGCAGCTCCGTAACGAGGCTGCGGAAGCGCTCGCCTCGCGCCTCGAAGTTAACGAATGCGTCAAAGCTGGCGCAGGCGGGTGAGAGCAGGACGTTTTGCCCCGGGGTGGCGATGCTCGCCGCGCGATGGACGGCAGAGGCAAAATCGCGCTCCGTCGTTACCGGCAACCGTTCAGGGGAAAAGTCGGGGCAAGCGAGCAACGCGGCATGAATGGCGTCTGCAGTTGCGCCTGTGAGTACCACGGCAGCGGCGCGGTCACACAGCGCCTGTGCCAAGGGAGCGAAGGGGATGTGCTTATCGTAGCCGCCGCAAATAATCACGGCGCTGCGTGGCGGCAGCGCGGACAGGGCAGCTGCGGTGCGAGTGGGAGAGGAATCAATGGAGCTATTATAATATTTAACGCCGTTACGGATACGGACGAGCTCCAATCGATGCGGCACGCCGCCAAAGGTCCGGGCGACGCGGGCGATGGTATCCTTACTGACCAGCCCCCACACAAGAGCGATGGCGGTCATGTAATTTTCAAGGTTATGCCGACCGGGCAGCAGAATGTCCTCGGCGGCAAGCACGGGCGTTTCGGTGCCGTCGGCGCTATGATAGGTAATGCAGCCCTGCTTGCAAAGGATGGTCTCCGCCTCCGGCAAGCCGAGCGAGGCGCTCGCATGGCTTTGTTTTTGGGAGGAAAACAGGACGACGCGCGCGCCGCCCTCCGCACTCTTTTGCGCAGCCAGCGCGGCGGTGGTATCGTTATCCGCGTTGGTAACAAAGCGCGCACAGGCGCTATGGCGGTAGATATTGGTTTTCGCCCGGGTATACTCCTCCATGCCCGTATGCCAATCGAGGTGGTTCGGGGTGACGTTGGTGATGGCAGCGCGCTGCGGAGAGCGGCAGGGGGTGGAGAGCTGGAAGCTGGACAGCTCAACGACAACGAAATCATCGGCGGTCATACAGGGGAGCTTAGAGAGCAGCGGGGTGCCGAGGTTCCCACCGAGATAGACGGTGCCCTTCCCTTCCTCTCGCAGCATGAGGGCGGTGACGGTGGTGGTGGTGCTTTTTCCGTCCGAGCCGGTGATGCCGATGACGGTTGCAGGGGTCTGCTCAAGCAGCCATTCCATCTCACCGGCGAGCCTTGCGCCGTTTGCGACGGCCTGCACGATGGCGGGGCGGTCGGGGCGAATGCCGGGGGAGCGGAAGATGACGGCGGGGGAGGCGTTGAGCCACGCTTCGTCCTCCTGCACGAAGCGCACGCCCATCCGCTCCGCTGCGGTGGCGTCCTCACCCAAAACAGCAGGCGTTTTGGTATCATAGACACAAACGCGTGCACCGAGGGCACAGAGAACGGCGGTCAGAGGGCGGTTGGAGATGCCAAAGCCAAGCACGGCGACCTCTCTTCCCTGCTGCACGGCGGCAGCGACGGCGGCGCCGATGCTGTTTGGGGCATGCGTGATGTCGCCGAAAAAGCAGCGCTTTTCTTGTTGCGTCAGATGGATGGGTTCAAGCATGGCGTAGCCCTCCGTTACATAGTATCTCATTATAATTATATACGAAAACGACGACAGTTGCAAGAGTTTTTTTGCGCCTTGAGGAATTTTTTTGATGAAGGGTTCAAGGTGTGACTTTGCCGATGGACGGCGCTTACGTCGGATACCTATGGTCAATGGAAGTACAAACCGTAAAATCTTTAATTCTATTCAAAGGGCAATAAGCACAGTCATAAAAATTTGCCAACCTATTTTCCCAAAGCTTTTTGAAAAGGGGGTGCGGGGGAGAAACTTTTTGCAAAAAGTTTCTCCCCCGCCACTCTCTATTCATGATCATTTCAATTCCTGCGTCCGGTGATACGAATCGATCACGGCGTCTATGACGGCGCCACGGAAGGCGCTCTCCTCCAACGCGCGGACACCTGCGATGGTCGAACCGCCGGGGCTGCTAACAGCGTCCTTCAATGCGCCGGGGTGCTCATCCGTCTCGAGTACCATTTTGGCTGCGCCCAGCAGCATTTGCGCGGCATAAAGCTGGGCATCACGGCGCGAAAGTCCGCAGGTCACGCCGCCATCGGCGAGCGCTTCGACGAACATATAGGCAAACGCCGGTCCGCAGCCCATGACTGCCGTTGCGGCATCGATCAGCTTTTCCTCCAGCGGCGTGATGCGCCCCGCACAGGACAACGCGCTCTCCAGCGCGTCGGCATCCGACCGATCGGCAGAGGGAGAGAGGGCGTAGACCAGCATGCCCTCGCCAACGGCGACGGGGGTGTTCTGCATCATGCGGATAACGTGGACACGGTCACCGACGATCTCCTGCATGGTGGCGATGGTCACGCCTGCGGCGATGCTGACGACACAAACGGCGTCTTCTCTGCTCTGCAGCGCGGAACGCAGCTGCTCAAGAACGGTTCTGACCAAATAAGGTTTGACTGCAACAAAAACAAGTCTGCACTCTGCGGCGATCTGCTCGTAGGTCGAGGGCGTGGCCCCGATCTTTTGTGCCAGCTTGGCGGTGGTCTGCTCGTCGCGGTCGACCAGCAGCACGCTGTCGCCGCCGTGTGCGGCAATGACGGCCGCAGCCATGGCACCGCCCATATTTCCTCCGCCGATAAATCCGTATTTCATATGTGTTCCTTTCTTGTGGGGCTCTGCCCCACACTCCGCTTAAAAACCTTTTTGAAAAAAGGTTTTTAAGAATTTCCAAAAACTTTTGGGAAAAGAATTGACTATCAAATTTAGTCATCAAAAAATGATATAAAGTTTTTTGAAAAGAGCGCGAGAGAAACTTTTTTTCAAAAAAGTTTCTCTCGCACATAAAAATCACATAAGGGGGAGCAAAGTGAAACAGTGCCCGAGATGCAGCATGACGGTCGATGACGACACCGAATGCCCGTTCTGCCATGAAACGCTGACGTTTGAGCCAAGCGTTCCTGCAGATAGGGAGCATATCGTCTATAACAGATATTATTGGATGTATAAGTTGAAGACCCTGTGGTTTTCTCTTGCGTGCTTGATATTTTGCGTCATTCGTCTGTTGATGGCAGAGAAGTATTGGTATCCCAATATGCTGCTGTGTTGGCTTGTATGCTTTGGCGTATCCCTTGCTCAAAGACCGCTGACGCGTGCTTTGCAATATTATTTGCAGGAGGATCGCGCTGCCTTTACTACCGAAATAACCAAATATATTTTCGGCGCTTTGGCGATTTTTATTTCGCTGTTCGCGGTGTGACGCGGGGCGCTGCCCCGTATCCCGCCTAAAAACCTTTTTGAAAAAAGGTTTTTAGGAATTTCCCAAAACTTTTGGGAAAAGAATTGACTATCAAATTTAGTCATCAAAAAATGGTAT
>JAFTME010000143.1 GCA_017452545.1 Clostridia bacterium | reverse complement strand
GTCTAAATCGCCCGCGGTTTGAACTTTTCAAAAATCTTGCTTTCGCCGCCTCAAAAAGGACTGCGAAAACAGAGAAGCTAACAAATGTTGAGCGAAAAGACTTTTTAGTTTCGCTCTGTGTAAATTTGCAGCGGTTCGGGCCGCGCGGTGCGCGGATATCAATTTTGGGTAAACCCTCCTCTTTTTTGGAGAGCGAAGCGGCGACGGGGAGATTTCTCTACGCTTTTGTGCAAAACCCGGACAAAAAGCTCTTTGAGGGGCAAAAAACTTCAGCCCGTTTCGGCTTCGTTCAGCAGACCGTGTTTGGTCAGTATTTCGTTGATCGCGATCCGCTGTTCCTCCGACACGGTGAAGCTTCTACGGCGCGTAACATCGTTAAACGTTCCGCAATGGGAATGATACGTTATTTTTTGCTCCTTGGTGTAAAAAGTAAAATCAGCGGCACAATCCGTCAAGCCGTAATTCCAATGGCCATCATTCAAAAGATCAACGATTTGCTGCAGATCCTCGACGTACGCCGCGTCGGTCTGTGCGATATCGTCGGGTAGTTGGTAGGTGCTCGCGCAACCTGTTGCAATTAAAAAGACGATCAGCAAAAGCACTACAGCTGCTCTTTTCATTTGAACGAGCCTCCTTTTCCTATTTTGAGCTCAAAAGAAATTTTCCGTAGAACCTTATTGTTTGGAAGTTGCCCTATCAATTCCCAAAAGTTTCTTGAAAGGGGGCTCGGGGGAAAACTTCTTGCAAGAAGTTTTTCCCCGGCCATTTTTATTCAACAGCCCCTGCGCGCAGCAGCTGCAGCAGCGTTTCGTCGGGCGAGATGCGAATGACGATGCGGACGGACGGCAGCTGCGTTTCGTCCTCGGTAGCGGAGAGCACGGTTCCCGGTGCCACATCTTCAAAGTGCAAATAAGCAGAGCGGGCGGGCAGCAGCTCGGGACAATAGTTGTGTACCACGTCCCCGTGATATTTATCTGCCAGCGCCTTTTTGTTTTCGGCAGTGGCGACGTCGATCTCGCGGACATCCTTGACGGCGAGACGGCAGACCACCGTGCGGCGCTTGCCCTGCAGACGAGCGATGACAAGGTCATCCTCCTCGGGGTTGGTATCGTCCGGCTCGATGGCGTAGACATACTTGACCTGCGCGCGCGTCATCATATAAATGGACGTCACCAGCGCAGCAAGGCCGATCACCTGCAGCACGGCAGGATAGGCAGAGACCGCCTGCGAACCGTAGATGCCGATCAGCGCTACGGCAAAGCAAACCGCGCTGATCGTCATGGCAATGCGATTTTGCGGCTTGGGTACGACGGAATAGGGGGGATGCTTCATACGTTATTCTCCTTTGGGCTTGTTTTCGCCCTTGATGCGTGCCCAATATTCGGCAGCGGCACTCTCCTGCTTGTTGGGCGCGGGGGTGTAGTACACTCTGCCCCGCAGATCATCGGGAAGATACTGCTGCGCGACGTAGTGATTGGGATAATCGTGCGGATATTTGTAGCCCTTGAACAGTGGGCTTTGCAGATGGCGCGGAACCTCGCGCCCCCGCCCCGCCTCAAGATCCTGCTGTGCGGCGTGCAGCGCGTTATAGGCGCTGTTGGATTTGGGGGAGGTGGCGAGCAGGATCGCGGCGTGGATCAGCGGGATCTGCCCCTCGGGGAAGCCAAGCTCCTTGGCAGACTCGCAGCAGGCGCGGGTCACGACGGCAGCCTGCGGATAGGCAAGACCGATATCCTCGGAGGCGATGACCTGCAGGCGGCGGCAGAGCGAAAGCAGCTCGCCTGCGGCAACCAGCTTGGCAACGTAAAACGCCGTGGCGTCGGGATCTGAGCCGCGAATGGATTTTTGCAGGCAGGAGAGCAGGTCGTAATGGGTGTCCTCGTCAAAATGCGAAACGCCGGGCATATAGTCGTCCAGCACCTGCTCAGTCAGCGCGTCCTCGGCGGCAAAATACAAATTTTCCACAAGGCCGATAGCGCGGCGAACGTCGCCGCCGGCAGCACGGGAAACCGTTTGCAGCAGCTCGTCGGTCGCCGTTTTTTGCGTTCCGTGCTGCTCGTTGAGATAGGTCAGCGCGCGACGCAGCGCACCCACGCAGGCCGCGGGCGGTACCGGCTTGAATTCAAACAGGCCCGAGCGCGAGATAATCGCGGGATAGACGTAAAAATGCGGGTTTTCGGTGGTCGAAGCGATCAGCGTGATGCGGCCGTCCTCCATGTATTCAAGCAGCGACTGCTGCTGCTTGCGGTTGAAGTACTGGATCTCGTCCAGGTACAGCAGCACACCGCGCGAGCCGAACAGGTTGCCGGTTTCCGCAAGCACCTGCTTGACGTCGGAGAGCGAGGCGGTCGTGGCATTGAGGCGGTGAAAGGTCATGCCGGACTGCTTGGCGATGATCTCGGCAGCCGTCGTTTTTCCGATGCCGGGAGGGCCGTAAAAGATCATGTTGGTGACGCGGCCGCTCTCGGTCATGCGGCGCAGCACGCCGCGCGGGCCGAACAGATGCTCCTGACCGACGATCTCGTCAAAGCTTTGCGGGCGAAGCACGTCCGCGAGTGGGTTGTTTTTCATGGTGCAATCTCCTCTGTGAGATCTTGTTGCATTCTTCTGCCTATTATTGTACCATGCTCCGCACTTTTTTTCAAGAGTAACGGCATATTTTTATCAGATCATGACGGAATATGCGAAAATTTGTATTGATTTTATGAATAAAATATGATATTATATGAATAAAGAAAACTGTTCTTCAGGAGGCTTCCATGGGCTACGCATTCATCAGCTACAGCACGAAAAATCAAAGTGATGCGGATGCGCTCAAGGCCTTGTTTGCAAAAAAGGGCATTCGCTCGTGGATGGCGCCGGGAGATATTCCCGTTGGCAGCAAGTACGCGCAGGTCATCAACCATGCCATCAAAGAGTGCGCTTGCTTTGTTTTGCTACTGACCGACGCGGCGCAAAACTCCCCCTGGGTCGCCAAGGAGGTCGAGCGCGCCGTCAATTACGGCAAGACCATTCTCCCCATCAAGATGGAGAACATCGTTCTCAACGAGGAATTTGAATTTTATATCAGCACCGATCAGATCGTTGCCGTGCAGAAGATCGACGAGAATTCCGTGGAATTCAAAAAGATTCTGACCACCGTTATTGCGTTCACCGGACAGGAGCCCCAGCAGGAGCCCGGGCAGGAGGACTCGTCCGCGGAGCCGACCGTGGAACCGCCCGTACAGGTGACGGAGCCCGAGTCGGATCCGGAGCCGCAGCCGATGCCCGAGGAAGAGGAGGCCACGCCACAGGCGCCTGCCGTCATTGAAAACGAACCGGAAGAAGCAACGCCAAGCCCACGCGCAAAGCTAAAAAAGCATTGGCTGACTATAGTGTTGGAGGTTTTTGGGGTATGTATCACCCTCGCCTTGGGCATTTTACTGGCTTGGGAGATATTCGGCAAGATTACTGAAACCGCCAGATCCACGGTAACGATCGCAGAAGCAGCCCTGATTTTCCTCATATTTTCCATGCAATGGCTTCTAGATGTCAGATACCGCGCTGATCGCATCCGCCGATACGCCCCTATGATTGAGAAGAATAAAACAAATCGCATGGAGCTTTTGGCGAACGCCATCGGAGCTTCAAACAACGTCACCAAAAGGGATTTGATCTACGCATCCGTCCACAAATACCCGGGGCAGATGTATTTTGACCACAGCACCAATTTGCTGATCCGCACAGACAAGCGTGTCGACATTCGCCGCGGTATGATAACCATGTTCAAATGGTATGGAAATTTTCTTTTTGGCATTGGCTACTATGCGTTTTTCGCGGCAATGGAAAGTATGGCTTTCATGAAGCATGAATATAAGCTTTACGTTGTACTTTTCGAGATACTCGCTGCCCTTTTGTTTGTGGGGCTCGCTTGGCTCCTCCGGGATCAATACCGGTTCTGCAGAAATTGCCTGACCATCATTCTTGGCGACGGTGTGTGTGACATTGCGCTCATCGCCAAAAAGATGAACAAAAAGGCCAAGACCATTAAAAATGCAATTGACTATTTCAGAAGAGATCACTACCTCAAAAACATCTACATCGACGAGCAGACGCAGTCCATTGTATTTACAGAATAAAGCTACCCCGCCGCGACCGTTTGGGTCGCGGCGGGGATTTTATGATTGTTGTGTGCTACTGTGCTTACGCCTTCAGGCGCTTGAGGGCGGCTGCATTGGCGATCACGATCAGTTTCATATCGTCCGTCAGCTGCGCGGTGGGATCCACGTCGATGTTGATCGACGCCCCTTTGCGGATGGCGATGACGTTGATGGAATATTTTTTGCGCAAATTAAGCTCGATCAGCGTTTTACCGACCCACTCCGGCTTGACACCGATATCTACCAGCGACACGTCCTCGTTGAGGTCGATCATATCAATAAAGCCCGAGCTGAGCAGGCTCTTGGCAAGGCGGGTTCCCGATTCGCTCTCGGGCAGCACCACACGGTCTGCGCCCACGCGGCGCATGATCTTGGCGTGCATTTCGTTGGCGCACTTGACGATGACCTGTCCGACGCCCGCCTCCTTGCAAAGGACAACTGCCATGACGCTCGCCTCCAGGTTATCCGCCATGGCGATGATGACGGTATCGATATTGGCGATGCCCAGCTGCTTGATGACCTCGGGATCGGTCACGTCTGCGCATTTGCAATAGGGGAAGGTCATCGCTGCCGAGTTGACCGCTGCCTCGTTGATATCGACGATCAGAACGTCGGCTCCCATATCGGTCAAGCCGCGGGCGACTGCCGTGCCGTAGCGACCGAGTCCAAATACTGCGTATGTTTTATTGATGCTCATATAAATTCTCCTTTTTCGTCTGTCGATAGCTTGACGGGATATGGCAACGCCCGTTCTTTATCCAACGCTGATCTCCTCGGTCGGATATTTGATACCGTTATGCGCCGGAGCGCCAACGTTCATGGCGATCGCCAACGAGATGGGGCCGACACGTCCGAGGTACATGGTGCCAATCACGATCAGCTTGCCCCACACATTGAGCGTAGGAGTCAGGTTGCGCGTCAGACCGACCGTTGCCGTTGCACTTGCCGTTTCGTACAGCACGTCCAGCACGGGAGCTTGCGTGACCGCCGACAGCAGCAGCGTTGACACGGCAAGAATGGTAAACGACATTCCCGCCACCGCCACCGCCTTACGCACGGCGCTCTCGGCGACGGTACGGTTGAGCAGCGTGACACGGCTCTTATTTTTAAAGGTACAAGCAGCAGCGGCGGCAAGCACGACGAACGTCACTGTTTTTGCACCGCCTGCCGTACCGACGGGCGAGCCGCCGATAAACATCAGCACCACGCAAAGCAGCGCCGTGGCATCCCGCAGCGCTTCCTGCGGCACCGAGGCAAAGCCTGCCGTTCGCGTTGTGACCGACTGGAACAACGATACTTGAATTTTATCGAACAGCGAGAGCGCGCCGATGGTTTGCGGATTGTTATATTCCAGCGCCAGGATCAGCGCTCCGCCGCCGATAATAAGCAGCGGCGTGGCAAGCAGGACGATCTTGGAATGCAGCGTCAGCTGAGAAAAGCAGCGGAAGCCATGCGTTTTGAAGCGCTTGAGCACGCGCAGCACGTCCCACCAGACGATATAGCCCAGACCGCCAAGGACGACCAATGCGCAGGTAACGAAATTGACCAGCGGATGGCAGGCATAATCGCACAGGCTGTTTTCGGCGAAAATATCGATTCCCGCGTTACAAAACGCCGAGATCGCGTTAAAGACAGCGATCCAGATGCCTCTTGCACCAAAGCGCGGCACGAACACGGGCATATACAGCAGTGCGCCGATGCCCTCGACCGTCAGCGTTCCGATGATGACGCTTTTGACGAATTTCGCCATATCGGACATGGTATTGAGATTAAAGGCGTCCGCGAGCAGGTGACTGTCGCGCAGGCCGAGCCGCTTATGCAGCGAGATCATAACGCCGCTGAGCACCGTAATGACGCCGAGACCACCGATCTGAATGAGCACCAGGATCACGATGTGCCCGAACGTGCTCCACGCCGAGACCGTCGGCACGGTCACAAGTCCCGTCACGCAGGTTGCCGTGGTTGCGGTAAACAGCGCATCAACGTAAGGCAGCGCTTTGCCGTCCGCCGCGCTGATCGGCAGCGAAAGCAGCAAGCTGCCCAAAAGGATCACAAGCACAAAGCTGAGCATGATCACGTGGGTGGTCGACAGGCGGCGAGTGGTTTGCTTTTTCATCATGTTATTTACTGTTTCTCCATATAATAGACATATACACCATCAGAGTACCACGCGCAGCGTAAAGACTCCACCCTCCGCGATAAACTGGCACTTACCGCCCAGTCGCTCGCACAGATAGCGGATGTTCTGCGTTCCGTAGCCGTGCCCCTCCATTTTTGAAAGAGGTATACCGTCCGGTGAGAAGGTAGGCTCCGTAGCGTAAGGGTTTTTTACCGAAAGCAAGATTTTTCCGTTCGCGCTTTTCAGCATCACGCGAATGGAGCGAGACGCTTCCGGTAGCTCTTTTTGTGCGTTGAGCGCATTATCGAGGGCATTGGACAAAATGGAGGAAAACGAAATTTCATCCACATTCAGCTCGCCCAGCTCGACCGTCATCGAAAGCGCCACCTTCCCCTCCTCGCAGGAGGATTCAAAGGCAGAAAACAGGTAATTGAGTGTGATGCTGTCGCAATAGCGCTTGATCTCCGTCTCCTCTACCTTTTGAGAATATTCACGGATCAGCGACTCTGCAGAGGAAAAATCCTGCTGCTCGACGCATACAGCGAGATTGGTCAAAAGGAAGCGCATATCATGGCGGAGAAAACGAACGCGGCGCTCCATACGACGCAGGGTTTCCATTTCCTTCAGGTGCTGCTCCAGGGCAAGGCGGGCAAGCTGCTCCCGGCGCTCGACCGTTTCCTTTTGCAGCGAGGTTTTGTAATACACATATGCAAAGATCAGATACAGAAGGCAAAGCATCAGCGGCATAAAGCTGAGCATCAGCCGACTGCTAAAGCTGCCAAAGGCAGCGTAGATCTGCAGCAGATAGTCTAATATATAATAAATGATAGGAATGATGCCAAGCAGCAAGCCGTCCTTACTTTGCTTTGTCAGCATCGACATGATGCGCGGGGCAAAATAGAGAAGAATCAAAAGTGCCATGATAAGCAGCGCGATGATGCGGACAGAATATTCCAGCGTTCTGGACGGATATAGGATATACGCGATTTCCCCCACCCAACGGGAGGGCTGGCAGCACAGATATGCCGTTGTCACAGAAACAATAACGCTTCCTGCTCGTTTGCGGCAGAGAAAAAACAAATACAAGAGAATCGGCAGATGCGTGATCAGCGGATACAGGCGCACCGTGGTCTCCTCCCCGAGCAAAAAGAACACGAGCATCTGCGAAACGCCACACACAATGACCAGCGGATAGAGCAGCAGCGTATTATTCAGCGTCAGCTTCATACCGGTAAAGGCGGCAGACAGCAGCACACCATAGATCAAAAGCAGCGCAGCATAGGCAAAAAACATTACAGAGTCCATCACCGTACCCATTACACGTCCTCCCCTGCCGTTCCAAAGATCATGGAGAAATACGCCGCCTCGAAATCCTTTTGGCAGCCGCGGGATATGGGAATACGACAGCCGGATCGCATACGGATCTCACCGGTACCGTAGGTGTTGACGTGAAAGATATTGACGACATAGCTGCGATGACACTTAACAAAGCCGTCGCCCATCAACAATTGTTCCTCGTAGGCATACATCGGCTCGGAGGATTTGACGGTCTGTCCGTCTGTCAGAGCAAACTGCACGCCCTTGTTTTGCGCCTCGACATATTCGATGTGATGCAGAAACAAGCGTCGAACGGACGACGCGCCCTTGATCACCAGATATCGCTCGCGCATACGGACCTCGGCGATTTCCTCTTGCAAGCAGGAAAGCAACCGGTCGACCTTCACCGGCTTGAGCAAATAATTATCTGCTCGCACGGAATACGATTCTACAGCGAACTCAGGCGAAGAGGTCAAAAACACGATCTTGACTTCCTTGTCGGTCGCTCTGATCTCGCGGGCGACCTCCAGCCCGTTGATCAGCGGCATTACGATATCCAGCAAAATAATATCGAATGGCACCTTCTGGTGCGCCTCGATCAGCGCATCTCCGTTTCCAAAGCAGAGCAGCAGCATATCCTGTGGACGCTCGTCCCATGCTTCGATCCGCGCCTTGAATTCCGCCAAAAACTGCGCATTGTCATCGCAAACGGCAATCCTGAGCATATATGCACCCTCCTTGTTATATTCGATGCATACATTATACCATATATCCCGTTTGAATTCAATCATTTCTCCCGTTCTTTTTTTGAATTTATCCGCTTATTTTCTCTTTTTCCCCCTTCAAAAGTCCAAGCACCCGTGATCGGTACCACGGGTGCTTGGGCCATTGCTTTGTCAACAATCAATATCGTCAAACTTCAAGAACTTATACACGGGAACATCCAAAACGTTTGCAATATCAAACAAGGTGTCCAATGATACTGCCTTATTGATATTGGGCGCCTCCACGTGCCCGATAAATGCGGGTGTACGATCGATCCGCTCAGCAAGCTGCTCTTGCGTTATGCCGCGAAGCTTTCTGTAATATGCAATTTTCAGTCCCAGCTCCAGATATTCCGCTTGGTATTCCAGCTTCATCGCGTTTCCTCCCCACCGATGTTTTTTCTATATAATATTGTACTCTAAATCTTCAACATTAAAATGACCTGAAAAGTATAATATACTATCTGCAAGATATGATTTCGTGATTGACAGCGCATTGAAAAGAAAACGCCTTCGCTATGCAGCAATCTTGTCTGCCGTGCTCCAAAATGCACCTTTTTCGTAGAGAAACCCTACCAAAAACCCGCTTTTTTTGCAATTTACTCCCTAAAACTTGCAATTCACTCCAAAATTCGTCTTTTTCGTTTTTTTGTGTTATAATGTTATCTATTATAATAGGTTAATGTTGCATATTTATTCTGTCGGAACAGCCGCCCGCATGTCACGAGCGAGGCTGCAGTCCGTATTTTTTGCAGCAAGTGCTTTATTTGATTAAAGCGCCGGTGGAAACACCGGTGAAACATACACGATCACATCAACAAAGTCTTTTCAACATGGTTTTTACGAGGTTATTTGAATGAGCAAAAAACGACTACACACCAACAATAGAATAACGTCATTTTTGCTTGCCGTACTCATGGTCCTGCAGACCATGGTAGGGGTTCCTTTCGTCGCATCGGCGGCAAGCTCGGCAACGTCGCAGGGACTCATTACATTCCCTGAGGGCTTAGCGAGTGTACAGCACACACAGGTTCTTCGCGATAACCAGGATGGCACCTTTACACTGGATTTAACATTCCTGTCCAAATATTCCGAGCAAGAGCAAAGTATTCACTCGCGCATGACCAAGAGCGGGGCTTTTGTGGCTCCTCGAACCGGTGATTATCTTGTCGAGCTTTGGGGTGGTGCCGGAGGCTCTGTTTCCGACGGAGGCACGGGCGGACAGGGTGGCTATGTATATGCTACCGTCCATTTGGAAATCGGTGACACGCTATACTACCAAATCGGCGGTAACGGACAGTCAACCACCGGTGCAAACGCCGGCGGCGGTGCCAACGGCGGTGGTCCCAGCGGTGCACAAGTAAGAAACACCGTAGCCGGTGGTGGTGGCTATTCTGCTGTATACCTGTTTGACAGCGCCGATCCCTATGAGGGCACCTTTGAGGAAGCCGATCGCACGACCAAATACATTTTGATCGCCGGCGGTGGTGGTGGCGGCGGATCCGCAGCAGGCGCTAACGGTGGCCGCGCAGGATATATTTTTGAAGCCGATGCCGCACAAATCGCGGAAAACCCTTATAAGTCCGGTTCCGTATACTTTGGATATGACGGCGGGCGCGGTGAGGGTTGGTCGAATGATTATATTGGTCGCAAGGGTTCACTGCAAGCGGGTATTCCACCCATAACAAACGGCCTAACCGGTGGTAATGTATCCGGTTCGCAACCTAACGACTGGCACATGACAGAAGCAACCTCCCCTTATCCCGGCGGCTATGGTGGTTCAGGTAACCTTGGCGGCGGTGGTGGCGGTGCAGGCTTTGCCGGCGGCTCCGGCGGCGTTGAGGCCGGCGGTTGGTGGCTGCTGGCGGGTAACGTCGGAGGCGGTGGCGGCGGTTCCTCTTACGTAGCTTCCGCGGCGAACATTACTGTTCCTGCAATCACCTCCGATGAATACGTGTCGTACGCGCTGAACAGTAGCGATCCCCTCGCGGGTAATCCCAGCGGGACGGGTGGCGCCATTTCCATTACGTGCCTGACCGACGGGGAAAAGGATTACCTGGAGAATATTTCTTTGCATGGTAAAACGTCGAAGTATTATACGGTTTCCTCTGCAAACGCCAATGTTTCTATTGATTCGGAAGGCAATTTCACCATTTCGGATATCGATCTTCCGATTGTCTCCGATGCAACCGTCAGCGTTCCCGTCACGGTGTCGTTGACCTTTACCCCCAACACCTTTGACGGCGTTCCCTTTATGGGCGGCTACGACGTTCCTCTGTTTGACGGGGATATTACTGCCGCATTTGTCAGTGCAACGCCAAGCTGTAACAAAACGGTTGTGTTTGAGTTGGGCGACCATTGCTCTTACGTCAATGCGCCGCTGAAATTCGAGATTATCGCACATTCCAAGCAGAGCTTCGAACCCCTGTACAACTATGATCTTTCTCAGCTTTACGAAGATAATTACGCGGAGGTCCGTGGGCAGATCGCGCAAGGTACCGCAAGCCCTGCGTACGATTTCATTGGCGCGGTCAGTGAGCCATATGTAAAGACAGACAGAACACAACCCGCCATTACCGCCACTGATATTGAAGACAATGCGCTGTTCTACGTGGGCCTTGATATCACCCCGAAAACAGTAACGCCGCAACACGCCACCGTTGGATATATCGGTGCAACAACCATCTATGCAACCGTCGGTGTCTATATTGTTTCGGTTGGTCAGATTGCGTTGAACTCCTCCACACTGGATTTAGAAAAAAGTCTGGCATATGGAGAAGTGAATGGCCTAACCGGCTCCTACTACACATACACGCTTGATGTAACCTCAAGCCTAAAGATCGTCGGCGCAGAAAGCACAACGGTATTGGAAAACACCACTGTTGATGGTTCAGATATTGCAAGCGGATCAGAAGGTGCCGTCACTATTCCTGAAGGCGGAGAGGGTGAATATTACATTGAAATCACCGGAGGTAGCGGCGGTGACGGAAGCACGAGAGATTCTAGGTTTGGAACACAGGCAGGCGGAACTGGTGGCACGGGTGGTCATCTGACTGGATATGTGTATTTACGTCCGGGTGATAAAATAGAATATTTCATTGGCGTTGATGGCACAAATGCTCCTAACCAAGTCAATACAACCAAAAGTACAGGTGGGCAATATTCATACATTAGGATGATCCCTTATGACGACAAAGATAACCCTGTCTTCTTATTAATCGCCGGTGGCGGTGGCGGTGGCGGAAACGCTGTATTATCTGCAACTGGCTTGTACGGAAACAAGGGGCAAAACGGCAACAATGGTGCCTCCAACAGCATTCCCTCCTCACAATCTATCCCTATAAATGTTTACGCCGGAAATTTGGAACTATACAATGGCTCCCAAGGCGAATTAGCGAAGGATCCTTCTACTTGGCTTCAATCTGTAACCGGAGGTGGAGGAGGAAATGCGGGATATAACTACAAAAATGATCGTGTCTATGATGTTTCTATAGATAATGATTTTTCTCCTTCAACCTCAATCTCCGGCTCCGTACATATTGAATGTTCCTCGCTAACATACTCCACGCAAAACGTTGCATCCGTTTTGGAGGCACAGTTCCAAGCCGGATACAACTTTACCGCTGATGTTCTGCAGTATTTTGAGGTGGTTCGTGTTTCGTGCGAAGATCAAATCTCTGCAGATACCGCCAACGTTCAAATTGGTGAAGGAATTTCTTTGAATTTCGGACAACTTCAAACGGTTTCCGGCGGTGTAGGTTATACCCCTATTTCATCTATCCCCACAGATTCGAACGGCAACCCCTTACTTGATTCAGATGGAAACCATCCGCTCAACGGTATCAAGCCCAACGCTGTCGTAAAGCACACATACAAGGATGCAGATGGCAATGTCTTGCCAGACAAAAATGGTGCAGCCACTCTCACGGCAGAAGCCGATTTGCATTTCATCATTGAAATTGTATTCAAGCCACGCGATGGGTTCCTTGGCGGTAACGATGTCCCTATATTCAAGGACGACTCTATCGTCATGTCCCAAACAATTTCCGGTGCTTTCGCAGAGGAAATTATTGAAAAAAGTACGCAAACCGAACATGTCAACGTAGCCATCAACTATCAGCCCACCGCCTCGGATATGATCGTCAATGATGCGTATTACGTACTCGGCGATACCCCAGGTGTTGCGGCGAGCAGCATGGTGTCTGTTGGCGGCGCCTCCCCAATTCCTTCCTACGGAGACTGGAGAGACGAATTCGTTAAGCCCATTACTCCCGATTTGTCCCAATTCTATACTCCCTCTTATACAACACAATATACCTTTGAATATGGTCTTGCTCCCACGACTGCGGCGGAAGATTCGGAGGCGATGGTCATTGAAGCCGTTGGCCCCAAAACCATCTCCAAAACCGCCACCATTTACGTTCAGGCGCCGGTAGAGTACACGCTATTCAACATTGTCGTTGCCTCGCCCGACATGAACAGCGATGGACATTATCTGACCGATTATCTGCGCAGTGATAACAGCGGTGCAACGATTTACGCGGATAACGACTACGTAACGACGCTGCAGCCGCTTTCGGCGGGCTACACACTGCCGGATGAAGTTACCGTTGAAATCGGAGGCGCGACCCCCGCCTTCACTTATGACAAGGTGTCGGGTCAAATTACGATTCCCGCAGAGCACATCACCGGCCCGATTACCATCACGGCGCTGACGCAGTTGACGCTGACCGTCAACTATCAGACGTATACGGACGGCACGATCGGCTCGGAAACCGCAATCAGTCATCCGACCGCCGGAGCGGATATCGACCAATCGTTCCTTAACCAGTTCTTCCCCGCTTCTTCTCCCGTCGGTTATTCCTTCACGTGGGATTACAGCAACGTAGAGATCAAGAACGAAAAATACGTGATGCCCGAGCGCGATGCGGTGATCAACGGTTATTTTGCACCGAATTTGTATTCTGTCAAGGCAAACTTCATTGGTGCTACTCCGACCGGCTCTCCCGATGCCGGTACGGATATTCCGTACGGAGGCACGGTTGATTACACGGTTCCTACCTTGGACGGATACGTCGCAGACAAAACCTCAATTTCCGGTGAAATCCGCTATGAGGACGGCCAGTGGTACGTTGGTATTCACGAGGCTACCTTGAGCGGCAGCACTCTGACGGTTGACGTTACGTATACTGCAACGAGTGGCAAAGCTGTTTTGACGATTTATTACCTCAACAAGCTCACCGGTGATCCCATGGCACCTACGTATCAGCAAACGTACACCATCAACGGCAACAAAGACCAGTCGTACGATCAGGACTCCCCCGATATTCTCGGTTATACCTGTGATCGTCCCGTCGTTTCCGGTACGCTGAAAAAGAATGATGTCGTCACCATCACGGTTTACTACACGCCTGTAACCTACCAGATCACGCTGGATTATCAGGATGCCGGCGCAACACCGAATGGCACCAGATACGTTCAGTACGACAACATTTACGGATACAAGGCCGACGTCGGTGACTACGAAAGCCTTCCCTTCCCCTCCAAGCCCGGCGGATTTAAGTTTGTCGGCTGGTATTACTCGGTCACCGATGCCAACGGCGTCACCTCCAAGGTGTACGTCACCGATACGACAACGGTCACCCTGACTACCGCGCATACGCTGTACGCCGAGTGGGATCCCCCCATTATCTACGTTGTGGTGGATTGGGGTAATCTGGACTTCAACTATGAGTCCGGTGTTTGGAACCCGTTGACACATCAATACGAGTATTCCGTCAACACCAACGGCCAAAGTTTCCAGCCCAAGGGAACCAACACCATTACAGTAACGAACGGATATATCGACGCAGAAAATGATGCAAACAGCATCCGCTCCGATATTCCGGTCTACACGACCATTTCCTACACCAAGGAAAATCCCATCAACACCAATCCCTACTTCACCGGCAACATTGGTGTTCAATTCACCAATACGGCGAACGGCTCTGCTTTTGAGGGCGGATACGTTTCGCACGTCGACAACAACTCCCTGACCGTTACGGTTGATCCGTATTTGATTGACAACGATCCGCTGGACATTATCCAGAGCGGAGACAGCATTGTCATCGGCAACTGTAAAGTTTCGATCTCAAAGGAGAAACCCACACCATGACACACTTCCAATACATGCTCCGCCAGGACTATGACAAGCGGGCGCAGATCGGAAACAGCAGCATTTTCTGCTACTCGCAGAAGGCACTTGACAAGCTGTATCCGAACGGCGGCTACTCCGTAGTCGGTGAGACGCTGAAAAAGCCAAAAAAGACAGACAAAAACAAGTCAGAAAAGAGCAGCGAGAGCAAAAATGCTCCCACCGGTCAGCTCAAGGTTTCCGAAGCGCTGACGGACGTTTACGCCGTCGGCACCTACCGCGGCATCGCGTACAAGCGCATCGGCTATCTGGCGGTCAGCAAGGACGAATACGTCGCTCTTTACGACAACCGCCTGCCCTTCCTGCTCCTGTTCTGGGGCTTGATTCTCCTGTTCCTCCTGCTTTGTCTTCTGATCTGGTACACCATCATCTCGCCCATGCTCAACGAGGATGCGCCGCATCCCCTGCCCCCCATCGATCCCGGAACGGTGACTCCCGAGGGAGACAACACCGAAAAGGTCGAGTCCGAGAACGGCGGCGGATCGGTTGCCATGATCTACTCGCTGACGGCGACGGCTTCGCTGGCGACCGGACAGATCGACATTTACTTCATCAACCCCAACGCCTCCAACCACGACGTTGCCGTTGAACTGTACGTTCTCTCCGGCGAGGAGGAGCATCTGATTGCCACCTCGGGACTGGTTCCCGCGGGCAAGGGCCTGACAACGATGACCTACGACACGACGCTGGGACTTCTGCAGCAGGGACAGTACAAGGCGCTGTACCGACTGGCATGCTACGACCCGAAAACGGGCGAGCGCGCGCTGGTCATGCCCGAAATTGCAGACGTCACGCTGACGGTCAAGCCTTAATTCCCCATTTTTCTCATTTCCCCGTTTATTTTCTTCTGCGCGGGGGCATTGCTCCCGTGCGGAAGATCATAAAATAAAAAACAAACAACTGAAAGGAACAAAACATCATGAAAAAACTGATCGCCCTCCTCATGGCTCTCACCCTCGTGATCAGCATGAGCGTAACCGTGCTTGCAGATACCTATGAAGGTAGCGGCACGCCTCTGACCGGTGACGTCACCGTCATCATTCACCACGACTCCATCCCCGCCGACGTTTACTACGTTGTTGTTGACTGGAACTCTCTGAACTTCACCTACTCCTTTGGCGACCGTCCTGTATGGAACCCCGAGGAGCACGTATACGAGACCAAGGGTGAGGGTTACTGGGATAAGGATACTGCCAACATCACCGTAACCAACCACTCCAATGTCGCTGTTTCCACCACTGCAAAGTTTGCAAACGACAGCACCGAGGCTACCGTTAACGACGTAACCGCAACGCTGACCAACGCATCCTTCACGCTGAACGCAGCTGCAGCAGACGGCAACCCTGCATCCGCCGACAGCAAGGCAATTGCGCTGACCATCACCGGCGAGCCTGATGCAGGCATTAAGAGCGACTTCAAGATCAGCACCATCAGCATCACCATCGCAAAGGTTAGCTGATCAACCCCAAAGCACCCCTGATATCTTCGCCTTTACAAAGGAGAGGCGTTCGGATATACCTCGCGGCAACACGCCGTGACCCACAAATACAACCGAAAGGAATTTACAAACAATGAAAAAGATTATTGCACTTGCTCTTACTCTCGTTCTCGTTCTGAGCATGAGTGTTACTGTTTTTGCAAACGATGTTATGAGTAACTATGACACTGTAAATAAGACTGTCGATGATCCTATGACTGACACCTCCTCTACCGGCAATATTGCTATTACCATCAACCAAGGTTCCAACTCTGAGGCTGAGATTTATTATGTAACCGTTGACTGGGCTTCCATGACATTCACCTATTCCTTTAACGATAGCACGCAGTGGAACCCTTTGACGCACCAGTATGAAAACACCTCCGGTGCCGCTACCGGTACTTGGGACAGACAGGCAATCGCAAACGCCATCACCGTAACTAATCATTCGAACGCAACCGTAACCTCTTCTGTTGCGCTGACCACCGCTACTATAAACGGTGTAACCGCATCCATTACTGGCGACAAGACTCCCGCCAGCTTCACTCTTCAGGCTGCAGATGTCTTTGCACTGAACAACTTTGATGGTGCAGATTATGCTGCCTTCAATGTTGCTATTACCGGTACTCCTGCAGACCCTGCTGTTGCAACCTCTTTCGAGATCACCGTTACTCTCAATCCCTAATTCAAAACTCCCACCCCGTCAGCCCCTCATTGGGGCTGACGGATGGCTCTGACAAGAGCCTTACTATTACGGCGGAATGCTCCATATTGCTTCCCGCCCGGACCGTATTTGTGGCACAGCGTTAACGCTTCCTTTGAATATGGACGCCGCCGTAACATTCATTTGCCCCTCTCAACCCCAACGCAAAGCGGAAAGGAGATTGCCATGGATCAATCGCAAAAGCGGATCATTGCCGTGCTGGCATCGCTGATCGTCGTCGCGCTTCTGGTTCTTCTCGGAACCTCGATCGCACGCGTCAACAACGCCCGTGCAGGGAATTTCACTCCGCCTCCCTTCGATGAGGCTGCCGTGGTCGGTGCCCCCGAGGCGCTCGACGCTGCGCTGAATTATCGCCCCATCCTCGTGGAGGGCGCGTTTTCGGCTTCCATGTGCTTCAATCTGACCGCCAAGGACGGCAAGGTTGATCTTTATTTTACCAATGCCCCGGAAAATACCGTCTGGCTCACCGCCTCCGTATTTGACGCAAGCGGCGCACTGCTGGGTGAAACGGGTATTCTTCGTCCGGGTGAGTACGTGCAAACGCTCACGCTCAACAAGCAGCCCTCCGCGGCACAGAACGTGACCGTTCGCATTCGCGCTTACGAGCCCGACACTTATTACAGCAAAGGATTCGCCAACGGAAGCCTTATCTTGAACGTTTCCGATTGACGTGTAACTCAATATGCGGATTACGTGAAAAGCCGTGTACTCGTTGGAGTGCGCGGTTTTTTCGTGCCCGTCATTTTCCCATCTCGGGAAATTTTCTATAAACCACTTGACAAATTCGCGCTTGTGTGGTATACTATCCGGTGGTATCGGGGTGTGGCTCAGATTGGTAGAGCGCGTGGTTCGGGTTCACGAGGTCGCAGGTTCAAATCCTGTCACTCCGACCAGTGTGAGTGTTCATTACAGAGCACTCACATTTTTTTATTTATTTTCTCCGTCTGACAAATCACAAGCATGAAAGTGAGGACTGCTATGAAAAGATCGGTATCCCTTCTTCTTTGCATTATGCTGCTGATCTGTGCTTTTGGCTGCACGTCAGTAGCCAAGCAACCCCACGAAAAGCAAAAAGCATTCTACGAGGATATTATATCCGAATACACCGCGCTTCTTACCGCCAAGCAAAACGGCGAGGAGCTGCCGGTCCCGAGCACCCGCGGCATGAGCAAAAGACAGGCGGCGATCGCCGAAGCGCTCTACGGGATCGTTGATGCGTACGATAATGTCACCGGCCTTGGCTACGCATTCAAGGATATCGACGGAAACGGTTCGCTTGAACTCCTTCTGATGTCGCGCTATACCTCGATCTATGCAATTTTTACTCTTTCCGGCAGAAAGCCGATCTTGCTGGAGTCCGTGTACGGCGCGAATGGCTCCCTTCTGTTTGCCCCGAGGAACCGCTTCTTTCTCAATCACAAGGTATCTGACGGCAGCACCGAGGAGATTACCTACTACATATGCCGTGTGGACGGCGATCAAATGGCATACGATTCCGTTTACGGCACCGTCTACGATAGAGAAAACAAGACCCCCGCGGAGCATTTCCAAATTACGGACGGAAATCGGGAAGTCATTGACACGGAAGCCTTCAACGGGCTGCATTGGGAGCACCGGCAAGCGTATGACGTAGGTTACGGCTCAGTCTCCAAATTATTGTCGCCGCGCATTCATTTTCCGCTGGCAGCCGACACCGCCGGCGATACGTTGCCCGTAGCGGATTTTTCCGATTATGCCGCCATCCTTGAGACCTACGATCGCATCAGCACTTGCTTGGATACCTTTGCATCGCTGAGCTGGACGACGGGAGAATACGATACTCTCTTCTCCTTCCCCGACGACCGTTCGTATGACTACTACAACCGCCTTTTGTATGCCGCATATCACGGCAGCGGCAATATAGGCTTCAGCGAAACCGACCTCAACGGCGACGGTCAGAACGAGCTGATTCTTTTGAACGAGGATTATCGCATCAAGGCGATCTTTACGAAAAAGGACGGCGTACCCGTATTGCTGGATGCGTTTGCGTATGAGATCTGCTGGCTGGATGATCGGGGCTTTATCCACGTGGACGACGTAGAATACAATTCTCTGGAATATGCCGTATATGAGCTTACGAAAAGCGGAGAGTATCGTTTGGATTATTCTCTGCTGATTGCGGGCGGCGGATTTTACTATCCGACTCTTTACTATCTGACTCGCGACGGAAAGACCGAGCAGATCTCTTACGAGCAATCCATGGAGCTATACGACAACGATTACTGCCGCTATTCCGAGCCCTTTACGCCCAACGAGCAAACGCGGAACGTGTCCAAGCTGACCTACACGCCTCTGACGGAATTTTTGGAGGATCGCGTCGCCGCCGCGGTAGATAAAGCCTGGTATAAGAATGCTGACCTTGAAAAAACGACCGGCAAAGACCTTGCGTACGGCAGAACGCTCTTGAGCTTTGCGCGTGTAACGGACACGCATCTGAAGGTGGATATTCAATATACCTTTTCGTTTCATTATCCCGACCCCAATCGTGACAACTATCTGATCGCCGACGTCACGGAATCCGAACTGAGCATCACCGCGCACGAGGAAAACGGATGTTACGTCTTCGAGGAGGCAGGCATCAAGGGCAAACTGGAATTTTTGGATCGGAATTTGTGGATGATCATCGAGCAAAGCAGCGACGAGCGCTTTGCGGTCGGTTCCCACTGCTACGAGCAATATATCCCCGAAGAATAAACGTCGCGCACTTCCCTCCATTCACTTTTATGATTGCAAAGGAGTATCGACCATGAACAACACTCACTCTTATCGCATTCTTCTGACGTCCGATATGCACTGCACCGATCTTATGACCTGGTACGGTGTCAGCGATGCGGCGCGTCTGCAGCACTGGGTAGACTGCATTCTCGCAGAGCACAAAAAGCAGCCGTTCGATCTGATTTTGATCCCCGGTGATATTTCGCTGGATTATCACGCCGAGAAAACGCCTTACGACAAGGGACACAGCACGGGGCTTATCTTTATGCAGCAGTTTCTTTCGCAGCTTCCCGCGGACGTTCCGCGCTTTATTCTCGCCGGCAACCACGAGCAGTTCACCCACGAGGACTGGCGCGCGCTGGTCGGCAACGAGCGTCAGGGCGCGCTGAGCGTTGGCAAGTACACCTTTTTGATGATGGATAACTTTGCCGAGGATCTCGGACCCGTTTATGACAGCAGCGACAAATACACGCAAATGGACGTAGGCTTTATCCGTGAGCAGCTTGCCGCCGCGCCCGATCATGAATTTTATCTCGTTTCCCACTATTTCAGCATGGACAAGGAGAGCGAGGAGTTCCGCACGCTGGTGGCGACTGAGCCCCGCATTCGCGGTCTGTTTATGGGACACACCCACCTGAACACCGTCATTCCGCTCGGCGAGGATTACGCAGGCAAGGTCATCGCGCAGACGGGCAATTTCTCCTACACCTGCGGCGATCTGCACCGCGATTTCTGGGGCTTCCGCGATCTCGTCATCGCCCCCGACGGCAGCACCGTCAGCTCCTACATCATTCCCGAGAGCACCATCATGGTAGGCGGCACGCCGCTGACCATTGAGGCAAAGGTCACCGATGTGGTAAATATGTGATCCATCTGATCGGAACGGCGGCAGAGTACGTGCTCTGCCGCCGTTTTTGGGTGTGCGCGACAAGTGCAAGCGCTCCCGCGCCCACTCTGAGCGTTATTTTTGCAAAAAGCTCTTTACATTTGTCCGGGTTTTTGCTATAATATATAAGATAAGATATTTGTACAATACGAAGCTCCGCAAGGAGCGGAATGGAGATATACTATGATTCAGCTTTACAATTCTCTGTCAAGAACCAAAGAGGAATTCGTGCCCAACGAGCCGGGCAAAATGAAAATGTACACCTGCGGCCCGACCGTTTATCACTTTGCGCACATCGGAAACCTGCGCTCCTACATTATGGAGGACGTGCTGGAGAAGTATTTTCGTTACGTCGGCTACGACGTCACTCGCGTGATGAACATCACCGACGTCGGTCACCTGACGGGCGACAACGACGAGGGTGAGGACAAGATGGTCAAGGGTGCGGTGCGCGAGAACAAGACGGTCATGGAGATCGCCAAGTTTTACACCGACGCTTTCTTTGCCGACTGCAAAAAGCTCAACATCAAAACACCCGACGTCGTCAAGCCCGCGACCGAGTGCATTGACGATTTCATTCGCGTGATCGAGGGGCTGCTGGAAAAGGGCTATGCCTACATCGCCGGCGGCAACGTCTATTTTGACACCTCCAAGCTCAAGGAATACTACGTGTTTAACAACTTCAACGAGGACGATCTTGAGGTCGGCGTGCGCGAGGGCGTCGAGGCTGACCTGAACAAAAAGAACAAGAACGACTTCGTTTTGTGGTTTACCAAGTCCAAGTTTGAGGACCAGGCGCTCAAATGGAATTCCCCGTGGGGCGTCGGCTATCCCGGCTGGCACATTGAGTGCTCCTGCATTTCCATGCGCTATCTGGGCGAGCAGCTGGATATCCACTGCGGCGGTATTGACAACGCCTTCCCCCATCACACCAACGAAATTGCCCAGTCTGAGGCGTATCTCGGCCACAAATGGTGCAATTATTGGTTCCACGTTCACCACCTGAACACCACCGGCGGAAAGATGTCCAAGTCTAAGGGCGAATTCTTGACCGTTTCTCTGCTGGAGAGCAAAGGCTACGATCCCATGGTCTATCGCTTCTTCTGCCTGCAGTCGCATTACCGTAAGAACCTCGTGTTCTCTTACGAAAACCTGGACAACGCGACCGTTGCCTACCGCAAGCTGATCCAGAAGATCGCTGCACTCAAGGACGGCGGCGACGTTGATGCCAAGGCACTTGCCGCGCTCAAGGCAAGATTTACCGACGCGCTGGACAACGATCTGAACACATCGCTTGCCGTGACCGCCGTTTACGACGTGCTCAAGGCAAAGTGCTCCGATGCAACCAAGCTCGCCGCACTTGCCGACTTTGATTGCGTGCTGTCCATCAATCTGCTCGAGGCGGCTGCCAAGCTGCGCGAGGAAACGCCCACCGCTGCCACCGAGACCGCAGCTGCCGCTCCCAAGGATGCCTTTGATCTGGAGATCGAGGAGCTGATCGCCAAGCGCGCCGCTGCCAAGAAGGAAAAGAACTACGCCGAGGCAGACCGCATCCGTGCCTATCTCGCCGAGCGCGGTGTCACGCTCAAGGATACCTCTCAGGGTACGACCTACGAGCGCGCATAACACACCATACGAAACTCTTTTGACGGGGGAAAGCTTTTGCAAAAAGTTTTCCCCCGCACTTCCCGTCAGAGAGGAGATACCCATGTTCAGCGAATCCATGCTCCCGCCGCCGGGGACGGCGTCAACCAACCCCGAAACCGATCGCATTCTATGCTGCGCGTTGGACGTTGCGCAGCTGACGCTCAAGTGCGGCGGCGAGATTCAGCGCGTTGAGGAAACGGTCACCCGCATCTGCCGCGCTTACGGCGCTGCGCACGTTGAGGTGTTTGCCATCAACTCCTGGCTCAACGCCGCGTTGCGTATGCCCGACGGCTCTTATTCCATGCAGATGCGCCGAATTTATCACACCTATCACGACCTGGGGCAGCTGGAGGGCTGCAACGAGCTCTCCCGTCGCATTTGCCGCGAAACACCCGATTTCAACGAGATCCAGTCCGAGCTTACGCGGCTCAAGCACGCCAAGGCATATCCGCTTTGGCTGGTGCTGCTGGGGGCTGCGCTGACAGGCGGTGCCTTTGCCGTATTCTTTGGCGGCACGCTGTCGGACGGCATTTCCGCTGCGCTGATCAGCGCACTGCTGGCGCTGCTGGATCGTCGCGGCTTTCGCTTTGCCAATCAGATGGCACGCACGCTGCTTTGTGCGCTGCTGGGCGGCCTGCTTTCCTACGCCGCCGTTCGCATCGGGCTGGGTGCGCACACCGACAAGGTTATGATCGGCACCATTATGATCCTCATTCCGGGGCTGGCGCTCGGCACCTCGCTGCGCGATCTGCTCTGCGACGACACGCTTTCGGGCATTCTGCGGTTGTTCCGCTCGCTGCTGTTGGCGGTAGTGATTGCGCTGGGCTATTCGGCAGGCATTTATCTTTTGGGCAGCACCGAGCTGTTTTCCTACGATTTCAACACGCCGCTGCTCATGCTGCTGACCTCCATTCCCGCGCCGCTCGGCGTTGCCATTATGTTTGGCGTGCGCCCGAAGCGACTGCTGCTGGTCGCGCTTGGCGGTTTTTTGACCTGCGGCATATATATCGCCATGTGCGAGGTGTTTACGGGACAATTCTTTCCCAACCTGATCGCAACCGCCGCGGTTGCGCTGTACTGCGAGGTTTGTGCGCGGCTGCTGCATCTGCCGGCGACCGTCATCTGCATTCCCGCGCTGATGCCGCTGCTCCCCGGTGGCGCGCTCTACTACACCATGTACGCGCTGCTGCTCGGTCAATTCTCGGCGGCGGGCGCCTACGGCATCAAGGCCGTGACCATTGCGCTGGGCATCGCCGCAGGGCAGGTCGCCGTATCGCTGGCAATGACCGCCTACCGTGGCTTGCGCGAGGGCAAAACAAAATAGCAAAAAAGCCGACAGAGCATAACCGCTCCGTCGGCTTTTTTCTTTTTTGGATCAATCCACGTCCTCGAACACCTCTGCGGGGGGCGTATCAAGGATCTCGGGGTTTTCGATGTACTTTTTGAGCGCCTTGAAAGCGGAGGCATAGTAATAGCCGTCGCAAATACGCTCGTCGGTGACAACCTTGAGGTCGATAAACTTTTTCTTTGTCATCGTGCCGTCTGCATTCGGTATCATACGGGTATACTTGGTGCCGTAGGACAAGAACACGGGCAGGTTACCGAAATCATAGATATGATGGTAAATGGGGCGAATACCCAGCGAGCCCATGCTGGTGATGATCATGGAGCCGTAGAAGGGTAGACCGTCCAACAGGGATGCCGGCATCATCCCGTGATAATCCAGCTTGCGCAATGCCCATGCAGCAATACGCAGCATCCAGCGCGGCAGAGCAGCCATTTTACCGATAAATACGTCGAAATCATTCTTTTCGTTTGCGTCCTGCTTATTGGCCTCCACCACGGCGTTGAACTTGGCGTAGACCTCGTCCGGCGTATCGGTCGGATCAAACTTAACCTTGATACAGGTATCCTCCGAGTCGATCGACATACTCTTCTTAATGGTCATAACGAATTCAATATCGCGGCGGGCATAAATACGTTGACCGCTGACAAAGCGGTTAATGGCAGGATACTGCGAGATCAGGCGAACGTATGCAGCAAGGAAGAGATGCAGCATAGAAAAGCCCGTCTGTCCTGCGCGAACCTTGGAACGGCAATACTGGTCTGCCTTGGTGATGTCCAGTGCGTCGGAGAAGGTATTGCAGGCATCGCTGCGGTTGATCATGATATAGGGCATCAGCTTCGGCATTGCGGGGATGTCATGCAGCAGGCGTCCGTCTCTGCGGTCACCTCTGCGACGGCGGCGCTTTTTGGGGGTGTAGGGCACCTTTTCCTGGGGAGCCTGCTCCTCGGCGGGGGCTACGGCAGTCTCGGTTGCCTGGGTCTCGATCTCGGAGATTTTCTCGGGAGTGTTTGTTTCAGTCATAGCTTTTGCTTATTCAAGCGCTCCTTTTTGAATTTCAGTTAACATTCGGTTAATAATAGTAAGGTTATTATACTCCATTCGACGAAAAAAATCAAGATTTTTGCGCAATATTCTTTGGATTTTTCCGCAAAAGCGAAAAGCTATTGCATTTTTTCTCCAAATATGCTATACTTTTCTATGACAACCATGAGAAAAAAGTGAGGCACTTTCATGAAACACGTTGACATTTATACCGACGGCGCCTGCCGCGGCAATCCCGGAAAGGGTGGCTGGGGCGCGATCCTGGTTTACGGTGGCATTGAGAAGGAGCTTTCGGGAGGCGAGGCCATGACGACCAACAACCGCATGGAGCTTTCTGCCGTGATCGCTGCGCTGCGCGCGCTGCGCGAGAGCTGCGACATCACGCTGACCTCCGACTCCAAGTACGTCATTGATGCCATCACCAAGGGGTGGGTATATGCATGGAAGAAAAACGGTTGGAAAAAGGCAGACCGCTCCCCTGCTCTGAACGTCGACCTTTGGGAGGAGCTGCTGGGGCTTTTGGAGCAACATCACGTTACCTTCGTTTGGGTGCGCGGGCACAACGGACACCCCTACAACGAGCGCTGCGATACGCTTGCGACCTCGTTTGCGGATTCTCTGTAAATAAAAAGCAAGGCTGCCGCCTCTCCGTATCGGAGTCGGCAGCCTTTTTGCCGCTCGGCGGTAAAAAACGACCGAATACCGAAAAACGCTTGCAAAACAAACGGTTTCGGTTTATAATAAGGATAGCAAATCATTTTATACCATGCGAGGTTGACTGTTATGGATACGATCATTGAGATCCGCGACCTGAACAAGCACTTCGGCGACGTGCACGCCGTATGTGATCTGAATTTATCCGTGCAAACGGGCGAGCTGTTTGCCTTTCTCGGCATCAACGGTGCCGGCAAATCGACGACCATCAACATCATGTGCGGCCAGTTGCCAAAGGACAGCGGCAACATTCTCATCGACGGCATCGATCTTGACAAAAATATGGATGCCATCAAGCGCCGCCTGGGGGTCGTTTTCCAGAATTCGGTGCTGGACGGGGCGCTTTCCGTCCGCGACAATCTGATCAGCCGCGCCGCGCTGTACGGTATCGTCGGCAAGGAGGCGCAGCAACGCATCGAGGAGCTTGCCGCGCTGCTGGATTTTGAGGATCTGCTCAAGCGCACCGTTTCCAAGCTTTCGGGCGGACAGCGCCGCCGCATTGACATTGCGCGGGCACTGCTGCACCACCCCTCCATTCTCATTCTCGACGAGCCGACCACGGGGTTGGATCCACAGACACGGCAGCGCCTTTGGAGCGTCATTTCGTCGCTGCGACGCAAGGAGCAGCTGACCGTCTTTCTGACCACGCATTACATGGAGGAGGCGGCCGAGGCGGATCATATCGTCATTCTGGATGCCGGCAAGATCGTCGCCGCCGGTACGCCGCTGGAGCTCAAAAACGCCTATACCGGCGATTTCATCACGCTGTACGGCACCGACGAGGACACCGTGCGCGCGCTCGGCACGGCGTACGAGCCAATGCGTGATGCGTTCCGTCTGGCCGTGCCCAACACACGCGCCGCGACCGAGCTGATCCTTTCGCACCCCGAGGTGTTCGTCGATTACGAGATCACCAAGGGAAAAATGGACGACGTATTTCTTGCCGCCACGGGCAAGGCTCTTGAGGGAGGTGAGCAAAAATGAGAACGGTGATTGCATTGATCAAGAGAAACGTCAAGCTGTTTTTCAAGGACAAGGGTATGTTTTTCACGGCGCTCATCACGCCTGCCATTTTGCTGGTGCTCTACGCCTCCTTCCTCGGCAACGTTTACCGTGACAGCTTTACCTCCAATCTTCCCCCCGTCGTCATG
This sequence comes from Clostridia bacterium, assembly GCA_017452545.1. Taxonomy (GTDB): domain Bacteria; phylum Bacillota; class Clostridia; order Oscillospirales; family CAG-272; genus SIG644. The sequence continues at coordinate 921 of JAFTME010000143.1, read as the reverse complement.
TTAGAGGAGAGTCTGATCGACGCGCTGGTGGGCGGGCAGCTGATCTCGTCCATTCTTGCGGTCTCCTGCGTAACCGTCGCCTTTTGCTCCAACTTTTTGATGGTACAGGACAAGGCAAACGGCACGCGCAAGGATCTGCGCATCTCGCCTGTCTCGCCTGCGGCACTCTCGCTGGGCTACTATATCGCCACGCTGTTCTCCACGCTGCTGATCTGCCTGGTTGCAGCCGCCGCTTGTCTTGGCTACGTTGCGATGGTCGGCTGGTATATGTCGCTCACCGACGTGCTGCTGCTGTTTTTGGACGTTGTGCTGCTGACGCTGTTCGGGACGGCGCTTTCCTCCATCATCAACTTCTTTTTGTCCTCGCAGGGGCAAATTTCCGCCGTCGGCACCATCGTCAGCTCAGGCTACGGCTTCATCTGCGGCGCTTATATGCCCATCTCCTCGTTCTCCGAGGGGCTGCAGACGGTCATTTCCTTCCTTCCCGGCACCTACGGCACCTCACTGATTCGTAACCACGCCATGCAGGGTGCGCTTGCGGAGATGGAGACACAGGGCATCCCTGCCGAGGCGATCGAGCCGCTGCGCGACGCGCTGGACTGCAATCTCTACTTTTTCGATCATGCTGTCAGCGAGCCCGCCATGTACGCTGTGCTGGGTGGCTGCACGCTTTTGTTGATCGCCGTCTACGTGCTGCTCAATTACGTCAGCCGCGCGCGACGCGTTTGAGCCCCACCGTACCGCCTACCCTGAAAAAAATAAGATAAGAAAGCCCGCGGACGCTTGTCCGCGGGCTTTCTCATTTTGCTTTCAGCACGTCTTATTCAAATTTACTGACAAACTCAACCAGAGCGTCCTGCACCTCTTCAAAGTTGGGGCAAGAGGTCTTACCCTCTACCATGGGCTCAAAGCAATGGCCGC
>JAFTME010000142.1 GCA_017452545.1 Clostridia bacterium | reverse complement strand
TTGATAAGCTTTGTTAATTCAACAGGATCAACGATTGTGCCGTCCTTGTAAACACGCATGTTACCGGACGCGATCTCGTCGATCAGAATGACCTCACCGTTATTGTAACCAAACTCGAACTTAATATCCCACAGATCCAGACCAATGGTCTTCAGATCATCAGCGACGATCTTGGTGATCTTCAGCGTCTGATCCTTCAGGCTCTCAAACATCTCGGGCGTCATAATGCCCAGCGCAACCAGACCCTCACCGGTAACCAGCGGGTCGCCCTTCTCATCGTTCTTGAAGGTGCACTCTACGTAGCCACCCTCCAAGCGCGTACCGTTCTTGATGTACTCGCCGTATCTGCGGATAAAGCTGCCTGTAGCAACCAGACGGCAGATAACCTCAAGACCGTTTCCGCCCTTATCCTTGCCGAAGCACTCTGCAGGAAGAACCTCCATGGTCGCATTCTCAACATCAGCGCTGACGTAATGCGTCTTGATGCCTGCCTGCTTGCAAAGCTCAAAATAGTAAACGGAGGTTTGCAGATTTGCCTTGCCGATACCCTCAATGGTCAAGCCGACCGCATTCTCACCGGGATCAAACACGCCGTCCTTGCCGGTGCAATCGTCCTTGAATTTCAGAAGAACGTTGCCGTTATCAAGACCGTATACGTCCTTTGTTTTGCCTTCATAAATCTTCTTCATTGTTTTCGCTCCTTTAATTTGGATTTGAGCGCCGCGTACCGGTCCGTAACATAAGCGTCCGTGGCTCTACGCTTCTTATTATACCACCATATCGGCGATTTTGCAATATCAATCCCATAAGATTTTTTCAAAAAAACAGAAAAAATATCGCGCCAATCTGCCGTTTTCTTTGTGAAACCGTGCTTATTTCTGTCCGATTTTTCTCCGTAGTTCCAACGAGACGGGCAAAAACTCCTCGGCAAGCAGCTTGCAGACACGCCGATCGTAGGTCAGAATACCGTTGATCTCGTCCTCAACGTCCGAGAGCTGCGTGTAGACCGTCGCACAAAGCCCTCGCTCCACGGCAGGCAGGATCTCCTCTCGGTATACCTTGACCAGTCGCGCAGCCAACTCCTCCCTCGTACCGCATCGCCCATAGCCGTAGGCACGCGAGGGATTGAAGATGTGCTGCTCGACGGCATAGCTGAAGCCACCGAACTCGGAAAGAACAACGGGACGCGCCGCAGGGCTTATGCGCACCGGCTTGAAATAAATATGTAAGCTTTCCACGTCACTGTCCGCTCCTGCATCAAACCACCCCGACGCCGTATCGATCAAGCGGGTGCCGTCCAGCTCTCGCAAAAGCGCCTGCATACGCTGGCTCTCAAACTGCCCCCACCCCTCGTTAAATACCGTCCAGTAGCAAACCGACGGGTGATTGTAAAGCGCTCCCACCGTCGAGCGCATCCCGGCTTCAAAGGCCGCGCGGGTGTCGGCATCGCGGTGCATGCGCCTGTCCCGCCGCTTTTTCAGCCCGACCGTCGGCAGCGCCGTGTCACGGATAAACGAATACGGCCCGTTGTTGACCATGTCCTGAAAAACGACCATACCCAGTCGGTCACATTCATAGTAAAAGCGCGCCGCCTCTACCTTGATGTGCTTGCGCAGCATATTAAAGCCCAGCACCTTGGCGGCCAGAATGTCCTTTTCATAGCAAAGCGGATCTGCGGGCGTGTAAATGCCGTCCGACCAGTAGCCCTGATCCAGCAGCCCGTGGAAAAAGTAGGGCTCGCCGTTCAGACAAAGGCGCGGTAGTCCGTTGAATGTACGAACCTCCAGCACGCGGATCGCAAAATACGAGTGTACCGTGTCCTCCCCGCAATGCAAGGCAAACGCATATAAGTACGGATCCTCGGGCGACCAACAGCGTACCTGTCGCGGTGCCAGCGTTGCCACACCGTCCGTCAGCACAAAGCGCTCCTCACCCTGCGGCGTTGTGACCGTGACCTCGCCCTGTGCCGCGCTGCCGTCGTTCATATCGACCTCCAGCGTCGCTCCCTGTCCGTTCGGCGTCAAGCGCAGCGAAGAAACGTAGCGCTCGGGCACACTCTCCAGCCATACCGTCTGCCAGATGCCGCTGACCGTGGTGTACCACATTCCGCCGCGCTGCCGCCGCTGCTTGCCATAGGGCAGAGTGCCGCCGTCCGCATCATCGATCACATCGACCAGCAGCTCGTTTTGTGTCTGCAGCACGTCCGTAATATCAAAGGAAAAGCTCTCATAGCCCCCCTCGTGTGTGCCGAGCGTCTGCCCGTTGAGTCTGACCGTAGCGACCTGATCGACCGCTCCGAAGTGCAGGATCACCCGCCCTTGAGCAAAACCGTCGGGCAAGGAAAAGTGCGTCCTGTAGTGCAGCGGCACCCCCGGACGAATAACACGGTGAATGCCCGAAAGCAGGCTCTCCGGTGCAAACGGCACAAGGATTCTCTCCCACTCCGCAGCATCTCCCTCGCAAAAATCCCAAAAGCCGTTCAGACAAGCATACGAATCACGCCGCAGCTGCGGACGGGGATAATCCTTTTCCCAAGGACAGACCTTCTCTCCTCGCTGCAAGGCCGCGCAAAGCGCCTCTCCCTCCGGGGTGTACAGTGCGCGAAGCTCTTCCCTTTTCGTTGACTTCATTGACGAGCCTCCCTTCTCTTGATGGCGGCAAACAGTACGCCAAGCAGAATCATCAGCGGCACGAGCACAGCCAGTGCGCCAAGAAAGATTTTCTCATTGGGAATAAAGGACACCATACCGTCATTGCCGACGACCGTCTCGGCATTCTTGAGAATTGCCGCACCGATGGCAGGTCCGATCACACCGGGCACGAGCACCTGCCCGACAATACGCAGCCCCTGAAACATACCCGAGCGATTTTTTGGCGTATAGTCACGGATGACCGCACCAAACACCGCCATACCGGCAAGATAGCCGCACATCATCAGCAACGATCCGATAAACACCGGCACCGTCGTGCGTGTAAAGAACAGGATCAGATACCCGACCGAAAGCAGCGCGATCGAGGGCAGCGCCGCACGGCGAAAGCCTGCGCGATCGTACACTCTACCCCAAAGCGCGGTAAACACGGCAGCCAGCACGATCGCCGGCGCCATGACGAATACGTAATTCTCCATTTTGAGCGCTTCCGTATAATAAAGGATAAGATACGGCATAAAGATCTGAATGGAGATACCAAACACAGCAAAAGCAGCAAGCGCAAGATACAGCAGCGGATTGCTGCGGATCACCCCGGGGCGGAAGCCGTAAATGATATTGCGGAACACGTTGCGATTGCCGTCCGTCTGCATACTCGGCTCCTCGATCAGGAAAATGCCCAGCACGCCGACCAGCAGCACCACCGCACCGATCACGCAAAAGATGATAGACCAGCTGCGACTCTCGGAAAGATCAAACGACATAAATCCGCCAAACACCGCTAAAATGGCAAGCAGCGGCATCATCGCGTTGATGCCCTCCGCCGCACCGCGCCCGCCGGACGCCGTCATGTCGGTCAGCCATGCATTAAAGCAGGCATCGTTGGCAGAAGAGCCGAAGAACGTCATCACGCAGTCCATCACCACGACAAGCGTCACACAGACCGCAGCCGCCGAAGCCCCCGCAGGGAGAATAGCAGCTACCGTATCGGTGCGGATCAGCGCAAACGAAAAGATCGAAATTCCCCATAAAATATAGCCGCCGCAGATAAATGCCTTACGCTTGCCCACGCGGTCGGACAGCGCACCGATCAGCAGCGTCGTCACCGTCGCCGCAACGGCACTGGCAGAAACCATCAGCGAAATATCCGCCGCACTCGCGCCGAACATCTGATAGATAAATACGTTGAAATACATATTTTCAACGACCCACGCGATCTGCCCGATCAGGCTGAAGATCACAAGTGTAGCCATAAACTTTTTTCCGTTTTTCATTATCGCATCCTCCATCCGGGACTTTCTTCCGTTACAGTATACCATGAATTGCCCCTTTTTTCAAGAGCCGACGGCGTTTTCAAAAAAATCTCCCCATCCCATTGACGGCAAAATAAAAATGTGATATGATTGAAATAACGCTACGACCTCGGAGGTATCCCATGTTTCTTAAGGCCAAGCCCGTGTTTGCCGCCGCGCAGGAAAAAGAAATGAACGTCCAGCTCGGCTTTTTTGCCCGTATCCCCGCCACCGCCGACGCTACGCTGCGTCTGACGGGTGCCACGCTGTACGAGGTGTTCATCAACGGTCAATTTGTCTGCCGCGGTCCCGCCCGCACCTGTGCAGGCACCTTCCGCGTGGACGAGATCTCCGTCGGAGACCTTCTGTGCGCCACGGAAAATACCGTTGTCATCCTGCTGCAGAGCAGTAACTGTAACAGTTACGCTGTCCCCATGGCAGACGGCTTTCTGCAGGCCGAGCTCGTCAGCGGTAAGCGCGTCCTCGCCCATACCGCAAAGGACGGCAGCTTTACCTGCGTTCGCATGACCTCCCGCATCACCAAAACGCTGCGCTATTCTTTTCAGCGCCTGTTTACCGAGGCGTATCACCTCACCGCAGCACAGTCGCGCTTTCTTATAACGCCCGAGGAGGCAGGCTACCCCGTGCAGTCGCTGCAGGAGCAGCCACCCAAGACACTCATCCCCCGTGAGGTCTACGCCACCGACGGCGAGTGCGTTTATGCCGCACGTACCGTCGCTCACGGCACCGTCACCCCGCTCGAGCACCCCTCCTACCCCGATAAGCGCGAATATCACCCAAGCCCCGTCTTTTTCTGCTATCCCCCCGAGGAGATCGCGCTCAATTCCGCTGCGCTCTCGCACGCCTATGCCTATCATCCGTCAGACGAAACCGCCCCTGATTGCACCTCTCTGACGCTCGCGCCGCAAGGCTACGCGCTGCTCGATATGGGCAAGGAGCTGACGGGCTTGCTTTCGTTGTCGGTCAGCGCCGACGCCCCCGTCCGCCTGCTCCTCACCTTTGACGAGATCCTGTCCGACGGGCAAGTCAACGCCACTCGCCTCGATTGCTGCAACGCCATCGTCTACGACCTTGAGGCAGGCAGCTACGAGCTGCTTTCCATGGAGGCGTATTCCCTGCGCTATCTGACGCTCACCGTCATCGGCGGTCATACCACCACCCTCTCGCAGATCGGTCTGCGCCGCGTCGGCTTCCCTGCCGTCGATACCGTGTTGAACAGCGAAGACCCCGTCGAGCAGGAGATCTATGCCGCCGCCGTCGAGTCCTTCCGACAGAACACCGCCGATATTTATATGGACTGCCCCTCCAGAGAGCGCGCAGGCTGGCTGTGCGACAGCTTTTTCACCTCCCGCGTAGAATATGCGCTGAC
>JAFTME010000008.1 GCA_017452545.1 Clostridia bacterium | reverse complement strand
GCTCAATGCAGCCTTTTCCGGTCGGGGTGGCGGCTCGGATCTCATGATCCAGGGCAGCCTCCGCACCACCGAGGAGCAGCTCCGCCGCTTTTTTGAGCAGCTGTAATAAAAAAGCACACGGCTTATCGTTTCGATAAGCCGTGTGCTTTTTTTAGAACGTAATGTCGGGCAGCTCGGAGAAATCGCGGATATAATGGTCGGTGATCTCCTTGATCTGCTCAGTGTATTCCTCCGACGAGTCGTCGTAAACACCGCATACGCACATGCCTGCAGCCTTTGCCGTGGCATCGGCGTTGTAGTTGTCGTCCAGAAACAGGATCTCGCCAATCGGTGCACCGATGCGCTCGGCAGCCATGGCGTAGATCGCGGGATCCGCCTTGGTCGTCGAAAAATCGTCGCAGGACCATACGTTGTCAAACAGATCGTAAAGCCCCAAGCGCTTCAGACAAGCATCCAGCGTGATGTGGGGGCTGGCGGTCAGTACGTGCAAGCGGTCACCGCGCGCACGCAGCGTGTGCAGCGCCTCGGTTACGTGCGCCTTGGCGGGAATGTGATGCCAATACGCCTCCAACATATAATCCCGCATACGGATCAGGATCTGCTCCTTGGTCAGCGGTACGCCAAGGGAAAGATAGTAGTCTGCCGTTCCGATCAACCCAAGCGGGGTGATGGTCTTGACAATATCGGGCGCGTAAGAAATGCCGCACTCGTCCAGAATGCGGAGCATGGAGGAAACGTAGGTGGGCATGGAATCCACCAGCGTTCCGTCGAAATCAAATAAGTAATGCTTCATGCCGCGGTCCTTTCATATCGTTTGCCGCCGAGGCGGGCAGCGCGTGGGATAAAGAAAGGAGCGATACCGTCCTTGCGACCGATACGCTCCGCTTTCTTTATGAGCAAAAACTCTGATTAAGCCTTCTTCATCGTGCGCAGGCAACGAGCGCAAACAGAAATCGTCTTTGCGTTTCCGTCGATCGAAACCTTTACCTTGCGAATGTTGGGCTTCCAACTTCTGTTGGTCTTGCGGTGGGAGTGAGAAACGTTCTCACCGAACACAACGCCTTTTCCGCAAATCGTGCATTTTGCCATCCTTGACACCTCCTTGGGGCACCGTTCAAGGTGCACTTATCATGGTTTTTCCATACAACACGGGATATTATAGCACAGTTTTTTCAAAAATGCAAGAGGTTTTTTGATTTTTTCCAAAAGAAAACCAAATATTTTTATTGAAAATAGCGAACAGCGGCCAAAAGCTGCTCTTTTTTGAGTCCTGCAGCGCAAAGCAGGGCGTGAGAGTCGCGCAGCAACAGCGAGCAGATGCGCGAGGGCTCCTTGGCCGATCGCTCTGCGATCATACCCGCAAGAGCAGTCTCGTCCTCTGCGCTTGCCGTCGCACCCGTGAGTACGGCGCAGGTTTGCTTTTCTGTCGCCACATCGGGCAGCAGCGGCGAGGGCGCACGGGAGACGTCCGCTACCGGGCAGATGAACGGCGACTCGCCCTTATCAAAGTTAAGCGCCGCGGCGGCATTTCCGCCAAGTCCCGCGCAGCAAAACGCTTCCATCGCGCCGCCGGCAGCCAGCAGTAAGCCATCCTTTTCAAAAAAGCAATCCAGCGCGTAGCGCACGCGGCGATGCGAAAGCACGGGCAACCAGGCGGTACTCTCACCTGCAAGCACGAGGATCTGTGCGCCGAGAATGGCGTCTGCAAGTGCCGTGCAGCCCTCGTGTGTGCCGTCGGTCGGCTGCACGGTCACGCGTGCTCCCGCCTCCGTCAGTATCTCTGCCACGTCGCTCATATCTCCCGTGCCGGCAAGGCGGGGAAGAACTGCGAGCGGGGAGGCAACGTGCAAAAGCGAGCAGTCTCCCTCTCGACGCGGCGCGGCGGCAGACGTGAGATCGTCTGCGGGTGCTGCCGTCCGAGGGGCGATGACCCATACCGTCATCTGCGTGGACTCGCAGCCGGTGCGTATCGTGGGGGATGAGAGCAGGGAAAGTGCGCGATTGGAAAGCGCACGGTAAAGTGTCAGCAGCGAAAGCCAGACCGTCGAGGGGGCGGCGCTTGCGCCGAGCGAGAGCGAGATCCCCACCGTCGCCTGCGCAGTCTGTGCGCCATCCTCGGAAAGCGCCGCAAGCAGATCGGCAAGCACAAGATCGACCGTGTTGCGGCACAAGCCCTCATGCAGCGGAATGGTGCTGCAGCGTACCGCATCGCAGCGGCAGAGCGCAGCCTCGTGCGCTGCGTAATAGCGCATTTGCAGGCAGTCGGCGCTGCCGCGCTGACAGATGTCGCATCGCAGCGGCTGCACGTCGTATGCCGCCTCGGCAACGGGATCCGGCGCGATCTCGTACGCCTGTGCCAGCGTCAGCTTGGCAAGAAAGGCGCCGGGATAGGAAAAGGTATGCAACAGTCGTGGATCGATCGTCCAGCGGTTGGTTCTGTTGACCGTCGCGTAGGGGATCAGGCGCAAGCCGTATGCCTCCGCGCAACGGCGCAGAGCCTCTGTCTGCGCGGTCGCCACACCGACGATCCATCCGCCCGGCGTCTCGTCCAAGAGCGAGCTGAGCGTGCCGTTCCAAAGCTGCTGCGGATACAGTGTAAGACCGTAAAAGCGGCGCAGCGTTTCGGGCAGCAGCTGTGCGGGCTCCACCGCAAATAGCTGCTTAACGCCGCCTTGTGCGGTGCGATCGGTAAGAAAAGCGCGCACGGCGCGGCAGTCTACCTCTTGAGGAGTCTGTTCCTGACCGCATAACAAGCAGAGCGTGTCGCCGTTGACAACGCGGTGCATGACGCGCTCAACTCCACCTGCGGCGATCTCCGTCAGCCGCACGGCGTCACCGCGTACACATAAAGCACCCTTGGGCGCCTTGCCCTGCAGTTCCAGAAGTGCGGCTTCGGTTGCATCCGCAAGAGTGAAGCGGACTGCTGCCTGCTGCAGATAGGGAAGATCTCCGCGCTGTCGCCGCAGCCGTGCATAAACGGCATCTGCCGCCGCACGCAGCGTCATGGGCGGAGTCTTGCCTCGGTGCTCATCCCGACATTCCTCCACCAACGCGCCAAACGCATCGGCAAGCGCGGCATCGGCGGTCGTCAGACGGGTGACGGTGTGAGCATCCGCCCGCTGCGCACTGCGGGATACAAAGCTGTCAAGAAAATAAATCTCCTCTGCGTCGGGCACATGTCCCGTCGCGCGGCATTGCGCGGCACACAGCGCCAGCTGCGTGACCGACATATAAAGAGACATGACTTGCTTGAGTCGTCGCAGCTGCTCCTCGTCAAACGTAGCAAATCCGACGACGGGGCCCGTCAGTCGTGTGCCGCCGCGGTATTGTCCTGTATTTTCCATGATAAACTCCTTTTAGATCAATTCACCTACGCATCCGCTGCCGTCCTCCTTGACGGCACACAGACGCACACGGCGCACCTGCGCGTGCAGGTCATAGCCAACGGGAACGCTGACCTGCACGAAATCGGGCGTATGCCCCGTGGCGATCCCGTCGGTCATCGTCTCGAATAAGACCTCGCACTCCCGCCGCTTTGCCACCATCTCCGAGAGGATCTCGCCGCGAATGCGGGCAGCCTCGGCACTCAGCAGCGCCACCCGCTCATGCTTGAGGGATTCGGGGATCTGATCGGGCATAACGGCCGCAGGCGTTCCCGCCCGCTTGGAGTAGGGAAAAACGTGTACCATCAGAAAGCGCGCACGGCGTACAAGGTCCACCGTCTGCGCAAAATCCTCCTCGCTCTCGCCGGGAAAGCCGACGATGATATCGGTGGTAAACTGTACCTCGGGCAGCGCAGCACGCAGCCGCTCCATGCCCGCAAGTGCCATATCGCGGTTGTATTTGCGTTTCATGCGGGCAAGCACTGCGTTGCTTCCGCTCTGCATCGAAAGATGAAACTGCGGCGCGAGCGAGCGCAAGGGCGCGATGCGATCCACAAAGCGCTGCTTCATCAGCGAGGGATCCAGTGATCCCAGACGCACCCGTCCGATGCCGGGAATGGCGTCTACGGCAGCGAGTAGATCGGCAAGGTCTGTACCGTCAAGATCCCGCCCCCAGGAGGCGGTTTCAATGCCCGTGAGCACTACCTCGCGGCAGCCGCCCGCGGTCAGCGCGCCTACCTCGCGCACCACCTCGTCAGCCGGCTTGGAGCGAATGTGTCCCCTCGCCGACGGAATGATGCAGTAGGTGCAGTGGCTCTCGCAGCCGTCCTCTATTTTTACGTATGCACGGGTGCGATCGAATTTGCGAATGCACATGGGCTCAAAGTCGGCACCGTCCAGCGGCTGCACGGCGATGACTGCCTGCTCGTTTTTCTGCCTCTTTTCCCACAGCGCGACGACGGCGTCAACCACACGCATTTTGTCACGGTTGCCGCAAATGAAATCCACCCCGGAAATGGCGGCAATGCTTGCCGCATTGGTCTGGGCAAGACAGCCGGTGACCAGAATATACGCCTCAGGGTTTTGCTTGCGCGCACGGCGAATGAACTGCCGCGCCTTGCGGTCGGACTCGGCCGTGACGGTGCAGGTGTTGATGATATAAACGTGGCACGGCTGCGCGGCGCCTTGTACGCAAAAGCCGCGGTCGGAGAGAGCCTCGCCGATCGCCTCGGATTCATATTGATTGACCTTGCAGCCCAGTGTGTAAATGCCCACGGTGGGTGCCCCTGCCGAAAGAATGGATGCCTGCATTCGATTGCATACCTCGCTTGAAATTTGTTCTACGCTATATTTTATCACGGTTTATTGTGTTTGTAAAGGCGAGCATGAGAAAAAACGTAAAATGAAGTGTGAAAAAATGTAAAAAGAATGGCTGAAAACAAAAAGCCTTGACACCATTCCCCTTGTATTGTATAATAAAGACAATAAACGTAAGGAGAAGATTTTATGCGTATCACTATCCAATGGTTAAGCATCAATTTTTTACTTTGCGTATTTCTCTGCCTTGCCGTGGTTGGTTGCTCGCAGATGACAAAGGAGCAGTATGATGCGTTGCGTGCACAGGAGGAGGAACGGGAGGCGCGTGCTGCGACCGTGGCGGAATGGGTCGATCGCTTTTACACCGAGGCTGATGCGGCAGATGACGTAGTGTTAGCCTGGTTGCAGACGCATGATGCTGTTACGGAGGAGCACGGCTACGTGGAATATTTTCCCTTTAATGCGCATTGTGCGTATGCGTTCACCTATTTTCGCATGGATGATTTTTTTGGTAATCAAGAGCGCCCCGATATGCTTGCAGATTTCCTGGCAAGTGAGGCGGCGGTTGTCAAGTTGGGAATTTGCCTTCCCGCACCGGGCTGTGAAAATAAACGGGCAATGTGGTTCTTGAATACGGACGGGGAATGGGCTTTTGGCGGTATGAGCGGTGGTCGGGATAGCGTGGCACGCGGCGGACCGGACGGTAACCTTTATCGTGGTCGTATCGTACATGATTTGTCCGCGTTTGACTTCGGTGAAATTGTTGATATGAAGCTTCTTGATGCCTCCGATACTATAGGTGGAATTTCCTTTGTTTACGTGTATAACGGGGAGGTTGAATATCTCGTGCCATACGGCGGTTGGTCGGAAAAGGATAATCCTTTTGCGCCTCGCCTGACCGAGGGGAAGGTTTATACGCTGGACGAAATGATCCGCGTGCTTGATGATTGGTATACTTGAAACGGCTTGTTGATTGTTTATCGGAAGAGCACTCTGCTCCTGTTGGGAGCGAGTGCTCTTCTTTGTGCGAAAAAATTTACAACCGAGGACTTGAAAAGAGGGAATATCCGCGGTATAATGATAGAAACGAAGGTGTAGGCTTCGATCAAGCAAAAAAAGGAGTGGAGCGTCCATGCAAATTCTCAAGGTCAATCACAACGACGCAGGACAGCGTCTGGATAAGTTTTTGTCCAAGGCGGTGCGTGGCTTGCCCACCTCGCTGATGTATAAATACATCCGAACCAAAAAGATCAAGCGCAACGGCGCGCGTACCGAGCAGAGCGTCATCCTCGAGGAGGGCGACGAGATCACGCTGTATATCCGCGACGAGTTTTTTGCCTCGCCCGAGGAGGATAGCGGCGCCATCAGCCGCATCCGCCCCAAGATCGAGGCGGTCTACGAGGATGAAAATATCATTCTCATGCATAAGCGTCCGGGCGTGCTCGTCCACGAGGACGATGACGGCAAGGATAATACGCTGGTCATGCATCTGCAGGCCTATCTTGCACAAAAGGGCGAGTACGATGCCGAAAATGAACAGTCGTTTGCGCCCGCGCTGTGCAACCGTATCGACCGTAATACGGGCGGTATGGTTATCGGCGCCAAAAATGCAGCAGCGCTGCGCGAAATGAACGAAAAGATCCGTGAGGATCAGATCCGCAAGTTTTATTATTGTGCGGTACACGGAATCATGCCCCGTGCCTCTGACCGCCTGCACGCCTATCTGCGTAAGGACAGTAAAAACAACATGGTGCAGGTCACCGATACGCCGCTCCCCGGCAGCAAGGAGATCATCACCGCCTATCGCGTCCTTTCCACGCGCGACGGAAACTCTCTGCTTGAGGTCGAGCTGATCACCGGCCGCACGCATCAGATCCGCGCGCACATGGCGCATATCGGACATCCGCTCATCGGTGACGGAAAATACGGCGTCAATCGCGCCGACAAAGAGCGCGGCTATAAATATCAGGCACTCTACGCCTATCGATTGATCTTCGATTTTGCCGATGAGAGCGGTGCGCTGGGCTATCTGCGCGGTAAGGAGGTGCGCCTTGACGACGATGCCGTCTGGTTCCTTAAGGATTTTGAGGGCGGCAGCGTGAAAACCGCGCCCGCTCCGCATACGCCTCCCAACCAAAAGCCCGCACGGGCAGCACACCCCTCGCGCCCAAAGACAACGGCTGCCCCCTCCCGATCCAAAGCGCCCCGTGCGCAGGGAGGCGACCGCACCGTCCACCCGCACGGCAACCGTAATAACCGCAAAAAATAAGGAGAATATACCTTGAATATCAAACCGTCGCTTCTTTTTCAAGGTGAGAAGCCGCTCTCGCGCAGAGCAACGCTCATCCTGCTGGCGCTCTCCGGGCTTGCCACAGGACTTGCGGTGACGTTTTCAGTTGGCATCCTCGAATGGCTCTCCCTGATCCCCATGATGTACGTGCTGCTCCGCCTCTGTTGTGCCGAGGCAGCCGCAGATGAGGATACACCCCCTCTTCGACTGCGCCGTGTATACGCAATGGGACTTTACTTCTTCCTTTGCTATTATCTTGTCTGCTTTCATTGGTTCTTATATATGTACCCGCTGGAATTCACCGGGCTCGATCGTCCGGCGGCGCTGTTCGTCGTTCTGTTTGCCTGGTGGGGGCTCTCGCTGCTGCAGGCCTTGGGCGCAGCCCTTGTGTTCGTTGCCTTTGTCGCGTTGACGCGCCACACACCGCTGCTGCGCCGCCTGCCGCTGCTGCAGGTTGTTCTGTTGCCTGTGCTTTGGGTCATTCTGGAATGGAGTCAGACCATCGGCTGGGCGGGCGTTCCGTGGGGGCGTCTGGCGCTGGGGCAGGTCGATACCCCCGTGCTGCTGCAGATCTCCTCTTTGATCGGCTCGTACGGCGTCAGCTTCGCCGTTTTGCTCGTCAACGCCGCCCTTGCCTATGCTCTGATCCGCGAGCGCAGCGCCCGTGTCTGCTATGCCATCGTCGCCTCGACGCTTGCCGTGCTGCTCGTGGGTGGCATCGTGCTGCAAGCGGTGGATACCGCCGTGCGTGAGCAGGAGGACACCGCACGCGTCAAGGTCGCCGCCATTCAGGGCAATATTGGCTCGGCGGATAAATGGGATATGACGGCAAAGCAGGCGTGGCGCATCTATATGCGGCTGACCGAGGAGGCGGCACAGGAGGGCGCCGAGCTGATCGTCTGGCCCGAGACTGCCATCCCGACGACGCTTGCCAACCGCGCCGCTATGATCGAGGAGATCACGACGCTGGCATATGACTACGGCGTTTGCGTTATGATCGGTACCTTTACCGAGAGTGAGAGCGGAGAGCTGTATAACTCTGTTGTGACCGTGCTTGCCGACGGTACCTTTTCCGATACCGTCTATTCCAAGCGGCACCTCGTTCCCTTTGGTGAATACGTTCCGCTGCGCTCGTTGATCATGGCGGTCGCTCCTGCACTGGGGCAGCTCAGTCAGTTTACCGATGCGCTCTCCCCGGGGGAGCAGCCCGCCGTCTGTACCACCGATTTCGGTCGCGTCGGCTCGCTGATCTGCTTTGACTCCATCTATGAAGCGCTGGCGCTGGACAGCGTGCGACATGGCGCCCAGCTGCTCGCCGTCTCAACCAACGACTCCTGGTTCTTCGACAGCGCCGCCGTGCATATGCATAACGCACAGGCACAGCTGCGTGCCGCGGAAACGGGCAGATATATCGTCCGCGCGGCCAATACGGGTGTGTCATCCGTCATTACCTCCCGTGGGGAGATCGTCGATCTGCTGCCTGCGCTGGAGGAGGGCGTTCTTTACGGTGAGGTGACGCTTTGCGATCGGACCACACCGTATACCCGCACGGGGAACGTGCTGATCGTCCTTTGCATCGGCTGCGTTGTCGCGCTTTTCGGCTGCGCCGTCGCCGCTCGCATCGGGAAAGTGAAAAATAAAGAATAAAATACGGAGATCCGTTACACAATGGTAGCGGATCTCCGTTCTTGCTTACGGATGCCAAAAGGAGATCAGGTCTCCGAGATAGTCGATGCCGAAGTATACGAGCAGCACGTTTCGCAGCACGAAATTGACCACCGCAATGGCAAGCAGCACCCAAAAATACCACATCGGCAGCCGCATCACACGCGGCTCGTCGCGCAAAATGCGACGCAGTACCATACCGTCAAAGCAGAAAAAGCCAACGGCAAGATAGGCAGAGAGCGGATTGCACAAAAGCGAGTGGACAAGCTGCCCGCGAAACAGCGCGATCATGGCACGCGTGCCGCCGCAGCCGGGACAGTACAGATGCACAAAATCGTGAAACGGACAGTTGGAGTAAATATCGCCGAAGGGGAGCGAGTCGATCAGCGCGCGGTAAAAGAAAGCGCAGATGATCAAAGCCGCGAATATCAGCTGTACACAGGCGAAAATAAGCAGGCGCCGGGTGCGTGTTGTCATACGTGACCTCCGTGCCGCGCGCTGTCAAAAATTTTTGGTTGACAGACGACGGAAAAAGTGGTAAAATGTGAGAGGAATATCCAAAAAATACGCGCGTGCCGCACGGCTGCGGTGTGCGCTGCGGAAAGGCGGTGTGCTGATGTCGGTGAATTACGAATATACGGGCGGTGCGTACGATGAGGAAGCGCTGCTCGCACTGTTGGATAACAGACAGTATTCTGTGTTCATGCAGACGGTGGAAGAGCTCAATCCTGTTGACGTCGCGGAGTTCTTCGGGCGATTACCCGAGGAGCGCCAGGCTGCCGTATTCCGATTACTTAAAAAGGATACCGCCGCCGAGGTGTTTGCCGAGCTTGAGAGCGACGTGCAGGAGCGCCTCATTCACGCCATGAGCGACCGCGAGATCGGTGTCATTGTTGACGATCTGTTCTCGGACGACGCCGTAACGCTGCTGGGAGAGATGCCCTCAAGCGTGGTCAAGCGCATCATGAAAAACGCAAAGCCCGAAACGCGGGCGGAGATCAATCGCCTGCTGTCCTATCCCGAGGATAGCGCGGGCAGCGTGATGACGGGCGAATTCCTTGAGCTGCGCAAATCCATGACGGTCACACAGGCGGTGGAAACCATCCGCAAAACCGGTCTTGATAAGGAAACGGTCTACGTTGCCTACGTCACCGACGCACAGCGCCGTCTGGAGGGCGTTGTATCGCTTAAGGATTTGCTGTTTGCCGCGCCGGATGCCATCATCGAGGATATCATGGAAACCAATATCACCAGTGCCACGACGCACGATGACCAGGAAACGGTTGCAGCAGCCATTTCCAAATATGACCTTTTGGTCATGCCCGTCGTCGATATGGAGGGCAGACTGGTCGGTATCGTTACCGTTGACGACGCAATGGACGTCATGGAGGAGGAGGCAACCGAGGATATCGAAAAGATGGCAGCAATTCTGCCGACCGATAAGCCCTACCTCAAAACCTCTGTTTCCGAAACGGTCAAGGCACGTGTGCCCTGGCTGCTCATTCTGATGCTGTCGGCAACTGTGACCGGTGCCATCATTACCCATTACGAGGCGGCGCTTGGCACCTGGGTGGTGCTGACGGCGTTTATGCCCATGATCATGGGTACGGGCGGTAACGCGGGCGGTCAGTCCTCTATGACCATCATCCGCAGTCTGTCGCTGGGAGAGGTCGTACCGGGGGATGTGCTTCGCGTGCTCTGGAAGGAGCTGCGCGTATCGCTCCTATGTGGTATTGTAATGGGTTTGGCTACGTTTGTCAAGGTCTTTTTGATCGATTTGCACGCAGACAGCGCAAATTTGATCGTCGCCGCCGTCGTCAGCCTGACGCTGGTCGTGACCGTCGTCCTTGCAAAGCTGGTCGGCGCGCTGCTGCCCATTGCCGTCAAAAAGGTGGGACTCGACCCCGCCGTCATGGCAAGCCCCTTTGTTACGACCATCGTTGATGCACTCTCCCTGCTGCTTTACTTTAAGATCGCCTCGCTTTTGCTGGGAATATAAAAAGCTGCTACCCCGCGTTAGATGACGACGAAGTAGCAGAAAGCGGCGAGAATGCCGAGAAATGCAAAATTCATAAGAGAGAACAGTGCAAGATATTGCGCTGTTTTTTCTTTTTGGTGCGACGTGAACTCACGGAAGGTGATCAGACTTGCCAGCGAAGCGATCAGCGTGCCCGCACCGCCGATGTTAACGCCCAGCAGCAGCTCGCGGTAGTTATCCGTAAACTGCGAGAGCAGAATGGCGGAGGGTACGTTGCTGATGACCTGACAGGACAGCGCACTGACCAGCAGCACGCTCCCGGAGAGCAGCGAGCCAAAGAAGTCGCGTACCGCATCGATGCGCCCCATGTTGCCGGCAAAAATAAAGAAGCAAACGAAGGTCAGAAGCAGCGGATAATCGACCCTGCGCAGCGCGTCACGGTCAGCAAACAGCAGCACGGCGGGAATGATGATCAACCCCAGCCAGTAGGGAATGAGGTTGAAGACCAGCGCAATGGAAAATGCAAACAGCACCAGATAAAAGACGGTGCGTCCGCGGGGCAGCGTTTGCTCCGCGCCCGACAGAATTTCCATTTTTTCGGGACGAACGAACAGACAGCAACCAAGGATCATGGCAACGGCAAGCAAAAAGGGAAGCACCATGATGGACATAAACTCACCGTTCGGAATGGAAAAGTGCGAGTAAAGATACAGATTTTGCGGATTGCCGAAGGGGGTCAGCATACCGCCGAGGTTGGCGGCAATGTTTTGCAGGATAAAGGTGTACGCCATCAGCTTTTGCTGCCCCGTGCTCTTGAGCACGTAGTATCCCAGCGGCAGAAAGGTCAGAAGCGCCATGTCGTTGGCGATCAGCATCGAGCCGACAAAGGTGATGATAACCAGTAGCATCAGCGCGCTGCGCGTGTTTCCGGCAACACGGACGATGCGGCGGGCGAGAATGTGAAAGAAATGAATGTTTTTCAGCGCGCAGACCACGGCAAGCGTGCAGAACAGACAGCAGAGCGTTTTGCCGTCAAGATAGCTTGCGTACTGTGCGTCGGGCGGTACGATGACGGACGTGATCAACGCCGCCAGAGCCGCAATGCACAAAACGGTATTTTTTCTCGTCCACGCGAGAACCATTTGGAAAAGCTCCCCCGAAGGACGCCAAACGGGTATGGATGGACGTTGACGGTGAGGTTGGGCAAGTTGCATAAAAATCAAACTCCGTTTCTGTGCACAATCACAAAACGCGCACGGGGAATATCATAACACAACACGGATAAAAAAGCAAGAGGAAAATGAAAATTTTTTAAGATTTTTTTGCCGGGGAAAGCACACATAAAAAAAGCGGCGGACGCATACCATGTGTTGAACAATCCAAACCGTATGAAAGGATGGTACAACAGAGATGAAAACCCGTAAGCATTTACGCAGCATTGCCGGCTGCCTGCTGCTATTTGTGCTGCTTGCAGCATGTGTGCTGCCCATCGCTGCCGCAGAGCAGGGAACGCAGCCGACGAACGCTCCGCTCACACCCGCCCTGTCGGTGTTGGCAGCCCACCATGAAATGTCGGTGGCAACGCTGTGCGGCAACGATTATTATTTTTCCGAGGATGTGTTTGCCCGTGCGCTCAATACCGCGCAGGTTGCCTCCATCACCGTCGTCTCGTTGCCCGACGTGACGGCAGGTGAGCTGCTCATGGGCTCCGAGCGCGTCAGCGCGGGGCAGAGCATCGGCGCAGAGCAGCTGCAGCTGCTTTCCTTCGTCGCCGCAAGCGATGACGTACAGTCCACCTCGTTCGTCTTTGCTCCCGCCGACGGCAATTATGAGATGACCTGCAACGTCCACGTGCTGGGGCAGATCAACTACGCCCCCACCGTCAGTCTTGCCGGTGGCGCGGCGCTTGCCGTTTCCACGCACCGCGACCTCGTCGGCTACGGCAATATGACCGCCTATGATCCCGAGGGCGATGCGCTGATCTTCGAGGTGGTCAGCGCTCCTAAAAACGGCATCGTGGTCATGGTGGACCGCGCGAACGGCGAGTACGTCTATCTGCCTCGCCGAGGCTTTAAGGGGGAGGACTCCTTCTGTTACGTCGCCAGAGATTGCTACGGCAATTACAGCGCCGCCGCGACGGTCTCCGTGCAGGTGAGCGAGCTTTCCACCTCGGTCGTTTATGCCGATATGGTTGACCGACGGGAATACAACGCCGCGCTGACCATGACGGAGGCGGGCATCATGCAGGGGAGAGCGCAGGGCGATGCCGTATGTTTTGCCCCCGATGAGCCGGTCAGCCGCGCTGAATTTTTGGTCATGGCAATGAAGACCATGGGCGTGGGCTCGGTTCCTTCGGTAGAAAAGACCGCCTTTTATGACGATGCGGAGATCTCTGCCGAGGATCGCGGCTATGTTGCGGCTGCCTTCAGTCTGGGTTATATCAAGGGTACGACCGATAAAGCAGGCAATCTTTGCTTTGCACCGAACGAAACCGTAACGCGCGCAGAGGCCGCCGTGATCCTCTCCCGCATGGTCGAGGGTGATGCTCCCGAGGTTACGCCTGCCTTTGCCGACGGCGATGATATCCCCGCGTGGGCAAGTGAGGCCATCGCAACGCTGTCCTCCCGCGGGATCCTGACAACCACGGGCGGTGCGATCTCGCCGAACGCTACCGTCACCCGCGCCCAGGTCGCCGCTATGCTTTGCGCATTGATGATGGAAAAATGAGAGTGTGATGCGAGGGAAACCTTTTTTGAAAAAAAGGTTTCCCTCGCGCTCCTTTCTAAAAAACTTTGAAGAATTTTGAAGGGAGTAAAGTTTGAGCGGCGATGCCCGACACGCGTATGACAAAAGGATAGAGAAGCAGAGTGCGGAGTTATTCCTGTCTGCCTTTTCCCAAAAGCTTTTTGTGAGG
>JAFTME010000141.1 GCA_017452545.1 Clostridia bacterium | reverse complement strand
TGCCTCCGTCACGCTCCAGCTCCTCGCGGAGCAGCCCGAGCAGCGCGCGCTCCCGCTCGTTGAGAATGAACTTTCCTGCCGGAATATGTCGCTCGGCATAGGGCGCCGTGAAAGAAACAGTCAGCACGTATACGCCTTGTGCACCGATCGCACGCGCCGTATGAAAGACACCCGGCGGATGGATGACCACCTCGCCGGCACCGCAATCGTAGATCTCTGTGTCGGAGGTGACGCCGGATCTGCCGTCCAAAATGGCGTCCAGCTCCCAGAAATCGTGACTTTCACCGGGAAAATAAAAGGTGCTGTCGTAGTGCGCGGTGAATGCCGTGTACAGTCGATCGATGTTCAGCATGGGGTGGATCTTAAATCCTTTTTGCTCCATTTTGCCCTCATTTGCGCTATTTTGACCAAAATCATAAATATTATGCCAAAACGCCTATTGATTTTCATTTATTTATGATTTATTATATCATTAAAGCAATAAAAAATCAATACACGGAGGTATGATTTTATGGAAAATACGATTCAGACAAACAAAAAGATCCGTCTTGCCATTCTGGGTAACGGTCCGCGCGGCACGGGCCTTGGCGGCGTTTATGCGCAGCATCCGAACGTTGAGGTGGTTGCCGTTTGCGACATTGCCGACGGTCTGGCAGAGAATGCGTCGCAGCATTTGAATAACTGTGTAGGCTATACCCCCAAGGCTTATACCTCCTACGAGCAGCTGTCAAAAAACGCGGCGTACGACGCCATTCTCATCGCGGTTGATCCCGATATTCAGGTCGATTATGCGGTGCGCGAGATGGAGCGCGGCATTCACGTCATGACCGAGGTTCCCGCCGCGTACACCATGGATCAATGCTATACGCTGGTCAACGCCGTTCGCAAAACCGGTTGCAAATATCAGCTTGCCGAGCAGACGCGCTACTGGAGTTTTATTAAAAAATGGAGAGAGATGGCGCAGGCGGGTGCCTTCGGTCGCATTTACTACGCTGAGGGTGAATATCTGCACTACGAGCCCAAGTGGGACTACTTCCGTCACAAGAAAACGGGGCACCACGTCTGGACGGACGATCCCTCCTACGATCAGAACCCCGACTACGAGCGCACCTGGCGCTACTACACCTTTGCCAACCCCATTTTCTATCTGCCGCACGAGCTCTCGCCGCTTTTGTCTGTCACGGGCGGTCGCATCGAAAGCGTCAGCTGTCTTGGCACTAAGCAAGGCGAGTCCTATACCAAGGGCTTTGACGTGCGAGATCTGGAGTGTGCGCTGATGCACAACTCAAATGGCGCTATTTTCAGTCTGCGCGCCGGCTTCAACGCCCCCTACGGGTTCAAGAGAGAAACGGGAGCACACTGGTATCAGATCAAGGGCACGGAAAAATCGGTGGAATGGGCGCGCTCTGAGCTGGACTGTCCCAAGGAATTTATTCCCGGTCAGGGCTGGGTGGAGCACACCGACTGGACCTGTGCCGATGCCGAGGCGCCCGAGGCTTTCAAAAACGCCCCCCACGGCGGCGCCGATCTCTATCCCATTCACTATTTCATTGACGCCATTCTCAACGATAAAACGCCTCCCATGGACGTATATCACGCGGTAGAAACGGCAGCGCCCGCCATTCTCGCTGCAGAATCTGCCAATCGCGGCGGTATTTTACTGCAGGTGCCCGATTTCCGCATCTGACGGGAGCAGCGTATACCATGACACTTTTGATTTTAACGCTTTGTATTGTTTCCTCCGGCTTTGCGGGGAATATTTACAAAAAGCTGGCGACGACAAGCCGCAGTGTTGCTGCCTCGCTGACCATGCCCGCCATTTGGTTTTTGATGCTGGCGGTGCTGTTCGGTGTGCTGTCCACGGCCACGCGGGAGCAGCCGACGCTCGCCTCTCTGCCCATCGGACTGCTCGGAGGCGCGGGCATGGCGGTGGCGGCGTCCATTCTGATCGAGTCAATGAAAAAGGTGTCGCTTTCGATCTCGATCATTATCATGAATTTAAATTTCATCATTCCCGTGCTGCTCTCTGCGCTCTTTTTGCACGTACCGGCAAAGCCCTTGCAGCTGGCAGGCATGCTGCTTTCCATTTCTGTGATCGTGCTGCTGAACGCCACGCCGAGCGCGGCGGCAGCGGGGGAAAAGCCCAAAAAGACCGCCATTCTTTTGCCGCTGCTCGCCTGCATTGCCAACGGTCTTGTTAATTTCTGCATCACCGTCAACGGGGCGACCGGCGCTCCTCCCATGTTCTTTTTTGCCGTGGTGTACGGCAGCGGGGCACTTGGCTGTCTTGCCGTCGGGTTGATCACGCACAAGGCAATCGGGGCGCGTGGCTTCCCCATCGATCGCACTTCGATGCGCGCGGCGCTGCCCTATGCAGCGTTGCTGGGCGTTTGTAACGGCGTTTGCTTTTATACCGAGCGACTGCTTGCCGACGGGCGCATGAATCCTGCCGCGCTGTTCACGACGGTGACCTGCGCCTCGATCGCGCTGTCGCTGATCGTTGGCTTTTTGTTCCAGGGCGACAAGCTGACCAAAAAAAGCGTGATCTCCATGGTCTTCTGCGTGCTCGCCATTCTCTGTCAGCACAGCGGGATTGCGTGAGAGTGTCTTCGGCGACCAAAGGGTCTTTTTTGAAAAAAAGGCCCTTTGGAAACCCAAAAAACTTTACCAAAAATTATTTTATAGGCATATTTTATTAAAGTTTTTGAAGATTCCAAAGAAACTTTTTTCAAAAAGTTTCTTTGGCGGGGTTTGGGGCAGCGCCCCAATTTCAAACACAAGGAGCTAACTATGTTATATTATATCAACGATCCCTCGCTGCGTACGGCACGAAATGCGGCGGGTGAGGATTACACGCCTGCCTACATTCCTGCCATGCTGGCGTTTATGGGCATGACGGGCAAGGAGATCGCGCCCGACGCGCTCTCTGTACTGCGAAAGGAGGACATCGTTCTGCTGGGGGCGGACGGCACCGTCGTGCCCGACACCTGCCCTGCGACGGTTATTCTGCTGGGAGTGGCGCAAGCTCCGACACCGTCGCGGCAGCGTCGCGTTTACGGCTCGTATCTCGCGAAAAACGGGTATGCGATCCCGTTGTTCGTACCCGTCTATGCGCCCGCTACGCGTGTCGATGAGGTTTTGGCTTATGCCGAGGTCAGGGGGGAGCGCGTACCTGCGTTCGTTCGCTGCGGAGGGCGATATCAATTTCTGTTTGACCTTCCCGCCACATTGTGGTTCAGCGGCGACGGCTTTATGGAAATGCAGAACGCCCCCTATTTCCCGATAGGGCGCACGCCCGACTGGCGCCCACTCCCGAACGGACACTACGGCACGCAGCCTTATAATGATCTTTTGCTGCTCGAGCTTGAGCGTCTACTTACCGCACTCGGCGTACCGTCCTTCTACCGTCTGCCGCCCATGGAGGATGGCGCGGTACCCGATATGGTACTGCACGTTTCGGGCGACGATGACTGCTGCAGCGCGGCCATCAACCGAGGCGCGGCGGCTCGCATGAAGGAGATCGGCTTACCCTACCACATCAACGCCATGCCCAATCCTGCGGGAGATTTCTGCTTTGACGGTGAGGTGCTGCGCGAGCTGCAGGACAACGGCTGCGAGCTGGGTCTGCATCTGGATCTGACCTATCCTCCCTACTCTGCCGAGCACGTCAAGGCACAATTTGAGCAATTTCGCGCTGCATTCGGTCTGCATCCCATAACCAGCGTCAACCATTGTCTGGTGCAGCATGGCACGCAGGCGGAGCTGTTGCGCTGGCTGCAATCGTGCGGTATTCTCGCAGACAACGGCTACCTCGGCACCTTTAACCCCGACGACATCAACGCCTTTGATCTGCAGGAGTTTGGATACGGCACCTCGTTCCCCCGCTACACCTGTGATGACGCCGCACACGGCAACGCGCCGCTCTCCCCTGCCCTCATTCCCATCACCTACTACGAGGCACGGTTGCCCGAGGAGGACAGCGATCCCTCCAAGGTAATCGATTATCTGGACGGTGCGGCTGCCTACGGACGTATCACCCAGTTTTTCTTCCATCCGCATTACCTCAACGAGGATAATGAGCATTGTGTGGCGGCGCTGCGCGTGCTTGCGCTGATCAAGCGGCATCTGTCGGAAAAGTGCTATCGCGCGCTGCCCATGACGACCAACACCGTCGCGCAGTTCTGGCAGGCGCGACGTGAAGCGACGATTGCATGGGAGCAGGGCGACATCACCGTAGTCACGGGCACGCCGCTGCTGCTGCAACTCTCTGACACGATCACGGACGTTACGCTGGACGGCGCGCGTATTCCCGCAATTTACAAGGCCGTCAACGACACGCGTGTGGCGCTGGTTCGCATTCCGCAGGGCACGCACACGCTCAAGGTGAAATAAAATTCCGGGGGCGACGGCTTTACCGTCGCCCCCAAGTTATTGCTGTGATTTTTTGTATACGACTTGCAATCTGCCAACATTTCTGTTATAATAGAAATGCAATATGCATACCGACCACAGTGCACGGGAGGGATGAAGTATCAGCATTTTTTATGAAAGCGGCAAGCCGGATTTCTATTATCGCAGCGACGAAGGGTTGCGGAATCAGTTGGCGTGCGAATCACATCTGCACTATCACTTGGAATTTTTTTATCTCTTGGAGGGGCAATCGCGCGTATATGTTGACTCCGCCGTTTATGATGTTTTTCCCGGTGATCTGCTGCTCGTTTTTCCAAACCAGATCCATCGCTTTGAATGCGTGAGTCCCGAACGATATCTTCTTTTTATTATCAATCCGGACATGATGCCGGAGCTGGAAGGTGCATTTTTACATCGCACTCCCACTCAGGCTATCATTCGCAACGTAAAGGATGATCCCTATCTTTTATCGCTCATGCATCTATTGGCGGAATCGGCAATGCAGGCATCTCCATATTCCGCTGCCACGATGCGCGGCACGATGTTGGCTTTCTTCGGGCGGTTGCTTTCCCGCGTGGAGTTGACCCGGGGAATATCCCCGAATCTTCACTCTGTGCGTACCATCGTGGATTATTGTACGCGAAACTACGCTTCGCCCACGCTCTCCTTGAAAACCATGGAGGAAGAGCTACACCTGAGCCGCTATCACATCTCCCACATATTCAGCCACAAGCTGAACATCAATTTCAACCGATATATCAACTCGCTACGCATTTCCAGCGCCTGCCGTTTACTGCGGAGCACTGACCGTAGCATTACCGAAATTGCCGGGCTCTCCGGCTTTAATACCTCTCGCTCCTTCAATCGTGCATTCTTCGACCAAATGGGACTCTCTCCCACGCAATATCGCCGGGCGATGGCGTCTATCGACGCTGTCAACCAACCATAAGCAAATGAATTTTACAACGGAAAGGAATAACACCATGAGTGACGTCAAAGACCTCTCTCTTGCCCCTGCGGGCAAGGACAAGATCGAATGGGTCGCCTCTTATATGCCCATTCTCAACCGCATCCGTGCGGATTTCGAAGCAAGAAAGCCCTTTGCAGGGCTGAAGATCGCCATGTCGATCCATCTGGAAGCAAAAACTGCCTATCTTGCCAAGGTACTGCGCGCCGGCGGTGCCGCGGTATACATGACGGGCTGCAACCCGCTCTCCACGCAGGACGACGTTGCCGCTGCCATGGCTGCTGACCCGGCCGGCTTTACCGTACACGCGCGCCACGGCGTTTCCGACGAGGAGTACACCGAGCATCTCAAGGCGACGCTTGCCTGCTGTCCCGATCTGATCATCGACGACGGCGGCGATCTGATCGCGCTGCTGCACGGCGAGTGCCGTGCATACGGCAAAAACCTCATCGGCGGCTGCGAGGAAACTACGACGGGCATTCACCGTCTGCAATCCCGTGAGGCTGCGGGGCTGCTGGATTATCCCATGATCGACGTCAACGACGCTGACTGCAAGCATTTATTTGATAACCGCTACGGCACGGGGCAATCGACGCTGGACGGCATTATGAACTGCACCAATCTGATGATTGCGGGAAAGACCTTTGTCATTGCCGGCTACGGGTGGTGCGGCAAGGGGCTTGCCATGCGCGCCAAGGGAATGGGTGCCGTGGTTGTGATCACCGAGATCGATCCCATCAAGGCGATCGAGGCGGTTATGGACGGCTTTACCGTTCTGCCCATGGACGAGGCTGCCAAGGTTGGTGATATTTTCGTTACGCTGACGGGCTGCTCCGATGTGATTCGCCGCGAGCATTTTGAGGTCATGAAGGACGGTGTTCTGCTGGCGAACAGCGGACACTTTGACGTTGAGATCGACAAGGGTGCGCTGCGCGAGATGGCAGTTGAGGTTTGGGATCGCAAGCCCAACATTGAGGGCTTCCGTCTGAGCGACGGTCGTGTGCTCAACCTGCTTGCCGAGGGTCGTTTGGTCAATCTTGCTGCAGGCAACGGTCACCCTGCCGAGATCATGGATATGTCGTTTGCCATTCAGGCCAAGGGGCTTGAATATCTTGCTGCGACGCGCGGTACGCTCAAGCCGCATCTTTACGCGGTTCCTCGCGAGATCGACGAGGAGGTGGCACGCATCAAGCTGCAATCCTTGAACGTTACCATTGACGAGTTATCCGAGGAGCAGATCGCGTAC
This sequence comes from Clostridia bacterium, assembly GCA_017452545.1. GTDB lineage: Bacteria > Bacillota > Clostridia > Oscillospirales > CAG-272 > SIG644. The sequence continues at coordinate 19,574 of JAFTME010000141.1, read as the reverse complement.
ATGAACAAGGTGGAATAAGGGATAAATATGTGTGGGAGAAGACTTTTTTAAAAGTTTTCTCCCCCACGTCTTTCTAATGTTCTTTTCAAAATATGTTCGCTCATTCTTCGTTTGCAAAAGGTTTTTAGAAGGCAACGAAAGAACTGCGAACATATTTTTCTTGGGAAAGACCATAATGTTCACTTCTTTGGCACGCCCCAAAGAAGTGAACCGAAGAAAAGGCGCTTAGGGGCTACCGCCCCTAAGTACCCTGCTGCGTCGCGTGCTAACGCCGACGCTCCGCGTCGGCTGATCCGCACGCGGTTGCCAGAGAGCAGAAACTTTGCTTTCGCCGCCTCAAAAAGGACGGCGAAAACAGAGAAGCTAACCCGTGTAAAAATTGCAGCGTTGTCAGACTTGTTCGGCGGAAAACCGCAACGGCTCCAACCGCGCTCGCGCGGATAGTATATTAAGGCAAAGCCCGCCCCTTTGGGGAGGGTGGCTGCCCGTAGGGCAGCCGGGAGAGGTTCTTGCAGCGGAAAGATTACAAGGATAGGGTTCGAAGCGTTGTCAGATTTGTTCGATGAGAACTTGTAACGGTTCAAGCCGCGCGAGCGCGGATAGCAAAGTTTGAGCAAATGTCTGTTCTGCAGGGCGCATAGCTTTGGAATTCAGCCCATCCATTTCTCAAAGTTTTTGGGAAAGGGGTGCGGGGGAAACCTTTTTTTCAAAAAAGGTTTCCCCCGCTCTTATTTATCATTCAATTAAAACGCCCAGTTGCCGTCCTTGAACAGCTGGATATCCTTACCGTCGCGGGTATGTGCAACGACGGAGAGGTCAGCGGTACCGACCATGAAATCGACGTGGATCATAGAGTCGTTGATACCCATTTCGTGCAGCTCGTCCAGCGTATACTTATCGTAGTCGCGGATGGTATTGGTAAAGCCGGCACCCATCGCCAGGTGGCAGGCTGCATTCTCATCAAACAGCGTTTCATAGAAGGTCAGACCGCTCTGGCAGATAGGCGAGCTATACGGAACGAGTGCGACCTCGCCAAGGAAGGCTGCACCTTCGTCCATGCTAACCATCTGCTTAAGCAGCTCCTCATTCTGCTCGGCGTGTACCTCAACGGCACGACCGCCCTCAAAACGAACAGAGAACTTATCGATGACCTGTCCACGCCAGGAGAGAGGCTTGGAGGAGTAAACGATACCCTCTGCCACGCCGCGCTTGGGAGAGATGAAGATCTCCTCGGTCGGCATATTGGGGTTGAACCACTCACCGCCCAGCGTGTATTCACCGCCGCCGCAGAAAAGTGCATTATCGATCATGCCAACGGTCAGATCGGTGCCGTTGGCTGCGGTCAGATGCAGCGACTCGATGCCGAGGGAATTGAGATACTCACAGCGGGTATTGAACTGTGCGTTGTGTGCCTTCCATGCTTCAACGCCGTCGCAAGCGTTGCCGCCGATGGCATCCGTCATGCGAACCGTATAGAGAATGACCTCCCACAGCTTTTCCACTGCTGCTGCGGGACGCAGCTCGGGGAACATCTTCTTTGCCCATTCCTTACCGGGAACGGCTGCGATGCACCACTTATATTTGTTGTCCATCTGGTCGCGGAAGGGCTTGATGATGGGATATCGAGCCTGCATTGCCTGGCTGTTCTTCTTCTGATTCATGCCCTTCAGACCGTCGGGATCCTCGGAGATCAGATGCAGCATGGCGGGCAGACGCTCTGCTCTGTGTGCCATCTTTGCCTTCTCCCACTCCTCAACCGTGGACAGCGTCTTGAGCGAGCGATGTCTGACGTGCAGCTTGCTCAGCGGCTGGTAATGCCACTCGACCTCTACCTTTGCCGCACCTGCGCGGTAGCACTCCTCGACCACCATGCGGACGAAGTCGGGCTGATCGAGCCCTGCGTTAACGATAACCTCGTCACCCTTCTTGATGCCAAGACCGGTGACGGCCAAAAGGCGTGCATATTCCTTGAGTGTTGTCTTTTTCATATCAGAAAACCTCTCCCTTTCGTTTCATATCGGTAATCTTTTTTTGCGCGGCGCGCAAGACCTTTTTATCGTTTTCGTGCGTCAGATATTTCTCCGCAGCGTCCAGCGGGATCCACTCGACCTGAGCGATCTCGCCCTTGCGGGGACGAATGCTGCTGCTTTCCACGCGGCCGAGGAAATAGACGACCTCCTTTTCCACCGAGGGTGCCGGCGTATAATAGACGGCGTGGCGGAAATCGGGAATGATTATAATCTCCGCAGCCGTTTCCTCGCGCACCTCACGGATGGCGGTCTGTCGTTCGGTTTCTCCCTGCTCGACGTGTCCCTTGGGGAAGGAACGGTAGCCACCCGGGCGATGACGGATCATCAGTATATAAAAGCGTTGTGTCTCCTCTTCCCAGCGCACGACCAGTGCACCACAGGATTTTTCATACGATACGGGCAAGCCGATCCCTCCTTCCAAATCAAGATTCCCCGCGTTGCTTTGTGCGGAACGAAATATCTTTGCGATAGCATACAGATACAAGCGACAAAAGGAGTACCGCCGGGAGCGTACCCCTTCTGTCGAGGTGTATCACCCCGAAAGCAATTTATTGCTTGACCTCTTCCATGATGAAGGCCTCCAGCACGTCGCCGACCTTGATGTCGTTGAACTTTTCAAGACCGATACCGCACTCGTAGCCCTGTGCGACCTCTCTTGCGTCATCCTTAAATCTCTTGAGCGAGGAAACCTCGTCCTCGAAGATCACGACGCTGTCACGCAGCACGCGGATCTTGGCACTGCGGGAAATCTTACCGTCGGTGACGTAAGAGCCGGCGATGGTACCAACGTTCGGAACGTGGATGGTCTGACGAACCTCGGCATGACCGAGCAGAACCTCCTGGAACTTGGGAGCCAGCATACCCTTCATAGCGGCGGTGATCTCCTCGATGGCGTCGTAAATGACGCGGTAGGAGCGGATCTCGACGCCCTGACGCTCGGCGCTGTCCATAGCGGCCTTATCGGGACGGACGTTAAATCCGACGATGATTGCGTTAGAGGCTGCTGCCAGCATAACGTCGCCCTCGTTGACACCACCCGCAGCGGAGTGGATGACGGCTACACGGACCTCTTCGTTGGAGATCTTCAGCAGCGATGCCTTGACTGCCTCGGCAGAGCCGACAACGTCTGCCTTGACGATGATGTTGAGCGTCTTGACGCCCTCGGAGATCTGATTGAACAGATCGTTGAGGTTGGCGCGTGCGTTGGCACGGAAGCCCTCCTCCTTTGCCTTATTTTTACGGTCGTCGGCAAGCGTACGAGCCATGCGCTCGTCCTCAACTGCCTGGAACTCGTCACCTGCGGTGGGAACCTCGGCAAGACCGGTGATCTCAACGGGAACGGAGGGACCTGCCGTCTTGAGCTGCTTTCCGCGGTGGTCGGTCATAGCGCGAACGCGTCCGACTGCCGTACCGGCGATCACAATGTCACCGTCGTGCAGCGTACCATTCTGAACCAGCACGGTCGCTACGGGGCCGCGGCCCTTATCCAGCTTTGCCTCGATGATGATACCCTGAGCGCGGCGGTTGGGGTTAGCCTTGAGCTCCTTGACCTCTGCGACGAGCAGAACGCTCTCGAGCAGCTCGTCAATACCCTGACCCGTCAGCGCGGATACGGGAACGCACATAACGTCGCCGCCCCACTCCTCGGGAACCAGCTCGTACTGCGTCAGCTCCTGCTTGATATTTTCGGGATTTGCCGTGGGCTTATCCATTTTATTGATGGCAACGATGATATCGATGCCTGCTGCCTTGGCGTGGTGAATGGCCTCGATGGTCTGCGGCATGATACCGTCATCTGCGGCAACGACCAGAATGGCAATATCCGTTGCCTGTGCGCCGCGAGCACGCATGGCGGTGAACGCCTCGTGACCGGGGGTATCAAGGAAGGTGATATCCTGCCCCTGAACCTTGACGCGGTACGCGCCGATATGCTGCGTAATACCGCCTGCCTCGCCTGCGGTCACGTGGGTGTGACGGATGGCGTCAAGCAGAGAGGTCTTACCGTGGTCAACGTGACCCATAACGCAAACGACGGGTGCACGGGTAACGAGGCTGTCCTCGCTGTCCTCGCTCTCGTCAAACAGACGCTCTTCGATGGAAACGACGACCTCCTTGGTCGCGGGGATGCCCAGTTCGTCGGCAACCAGCGCAGCGGTATCGAAATCGATGGTCTGGTTGACGGTCGCCATCATGCCCATCAGCATCAATCGCTTAATGACCTCGGCAGAGGTGACCTTGAGGCGGGATGCCAGCTCGCTGACCATGATCTCCTCAGGCAGCGTTACGCTCTGCGGCAGAATGTGCGCAGGCTCGTGCATCTTCTTTTTACCAAAGCCGCCCTTCTGCGTCTTGCTTGCGGTGCCGCGTGCAAGACCGGGCTGCTGCTTCTTGATACGAACGTTACCGCCCTTGAGCGTATCGCCGCGGTCGGATACGTAGGTTTCCAGCTTTTCATCATACTTAGAGGGATCATACGCCTCGCTGCCGCGTGTATCGACAACGCGGGTCGCGCCTCTGGGAACGACACGGTCATTGGTCTGCACGCGGATGGTTGCCTGCGGATGGAACTTCTCCTTCAGGCCGCCCACCTGCTGGTAGTCGCGGTCCTTGTCGAAGCCACCGCCGCCCATGCCGCCCTTGCCACCCTGCGGCTTACCACCCTGCTGGGGCTTACTGCCGAAGCGGTCGCCCTGTGCGGGACGGTCACCCTGCGGACGGTTACCGCCGAAACGGTCGCCCTGTGCGGGACGGTCGCCCTGCGGACGGTTACCGCCGAAGCGGTCGCCCTGTGCGGGACGGTCGCCCTGCGGACGGTTGCCGCCAAAGCGGTCGCCCTGGGCGGGACGGTCACCCTGCGGACGGTTGCCGCCGAAGCGGTCGCCCTGTGCGGGACGGTCACTCTGCTGGCGGTGGCCGCCGAAGCGGTCGCCCTGTGTGGGACGGTCGCCCTGCGGACGGTTGCTCTGTGCGGGGCGGTCACCCTGCGGACGGTTGCCCTGCTGCGCAGGACGGTTCTCGGTGCGACGGGGCTCGCCGCCCTTGTCCTGCTCCTTGCGGTCGCGAGGCTGCTCCGGTGCCGCGGGAGCTGTCTTTTTATCTTCTGTTACGGATTTTTCTTCTTTACGGGCAGGCTTCTGCTCGGTGCGCTCCGCCTTTTCCTCTGCCTTGGGCTGTGCGGCAGGTGCCTTGGGCTGTGTGGCAGGTGCCTTGGGCTGTGCCGCGGGGGCTTTAGGCTCGGCTGCGGGTGCAGGCTTCTCCTTTACGGGCGCTGCTGCCTTGGGCTGCGCTGCGGGCGCGCTCTGCGGCTTTTCCTCAACAGCGGGTGCGGGCGTTTCCGTCTTGGCAGGTGTCTTCTTTTCCTCGGCGGGCGCTGCGGGTGCCTTACGGGGAATACAGGTCACGCCATCCAGATAGTCCTCGATATTGGTGATCTGATTGCCGCGAGTCAGCGTTTCAAAGAGAATATCAAACTCACGGGGCTCCAGCGTGCGCTGCGTTTTGACCTCGATTCCGTTTGCGCTGAGGATATCCGTCAGGTCCTTACTTTTCAGACCCATATCCTTTGCCATTTTGTTTACTTTGAACTGAGGGTTAATTGCCATTGTATGACCATGCAACCTTTCTTCATTAAATTTGCAATCGATAAGCTATTGTCACTGTGCGTCGGGGGAAAGTGCGCCCTCGATCAGGCGGCACATATTTTCATCGGTGATGCCGACCGCTGCGAGCGCTGCCGTTTTACCGACCGCGTGCGCAAGGTCCTGCGCATCAAGCTCCAAGCGAACGGAGCGGACGTGATAGTACGCGCATTTATCACCGAGCCTTTTATGTGTGTTGTTCGATGTATCGGCGGCCTCCAAAACAAGCAGGGGGGCTTTTCCCGCCTGCATGGCATCACACAGCATGGGAACGCCGAAGATCATGCGCCGCGCCCGGGCGCACAGCCCCAGAGCGCGCAAAATACGCGTTTGCTTTTGCACAGACTCAGCCACGGGAACTCTCCTCGGCTGCCGCGCATTCCATTTCCTTTTCCATATCGTCATAGACCTCGTCGGGGATGACGCATTCCAGACTGTGCTCCAGTCTGCGTGCCTTGCGTGCCTTACGCAGGCAAGCAACGCTCTTACAAAGGTACGCGCCTCTGCCGGATTTTTTTCCGGTAAAGTCCAACGTAACCGTGCCGTCGGGCGAGCGAACCGCGCGCAGCAGCTCTGCCTTGGGCTTGTGCTCATTACAGCCGAGGCACTGGCGCATCGGGATCTTTTTTACCTTTTGCTGCATATTGCACCATCCTTTCCGATCGGATCGTTGCTCTCTTTTTTATTCGGTCTTGATATCGACCTTATTGCCGGTCAGCCTTGCGGCGAGGCGAGCGTTCTGGCCCTCCTTACCGATAGCAAGCGAAAGCTGCTCGGGGCTGACGATGACCTTGCAGGCGCGCTCGCCGACGATCTCCACGCTGATAACCTGTGCGGGAGCCAGTGCAGCGGCAACGTACTCTGCGGTATCCTCACTGTATTTTACGATATCCACCTTTTCGCCGCGCAGCTCGTCAACGATGCCCGCGATACGCATACCGTGGTTACCGATACAAGCGCCTACGGGATCGACGTCGGGGTCGCGGGACATGACGGCGATCTTGGTTCTGGAGCCTGCCTCACGGGCAACGCCCTTGACCATAACGATACCGTCTGCGATCTCGGGGATCTCAAGCTCGAACATACGGCGTACCAGACCGGAATGCGAGCGGGAGAGCGTGACCAGCGGACCGCGGGACTCTCTGTTGACCTCGCAAACGTAAACGCGGATCTTATCGCCGACGTGGAAGACCTCACCGGGGATCTGCTCGTTCTTGGGAAGAACGGCGTAGCTGGTGCCCGTTTCGAGCACAACCGCGCCGGTCTCGTGATCCACCTTGGAAACGACGGCGGTGATGATCTCTTCTCTCTTATTCTCGTAGGCATCCTGCATTGCCTTGCGCTCACCCTCGCGGATCGCCTGAATGATGACGCTCTTGGCGGCACCGGCGCTGAGGCGGCGGAAGTTCTTGGTCTTGACCTCGGTCTCCACGATCTTACCAATGTCGTATCTCTTGCTGATCGCGCGGGCGTCGGCAAGAGAGATCTGGGTACCGGGATCGGTAACCTCCTCAACGACCTCCTTCTGCTGGTAGACGCGGATGTCCTGCTTAACGGGGTCGATCATGACGCGCACGTTGGTGTTATTGTCAAACTCCTTGCGGTAAGCGGCAGTCAGCGCGGCCTCGACCTTTTCAATCATATACTCGGGGGGAATGCCTTTTTCCTTCTGCAACAGATTCAGCGCAGTAAAAAATTCTGTGTTCATCTTTCGTTATACCTTTCTCTTATTGTACGCTTACGGAGCATCAAAGCCCCGAAGAAAAATCAAATACCGTAGTCAGACGGCTGATGGCGGCGGAGGGGATCGCCAGCGTGCGCTCGGGCAGCTCGATCAGCACGTTTTTGTTTTCGTCCATACCGACGAGAACGCCGCGCCAGGTGCGCGAGCCCTCAAGCGGAGAAAACAGCTTTGCCTCGACATCCCAGCCGCTGCAGGCGGCGATGTGCTCCGGCGTTTTGAGCTCGCGCTCGATACCGGGCGAGCTGACCTCAAGATGGTAGGAATCGGGAACAGGATCCGCCTCGTCCAGCACCGGGTCAATGGCGCGGCTGAAGCGCTCGCAGTCCTCAATCGTGATGCCCTGCTCATTATCCAAGGTAATACGCAGATAATAGTCCGCGCCCTCGCGCACATATTCCACGTCCCAGAGGATGTAGCCGAGCTCGTCTGCAAGCGGTTGTGCGAGTGCCTTGACTGCACCGGCAACGCCGCCGCTCTTTTTGTTTGCCATAGGGAATACCGTTCCTTTCGTGCCGTTCGGAGGGCGCGCTGCGCGGCTCTGCCCGACGGCAATTTTCGTAATCAGCAAGGAAGAGTGGGTTCGCTCGAACCCACTCTTCATACTGACATATTACTACGATACTATTATAGCACGCTTTTTCTCTTTTTGCAAGTGTTTTTTTGAATTTTTCCTTTGTTTTTTGAATTTTTTTCGATCATTTTTCAAACTTTCCGGTAAAATTCGGAAAAAGAGCGGCTTTTTTGTTTACAAAACGAAAAAAGTATGGTATACTGTTATAATGAGTTATAATGGGATAGTATCCCATGTACCCAAGGAGTAATATTTCATGAACAATTCCCCGTCCCCGACGATCAAAGTACAAGTGATCCCCGACCCCAACCCGTGGGAGGATCGGGAGGCGGCCCCCCGTCTTCCGCTGCCCGCCGTATTGGTGCTCTCCTTCGCGGTGCTCTGCGGCTCCGCTTACCCCGCGCTGATCGGCTCGCTGCCCTTTTTGTGGGTGCCGGTATTTGCCGTATGTGCCCTGTGCCTGTTACGGGTGGTGCGCGGCATCATTCCGCTGCTCATGGCGGCGCTGGTGTTTGCAGTCGGGCTGCTCGTCGGCTCACCCGCGCTCGGCACGGCGCTGCTCGGTGTTTTAACTGCCGTTGCGCTGACCGCGTTGCTGATTACGCTCACCCGCTCCAACTGGCTGCTTTTACTGCCCGTCATCGCATATGCGCTGGCATGGGGCTTGAGCGGCAGCTACGAGCTGGCGCTTCTCGCGCTTCTCCCCTTCCCCGCCGCCGCAGCGCTGGCGTGGGGAACCATGAAAAACGACAGGCGTGTTTCCGTCATTTGTGCGACGGCGATCGCGTTGCTCGTCTGCGTACTGCTTGCCATCGCTGCCTACTGGTACGAGGTCGAGCACGAGCTGACCATGGAGTCGTACGTTCGCGCCTTTGAGACGATGCGCAGCCAAGCGGCAGCCGAATTTGCCAAGGCACCCGAAACGCCCGAGATCAACGCCATGCTGCAGGAGATGGGCTATCCCTTCACCATTGAGGATGCTTACGATGCCGTGATCACCGTACTCATGGTGCTGATGCCCGCGCTTCTGATCGTACTATGCAGTATTTTCGCTTACGCTGCCCAGCTGCTTTGCGTTCGCAGCTATGCCGGCTGCGGAGTGCCGCGAATGATGACCCGGACCGCACAGCTGTTCGTGTTGAGCGTTCCTGCCGGTCTGATCAGCGCATTTTGCTCCATCGTTTTATTCATCCACGTGCTGCTCTCAATGTTCTTCACGGTTCAGGCGGGACTGTTTATCATCGTGCTGATCAATCTTCAGCTGATCCTGTTGCCGGGCACGTGCGTGGTGGGCGCGTGGAAGCTGTATGCGGATTTCCGCCGCCGCCCCTCGGTTTTCGTTGCGATCACCGTCGTTATATCCGCCGTTCTTATGCCCATGATGCTGCTGATCAGCCTGTCTTTGTCCGGTGCCTTTACCACCGTCGTCCGTCCGCTCATCGCCAAGATGCTGGCGGAGGGTATCGTTCCCGACGATCATAACGACGGGGGGCAGCGCTGACGCCACAAAAAAGTTCCCGAACCGTTCGGGTCCGACATTCCTTCAGATAAGGAGAGCTGTTATGCAAAACAAACGAAGTGCCGATTCCCATATCGACGTGCTGCTTCCGATCGGCATATGCGCCGGCTGCGGTCTGGTGCTCTTTGCCATACTGGCGGCACTTGCCAGAGGAGTTGCCGATCTTTCGACGCTGACCTCCGACATTACGCTGTTTCTCATTCTCTACGCTGTGATCTGTGCCGTAGTCATTACGGTCTGTGCCGTGCGCAGTAAGCAGCTGCGCGACAATGCGCTCGCCGCTCACGCGCTCAACACCGAGATCTACGACGTATTCAAATACGTTGCCGACCTGCCGTATGCGGTCGTCGATCTCAAGGGAAACATCAAGGTCATCAACGGTGCCATGCAGCAGATCCTCGGATTGAGCTCGCCGCTCTATCACGCGCCGCTCAAGAGTGTCTGCGACATTTCCATGACGGATCTGGCGTCCATCGCCATGTGCCCCACCGAGGCACGCCACCCCCGTGCCGTCGATGCGGACGGTGTGCTCAACCCCAAGGCCTACGAGCGGGTATTCCGCATCGGTGACCGCAGCTACGAGCTGCTGCCCTATGCGCTGCGCTCCCGCGGCAAGGATTACTACTTTATCCACTTCAACGACGTGACCGACTTTGTCGAGCTGCGCGCCAAAATGCAGCGCGAGGCTCCCATCATCGCCTACATCGTGCTGGACAACCTGCAGGAGCTGGCACAGTACGTCCGCGTCAGCTACCGCTCCGCTGCCAACGAGCTGGAGGGCATCCTCAAGAAATGGGCAGACGAGATCGGCGGTCTTTTGCGCGAATACGACCGTGATAAATATATGATGATCCTCTCGGCAGACGCGCTGCAGCGCTGCATCGAGGATAATTTCCGCATTCTGGAGCGTGTGCGTCAGGTGCGCCTGGGTGATAACACCTTCCCCGTGACCATTTCCATGGGTATTGCCGCAACGGGCAACAGCTTCCGCGAGTGCGAGTCCATCGCAAGCGCAGCGCTTGACGTTGCACTGCAGCGCGGCGGCGACCAGGTCGTCGTCAAGCACGCGGACAGGATCCAGGTCTACGGCGGTCAGGTCAAGCTGCTGCAGAGCAACACCTCCGTCATCTCCCGCGTCAACTCCAATCAGCTGTGCGCGCTCGTTGCCAAGGCGGGCAACGTGCTGGTTATGGGTCACCGCGGCCCCGACTTTGATGCCATCGGCGCCTGTGTCGGCGCGGCACGTCTTGCCATGTGCGCCATGGGTGACCGTGCGGACAACGTCCGCATCGTCATGGACCGCAAGTGCGACGCCTTTTTGACCTGTGCCGAGCACCTGGAATCGCTCACCGCCTACGAGGATATGTTCGTCGATGCGGCAACGGGACTGGATCTCGTCCGCTCCGACACGCTGCTCATCGTCGTTGACGTCAACAACATCGGCATCGTCGAGGCGCCCGATATTGCGCGCAACGTGGCGAACATCGCCATCATCGACCACCACCGTCAGTACGAGGTATTTGACTTCGCACCGGTGCTCAGCTACATCCACCCGACCGCTTCCTCTGCCAGCGAGCTTGTGACCGAAATGATCGAGCAGAGCCCCTACAACGAATCGCTGCTCAAGGAAGAGGCAACGCTGCTGCTTGCCGGTATCATGCTGGACACCAAAAACTTCACGCACTCCACCGGCGCGCAGACCTTCTCCGCCGTTCACTATCTGTACGGTCGCGGTGCACACACCAACGTGACCCGTCTGTTCTTCTATGACACCATGGAGGATCTGCAGACCTCGAGTAACTTCGGTACGCGCGCGACCATTTACCGTGACCGCATCGCCATCACCTGGCTTGACGGCAAGCGCATCCAGGGCGGTGCGCATCCCCGTGTGGCTGCTGCCAAGGCGGCAGACCGCCTGCTGACCATCCGCGGCATCGACGCCTCCTTTGCGCTGGTCAAGCTGCAGGATGCCGTTGCCATCTCGGCACGCTCGGGTGACCGCATCAACGTACAGCTGATCATGGAAAAGCTGGGCGGCGGCGGACACTTCGACATGGCAGGCGCACAGGTCACGGGCGACAGTCTGGGACACGCCTGCGAGCTGCTCAAGGTTGCCATCGACGACTACCTCAAGGGTGAGTCGGACGAGGAATAAATCATAATCACACTCAAATTACCGAAAGGATATACAATCATGAAAGTTATTTTACTGCAAGACGTCAAGAGCCAAGGCAAAAAGGGCCAGATCATCAACGTTTCCGACGGCTACGCCGCAAACTTCCTGTTCCCCCGCAAGCTGGCAAAGCCTGCCGATGCCTCCGCGCTCAATGAAGTAAAAACCAAGAAGGAGGCTGCCGATCACCGCGCTGCCGTTGAGCTTGCCGAGGCCAAGGCTACAGCCGAGAAGCTGGAGAGCATCATGGTCAAGATCTACGCAACGGGCGGCACCGATTCCCGTCTTTACGGCTCCATCACCTCCAAGGATATCGTCGAGGCGCTCGCACGCGACCACGGCATCACCATTGACAAGAGAAAGGTTCTCTCCGACGAGCCCATCCGCACCTTCGGCGGCTACATCCGCGAGGTCAAGCTGCACGCTGAGGTCACGGGGAAGATCCACCTGACCGTCTGCGAAAAGAAGTAATTCCCATCCGCGACTCTCTATCACCTGCACGAACGGAGGTCCCCCATGGACGAAACCATTCTTGACCGAAAGCTTCCCTTTTCCCTGATCGCCGAGCAATCGCTGCTGGGCTCTGTTCTCATTGATCCCGCCTGCTTCAACGACGTAGCGGAGCTGGTCAAATCCGAGGACTTTTATCTGCGCGAGCACAAGGAGATCTTCCTTGCCATGCACGAGCTGTATCTCGCCAACCACAATATCGACGTCGTTACGCTGATTGAGGCTCTCGTCCGCGCCGGCGTCTACGACAAGTCGGGCGGCGAGCAGTACATCCGCACCATTGCCGACGTCGTACCGAGCGCCATCAATGCCACCGACTACGCCAAGATCGTCCGCGACAAGAGCCAGCTTCGTCAGCTGATCGCCATCTGCGGCGAGGTCTCCGACACGGCGTATTCCGAGCAGGATGACGTCGGTCGCACCATTGAATACGCCGAGAGCCAGATCTTTGCGCTGGCACAGGGCCGCGACACCAAGAACTTCCGCCACATCCGCGACGTGCTGGTTGACGTTTACGCCCATCTGCACGAGCTCAACACCAACAAAGAAGCCACCCAGGGCATGGCGACCGGCTTCTCCGGTCTTGACAAGGTGCTCGCGGGTATGGGGAAGAGCGACCTTGTACTGGTCGGCGCCCGTCCCGGTATGGGTAAGACCAGCTTTGCGCTCAACATTGCAACCAACGTCGCACAGGCAACCAAGAAAAAGGTTTGCATCTTCTCGCTGGAGATGTCCGCCGATCAGCTGGTCAACCGTATGCTGTCCAGCGAGGCGATGGTCGACAGCTACGCGCTCCGCACGGGCGAGCTCAAGCCCGAGCAGTGGGAGCACATTGCCGACGCCAGCGCCAAGCTGTCCGCCTGCGACATTCTGATCGACGACACCTCGGGCATTACCGTCACGGGTATGAAGGGTAAGCTGCGCCGTGTTCAGAACCTCGGACTGGTCATCATTGACTATCTGCAGCTGATGACCTCGGACAAGCGGATCGATAACCGCGTACAGGAGGTCGGTGACATTTCCCGTAACCTCAAGATCATGGCGAAGGAGCTGATGGTTCCCATCATCTGCTGCGCCCAGCTGTCGCGCGGACCCGAGTCCCGTACCGATAAAAAGCCGATGCTGTCCGACCTTCGTGACTCGGGTGCGATCGAGCAGGACGCAGATACCGTCATGTTCCTGTACCGAGACGAATACTATAAAACGGATGCCGGCTCCGACACCGAGGGCAACATTGCCGAAGTCATCGTAGCAAAGAACCGTCACGGCTCGACCGGATCGGTCAAGGTCGGCTGGATCGGACGCTACACCAAGTTCCGCTCCATTGCCGAGGAGGGCACCGTTCCCACCACACCCTGACCCGAGCTCCCCGTCACTACTTTCCTCTTTTCGGAGGCTGCATGAACGTATCACTTCCCGCTGATTTTTCTTCTCCGCACGCGCTCGCGTCGTTTCCTGCCGACACGCCCGTGCTGCTGGCTTTGTCCGGCGGTGCGGATTCACGGCTGCTGCTGGAGCTGCTTGCGCGCGATGCCGACAAGCACGGCTACGCCTTGTATCTCGCCCACGTCAACCACGGCATCCGCGGCGACGAGGCGGCGCGCGACGAGCAATTCTGTCGCACGCTGGCAGCGACGTACGGCTGTACGCTGTTTGTGCTCCACGCCGACGTTCCCGCGCTCGCCGAGCAACGGGGCGAAAGCCTTGAGCTGACGGCACGACACGTTCGCTACGAATATTTCTCCTCGCTGATGCACGAGCACGGAATTCCGCTGCTCGCCACGGCACATCACGCCGACGACAATCTTGAAACGGTGCTGCTGCGCTTGTCGCGCGGCACGTCTACGGCAGGGCTTGCCGGCATTGCGCCCGTGCGGCCGTTTGCCGGTGGCTGTCTGGTTCGTCCGCTGCTGCAGATGACACGCGCCGATATTATATCGCTATGCGATTGCATGGAATTATCTTACATGACCGACAGCACCAACGCTGACGACACCTTTGCCCGCAATCGCATCCGTCACGGTGTCACGCCCGTACTGGAGCAGGTCGCGCATCTGCCGCAACGGCAAGCGCTGCGAAGCTGTGCGCTGCTGCGCGAGGACGACGAGCTGCTTTATCAGCTGGCACAGACAGCGCTGGATGCGCTTACCTGTGAACCGCAGGCGCTTTCTCTGACGGCGCTGCGCGAGCAGCCGTTGCCGCTGCGCCGCAGGATGCTGCTGCTTTGGCTGCGTCAAAACGGCGTCGAGGCGGTCGAGCAATGCCATCTGGATGCGCTGTTGCATCTGGTCGAGAGCAATCGGCAGGCCTATGCCGATCTTCCCAAAAGCCGGCGCATCGGCGCCGACGGTCACTCGCTGCGGCTGATCATGCCCGACGCTGCCCACTACGGCGCGCTGCCGCCCGACGTGCAGCTGCCGCTCACTTTGGGTGAACAGATCTGCCACAGTGGCGGTTTTCGCACGGAATTGCGGCAGATCGACCCGCAAGGCGCTGTAAAACAACAAAATGTTTACAAACCATTCATACACGAAACGATAACATTTGATACAATAGATGCAACTGCTCATTGGAGAGCGCGGCGCGAGGGCGACGTGCTGCTGATGGGCGGCATCCATCGCAAGATCCGCAAGCTGCAGAATGCAGCCCATATTCCCGCCGCACTTCGCGCGCGCATCCCGTTGCTGTGCGACAGCCACGGTGTGCTCTGGGCTCCCTTCGTCGGCACGCGGGACGGCTTTTCCCGCGGCGATGCGGACGGATTTTGCCTGACACTTGAGTTTTTTCCCGACGGCGAAAATTTTGACGGGCGTTGATTTTTTCGCACCGAAGGGACCATACTATAACAGATACGCGTACCAAACCACAAAGAAAGGATACCCTGTCTGATCCATGAAACGTAAAGACATAAAAGTTTTCATTTTCTACGCTGTGCTGATCGTCGCCATTGCGCTTTTGATGTCGCATATGCTGGGCACCGCGAATTCCGCCGAGCCACTCAAATACAATGACGTGGTCAAGCTTTTCGCCGATGAGGAGGTTACAGAATTCCATCTGGACCCCAACAACATTCTGACGCTGACGCTCAAGGACGGCACACAGGCGACGTACAAGATCGCAAATCTCCAAATTTTCCACGACAATCTGGGTGATCTGATCACGCAGCAGATGGCAGACGGAACGCTTGTCGGTGAGTACCAGCCGGCAAAGGTCTTCCCCTGGTGGGTATCGCTTCTGCCTTACGTTCTGGTCATCGTCCTGTTTGTCGGCCTTTGGATCTATATGGTCCGTGCCTCCGCAAGCGGTCGCGGCGGTCCCGGCAAGATGAACAATTTCGGCAAGGCGCGTGTCAAAACGCCGCTGCCCGATGATAAAAACCGCGTTCTGTTCCGCGACGTTGCGGGTGCAGACGAGGAAAAGGAAGAACTGCAGGAAATCGTGGAATTCCTCAAGAATCCCGCCAAATACGGCAAGCTGGGCGCAAAAATCCCGCACGGCGTGCTGCTCGTAGGCCCTCCCGGTACCGGTAAAACGCTGCTGGCGAAGGCAGTTGCCGGCGAGGCGGGTGTTCCCTTCTTCTCGATTTCCGGCTCCGACTTTGTGGAAATGTACGTGGGTGTCGGTGCGTCGCGCGTACGTGATCTGTTCGAGACCGCGCGCAAGGCGCCTGCCTCCATCATCTTTATCGACGAGATCGACGCGGTCGGTCGTCACCGCGGCGCCGGTCTTGGCGGCGGACACGACGAGCGTGAGCAAACGCTCAACCAGCTGCTGGTTGAGATGGACGGATTTGGCGCGCACGACGGTATCATCGTCATCGCCGCGACCAACCGCCCCGACATTCTCGACCCCGCGCTGCTGCGCCCCGGTCGTTTTGACCGCCAGATCACCGTCAATCTGCCCGACATCAAGGGCCGTGAGGATATTCTGCTCGTTCACGCACGCAACAAGCCTCTGGAGGAGGACGTCGATCTCAAAAAGATCGCTCGCACCACCGCAGGCTTTACCGGTGCGGATCTCGCCAACCTGCTCAACGAGGCTGCGCTGCTCGCTGCCCGTCGCGGCAAGGCGCTCATCGGCATGGAGGATCTGGAGGATGCCTTCCTCAAGGTCATCATGGGCCCGCAGAAGAAGTCCCGTGTCATGAAGGAGTCCGAAAAGCGCAACACCGCTTATCACGAGGCAGGTCACGCGCTGCTCGCCTACTACACCAAGCACGGTGATCCCGTTCACACCATTTCGATCATTCCCGCAGGACGTGCGCTCGGCGTAACCATCAGTGTTCCCACCGACGACAAGTTCAGCGTTTACAAGCAGGAGCTCAAGGAGCGCATCGCCGAGCTGCTTGCCGGTCGCGTTGCCGAGGAGCTGACCTTTGAGGATTATTCCGGCGGCGCCTCCAACGACATTGAGCGCGCAACCGCACTTGCCCGTCGCATGGTCACCCAGCTTGGTATGAGCGAGGCGCTCGGTCCGATCCGCTATGGCTCCGGACATGGTGGTGACGTCTTCCTCGGCAGAGATTTCTCCTCCTCGAGAGATTACTCCGAGGCAACCGCTGCTGCGATCGACGCCGAGGTCAAGGCGATCATCGACGAAGCTTATGCGCTCGCTCGCCTGGTGCTGACCGAGCATGCCGACAAGCTTAAGTTCGTTGCAGAGTATCTGCTGGCACACGAGATCATGGACGGTGATCAGTTCAAAGCTGCCATGGAAGCCGACGAGCCCACCTTTGAGGCACTGGAGGCGATCGCCGAGGAAAAGGCGCGCCGCAGCCGCGAGGCAAACGAGGAGCGTGAGCGTCGCAACCGCGAGCGCGAGGAGCAGGAGCGTGTGCAGCGCGAGGAGCAGGAGCGCCAGGAGCGTGAGTCTGCAGAGCAAATCGGGCACGCCGATTTCACCGAGCCGCTCAAGGACGACAAGCCCGACGATACTGACTCCGATGAAAGCAACAACGACAATCAACAATAAAGACAAACAAGCGAGGGAAACCATGTCGGTTTCCCTCGCTTTTCGTTATTCTGCCCTTGGTGGAGCAGCACTTTATCATTTTCCTGCGAGCATATGGTAAATATACACGGGGATGGCAGACCAGCCGTGGCACAGGCTGCCCGCGCCACCAAAGGCAGGGGCTCCGTCGGCGGTCTCCCAGAAGG
Source organism: Clostridia bacterium (assembly GCA_017452545.1). Lineage (GTDB taxonomy): Bacteria > Bacillota > Clostridia > Oscillospirales > CAG-272 > SIG644. Next base: position 2,233 of record JAFTME010000141.1, on the reverse strand, counting down.
TCGTCGCGCCCTTTTGCAGCATATCGCCCCAGATCTGCCCGATCTCCTCCAGCACGAACGCGGCGTAGCGCTCCCGATCCCGCAGCAGTGCCTGATAGCGGAAGATGCTGTGCGAGAGCGTCACGGGCAGCAGGCTCTCGTCCTTCGCCAACGCCGCCAGCACGCGCGGCTGCTCGTCTGCGGGGCAGGCACCGCACAGCACGGCGAGCGCACTCGTCAGCTGCGTGCGATGATAACGCTCCCCGTCCCGACAGCGAACGTAGGAAAAATAGGTCGCGCGCTCCGCATCGTAAAAGGCGGCGTGCAGCGCACGGTTCAAGTCCGCGTGTCGCTCTTGCCAGCACTGCGCCTCATCCGTCCGTCCAAGCGCCTGCAGGACGTCCGCGACAGCAGCATATGCCAACGAAACGAAGCAGCACAGCGGTGCGTCGTATGTCACGTTCTCATCCGCGACCACGCCACCGATCTTGCCCTCCATGCCCGCCTGCCATTCGTAGAAATTCCAATGCTGCGCCGCAACATAGCAGCCAAGCAGACCGTTCTGCGCGGTGCGACAGTAAAAGCCCTCTGCGAGCTCCAGCAGCACGGGCAACAGCTCGCAAGCGAACTCCGTATCGCCCGTGGCATCAAGATATTCTGCAGCCTGCACGGGGAAGATTGCCGAGAAGGCGGGGATGGTGATACCGACGCGGGCGGGAGAGCAAAGCTCCAGCAGATGATCGTCTGCGCGGAGCGAGCGTGCCATCAGCTGCAGCGAGGCGCGCGGCATAGCGCTCTCTCCCCATGCGGCATAGCCGCACAGCATCTGATTGCGTGAATCCATGGCATACAGCGCCTGCTCACGCCAGGGGCAATCCTCGTAATGGTCGTGCATACAATGGCGCAGCGTTTGCAGGCAGGTGTCGTAAATGGCGCGATGCAGCACGCTGTCAAAGGGGCATGGGCGCGCCGCGGGCAGCGGATAGTCCACGGGGCGAATTCCCGCGTAATGGATCGTAGCGCCGTGTGCGAGGATATGAAGCTGCAGATAGCGCAGCCCCAGGCGGCGCAGCGGATACAAAAAGCGATGGGTTCCCGCGGGCATACGGCAACGGGCGGCAAAGCAGCGACCGCCGACGTCGGTGCGGACGCGCCCGTCGTCCAGGTGCTCCCCCCAACCGATCAACACGTCGGCAGCGTGGGGCAGCGTCAGCTCCAGATCGACAAAGCCGACGCTCTCTCTGCCGAGATCATAGATCAGGGCAACGCCGTCGCCCTGCGCGCCGTCGGGCAGGTAGCTCGCCTGCTGCATTCTCACGCCGAGCGGCGCCGCAGGCTGCGCGTCCGCAAATGGGCAGCAAAGCACTTGGTGCGTTGTCACTCGCTCTCCAAGTACAAGCGCCGCGACGGGGCGGGGCTCGTAGGCGGTGGGGGCGTTTTGCAGCAGCATCGTATCGGCGGGCGCACCGCAGGCAGGTGCGGTCAGGTCGCAATCAAAGGAAAAACCAAGCTGTCCTGTGATGAGCGGTACGCCGCTGTCGCGATAGCGCGCGGTATGGTACAGCACCGTGTTTTCATCGGATGCCCAAAGAACGTTGCCTCTTTCGTCGGTCAGCTCAAAAATAACCATTGCCTGCTCGCGGCGGTCGGTCGAGGAATCAGCGTTCTGCGAGGTCAGAATCAGCCGTAGGACGTTTTCACCCGGGCAGATGGCGTCGCTTACGTCGCGCATCTCAAAGACCTTATGCGCGGCGTAGTCAGAGTACTGCCCTAAGGCGGCAAGGCTGCCGTTGATCTCGAGTGCAAAATCCGCATCCACGCTGATGCATAGACGCAGCCTCTCGTCGCCCGTCAGGATCAGCGTTTTCTCGGTCACAAGGAACATATTCGGTACGTCATAGTCGCGCGCCCAGATCGCACGGGCTGCGCGGAAGGGTTGGTTGGTCATGATGTTTTATTGTGGGGGAAGTAACTTTTTTGAAAAAAAGTTCCTTCCCCCACACCCCCATCTTCAAAAAACTTTAAGAAATTATAACATATTGGGTGGTGGAAGTCAAGGTCAACAATAAAGGGAGGAAACGGCGTGTTTCCTCCCTTTATTAGCTCCCTTCGATTATACGGGATTGTTTGCAAGGCAAACCTGCAGAGCTGCGTCTGCTGCGCTTGCTGCGTCGTTGGTGTAGATGTCTGCGCCGATGCTCTCGCAGAAGGACTGCGACACGGGTGCGCCGCCGACCATGATCTTCACCTTTTC
>JAFTME010000140.1 GCA_017452545.1 Clostridia bacterium | reverse complement strand
TGCCTGTTTATCAATTTCAGCTGCAAGCTTTATACTGTCAACCGATTGAATAACAGTCACGCTGTCTATAATATATTTCACTTTATTGGTCTGAAGATGACCGATAAACTGGACTTCAGCTTCCTTTTTATAAAAATCCTTTTGTGAGCAGCCGGCTCTGCCGCCGCTGGCGCAAGCGCAGGCGCAAGCACAGGCGCAGCCGCCGCCCCCACCACCTCTGCCGTGCGTTGCCTGATGGCGATTACGCGCGTTACGGTACGCGGGATTGACGCTGCCGTAGTAGTGGACGTGATAGCCGTAACCCATTAAAAATCCGCGGCCGCGGTGATAGGAAACGTAGCAATCGACGATATACAGCTCGATCACACCGAGGATCAGACAAACGAAGATCGCCATGAAAATACCGGAGATCTTCTCGTCGCGCAGCGCGTCGTAGCAGCCGCTGTCGTCAAACGGGAAGAAGGAGACCGTCTGCGCATCCGCAAAGGCGTCCTCGCCGTACTTAACGGACATCATCGAATACCACCCACAGGGCATTTCGCCCTCCCAGACGAGATAGCCGTTTTCCTCGCTGTCGGCGTTGGAGGCGATGACGCCGTCGTCCTTCCAGCGGAATTTATAGTGCTCCACGGGCGTGGCGTTGAACCAACCCGGTACAAACTCATAAAAATAGTTGCCGTCGGTCTTGCAGAGCATACGCTCCTGGTTGACGGTAAAGGTAAACTTGAGCAGCTCGCCCGCGCGATAGGCGCGATCCAGGTCAAGGCGGAGCGACACGTAGCCCTCGTCGTCGGTGTAGTGTGACAGGGCGGTCAGATTGACGGAATGCTCGCCCCGCACAACGGTAAAGTCGGGGTTTGCCATGCCGATCTCGATCCAGGTCAGCGGCTCGTCGAGATCCAGCGGCTTCCACTCAAAGGTGTATTGCACGTTCAGCGATCCGTTCGGCTGCGGTGTGACGGTGATCTCGTAGCTGCGGATCACGTCCTGCGGCTGCGGATCGGCGCTCAGCGCAAAAAACAGCGCGAGCACCTGTATGGTGATCAGGACTGCCAGCAGAATGGTATATCCAACGGGGAAGGTGCGGCGCTCGCGGATGGTTTGCTCATCGAATTTATCGCGTGCCATGTCACTCACCTCCCTTGCGGTTTTGTGCGCGGAAGGGGCAGTGCAGTGCCTGCTCCTCGCTCATGCCGCGCAGCTCCAGACAGCGCGGATGCGACCAGATGCGCTCGAACTCGTCGTTCAGTATGTTACCAAGACCTGCATCCGTGCCCAGCCAGCTCTGGCAGGGAACAACGGTGCCGTCGGGGGCGATCGCCATATTGCTCAGCGCCGCACCGCAGGCGGGGGTATGCAGACCGAGTGCGTCCAGCTTGTCCTTGGCGATCAGACCGGGCGAGGTGAAGTCCATGTCCATGTCGTGCTCGCGGCAGAACGCCTCGGCGTCCTTGACGATGGCGAGCAGCTCGTCCTCGGTCAGATCCTCGCTGTCTTGCGTGCGTGCAGCGCCCGTGCAGATCAAGCCGCTGAGCGTGATAAAGCGGACACCCATGGCGTGCAGCAGGCGCAGCGTGGAGAGATAGTCGGCGTTGCTGCGGCACAGCGGCGTATTGACGCTGACGTCCAGCCCGGCGCGCACGGCGTTTTCAATGCCGCGCAGCGTGTCGGCGTGGTGCTCGCTGCCGACCAGCGCGTTATGTACGGCGGCGTCTGCGGAGTACAGCGTGATCTGAATGCTGTCCAGCCCTGCGCGACGCAGCTCCTGCGCCAACGTCTCGCTCAGCAGAACGCCGTTGGTATTGACACGGGTGACAAACCAACGCGCGTGTGCGACCAGTGCGCACAGATCCTCGCGCTGCGTCGGCTCGCCGCCGGTGAAGGTGACCATGGGCACGTGCGCCTCGCGCAGGCGATCGATCGCCTGCATCCATTGCTCGGTGCTCATTTCCTTGACCTGCGCGTAGCCTTGACCTGCGGCGTAGCAGAATTTACAGCGCTGGTTGCATTTCCAGCAGCCGCTCTCGTCGGTCATGGCGCTGACCATCAGATCCATGCGGTGAGGTGCGGTCATGTGCGCGGCGTAGGCGCGGATGGAAAGCTGCTCGATCTCGGCGTCGGGCGAGCCGCCCGCGGCGATGTCAAACAGCACACCCATCATATCGGCAAGGTCGGCGCAAAAGCGGGAGCGGGGTGTCAGTGGATAGGTGCGGCGCATGGTGCGCAGCGTGCGGGAGACGATGTCGTCAATGTCGTCCTCGGAGAGCTCGGCACCGTCGTAGACGTTGACCGCATCGATCAGAGCCGAGAGCAGCAGCGCCCAGGAATATCCGAGCGGCAGCAGATAATAGCCGTTGAGAATGACGACGTAGGGAGCGGTGCCCCGTGCTGCCGGTTTTGGCGGTACGAGATGGATGCGCACAACACCGGGACCGTCGGGATTAAAGGTGCAATGCTTGACGCCCTCGCGGAAGATGCGGCGCTGCGCCAGCTTGTTTTGTATGCTCATGGTGTGAATACCTCCGAAAAAACGCAGGGGTGCTGTGTATCAGCACCCCGCGGTAGGATCGCTTGCGAGGGATCAGCCCTGCACCAGATGATAGGCGAAGCCTGCGATCTCATCTGCGATATATACGAATTTGGCAGTGCCGTCGGCGTTATACTGGACGGACGCGGGATCAAAGCGCGCACCGCGACGGGCAAGGTGGAACATGGCGCGGTCAACGCTGGGCGTTGCGATGCCGATGTGTCCCATGGTGCCCACGCCCTGCAGCTTCATAAACTCGAAGGGCGTGCCGACAAAAACAGACTTGCTTCTCTCGTCCTGCGCCATACCGAACAGCGTCGATGCCGTGCCGGCGGCTGCATTGCAGGCGGCTTCGTCGGGACAGTTGATGCCGATGTGGGCAAAGCGGAGATTGAGCATGGTGTCAACGGCGCCGCTGACCAGCGTGCGGATGCCGTCGAAATCGCCTGCGGACAGGCGGTCGTTCGGAACCATCCAGCTGCCGCCGCAGGCGACGATGCGGTTCCATGCGAGATAATCGCGGACGTTGGCGGGATTGATGCCGCCGGTGGGCATGAATTTAACGCCGCCGTAGGGAGCTGCCATGGCTTTGAGCATGGAAAGACCGCCCGAGGGCTCGGCGGGGAAGAATTTAACCGTTTTCAGACCGAGCGAGAGCGCCTGCTCGATGCCGGTGGGATTATTGATGCCGGGCAGAACGGGAACGCCGATCTCAAGGCAGTGCTCGACGACGGCGGGGTTGAGACCGGGGCTGACGATAAAGGTCGCACCTGCGGCGACGGCCTCATCGACCTGTGCGGTGGTGAGAACGGTGCCTGCGCCCAGCAGCATATCGGGGCAAGCGTCACGCATGGCGCGGATGGCGTCGGCAGCGGCAGCGGTACGGAAGGTGACCTCGGCGCAGGGCAGACCGCCCTCGTTGAGCGCATTTGCCAGCGGGGCTGCGTCCTTGGCGTCGTCGATCTTGATGACCGGGACGATGCCGATCAGAGAAAGTTGCTTGAGAAGCTGTTCCATGATGTATATTCCTTTCACATTTGATACATTTGAGAAAAGCGGCGGAGGTCCTGTGACCTCCGCCGAGTTTGCGGTAAAAAACCCCGCCGAGCCGTGTGACCGAATATTGAGAAACCCTGCAAGTGCAAGGCGGCGCCCTATCCGAGGCTTTACTGCTCCCAGCGTCCTGACTCCGCGTCGAGACAAGTCAATCGATACGCGGACAGGGAGGTCTGCAAACCACCGCGGAACTCTCTCCGGGCTCCTTTATTCTGATGTGGGTTCTAACGTTCGATCATCACGCACTAAGCAGGAAGAGATGCGTGGTGTGCCGGGAGATCAGTTCTTGCCCTCCAGCTCGTCGAAATCGACGGTGGAGAACATATCGTCAAAGAAATCCGCGATGCGGTCGAATTCCTCATCGTCGTCGATGGTGATCAGCGACTCCTCGCCGTCCTCATCCGTCTCGCTCTTGAGAATGACGTACTCAAAGGTATCTCTGTCCTCATCCTCGGCCTCTTCAACGGGGATCATGGCGTAATACATAACGCCGTCCACCTCGCCGGAGCCGATCAGCTCGAATTCCAGCTCGTTGCCCTCTTCGTCGGTCAGCATGAAGCGGGGTGCTTCCTCTTCGGGAGTAATCTTTTCTTTATCCATGATTTTCAATTCCTTTCGGGTATGTAATTTGCTATTATTATTTTACATGATTTTTATGCGATTGTCAATGGGGCGGGGATATTTTTTTTAAAGCGACGGCGGCATGCAGCTCGCAATTAGCATTTCCGCGGGCATCTTATTTTATACGGTGCGAAAAGGGGGAGAAAAAAAGACCGAATCGCGAACGATCGCGGTCGTTCCCGAGACGGTCTTTTGATCAGAGCAGCGGCGCAAAGGCGCGGAGCAGCGCCTGCCAGATGCCCTTGAGAAAGCCGCGCGCCCGTCCGAATTCGGGAGATTCGATGGGAACGCTGCGCTCCATGGTCGTTTTGCAGTCGGCAAGCAGCGCTTGCAGTGCTTCGCCGCCGTACAGCAGCGTGCCGCACTCAAAGTGGAGATAAAGGCTGCGGTAGTCCATGTTGACCGTGCCCACGGCGGCAAGTCTGTCGTCTGCGATAAAGCTTTTGGCGTGCAGAAAGCCGGGGGTGTATTCATAAATTTTTACTCCTGCGCGGCGCAGCACGGGATAGTAGGAGCGGGTCAGCATAAAGACGCTTTTTTTGTCGGGAATACCGGGCGTGACGATGCGGACGTCCACACCGCGCTTGGCGGCGTTGCACAGCGCCGTTTGCAGCTCGGCGTCGATGACGAGATAGGGCGTGAAGATATAAACGTAGCGCTCTGCCTGGGCAAGAATATCCAGATAGACGTTCTCTCCCACATTTTCGTCGTCAAGCGGGGAGTCGAAGTAAGGCTGCACGAAGCAGGGAGCATTCCCGGCGGCGGTATGTCCGAGCGGCGGGAAAAAGGCGGCGTAGTCCTCGTCGGTCTTGCGGAAGGCGTTCCACAGATTGAGAAAGGCGAGCGTAAAGCGACAGACCGCGTCGCCCTGCAGCCGCAATCCCGTGTCCTTCCAGTGACCGAAGCGTTCCTTTTGGTTGATATATTCGTCGGCGATATTGATGCCGCCCGTAAAGGCGACGGTGCCGTCGATGACGGCGATCTTGCGGTGATCGCGGTGATTCATAACAATGGAAAAGATGGGGATGATGGGGTTGAAGGGCAACGCGCGGATGCCCCAGCGCTCCGCCCGACGGACGAAGCCGGTCATTTCCATGCTTTGACAGCCGAAATCGTCGTACAGAATGCGCACGTCCACGCCCTCGGCTGCCTTGCGGCGCAGCACATCCAGCAACCGATCCAGCATATCGCCGGGGGAAATGATGAAATATTCCAAGAAGATAAAGCGCTTTGCGCCCTCCAGCTCCTGCAGCAGCGCGGGGAACATCTCATCTCCCAAGGCAAAATAGCGGACGTCGGTGTTCCCGTATGCGGGCGAGCCGCCGTTACGGACGAGATATTCGGTGGTTGCGCGTGTGCGCGCAGGGATCGCGTCGTCCGGGAGCGCGGGCGGTACGGGGCACTCGCCCTTGTGTTGGTGCTCGATTGCCGTGATGCGGCGGTGCATACGGCGGGTCATGGTCTTGTTGCCGAATACGGCGTACATCAGCCAGCCGAACAGGGGAATGAGGGCGATGAGCATGGTCCAGCCCATTTTGTAGGCAGGATTGTCATCCTTGCGCAGAATATGCAGAATGATCAGCAGGCTGATGGAGGTGAAG
>JAFTME010000007.1 GCA_017452545.1 Clostridia bacterium | reverse complement strand
TGCTGCCCAGTCGCATGACGACCACGTTGATCAAGCTCATGCAGACCGCGCAAAGCGCCAGAATCGAGGCATACAACACGGCAGAACGGGAAAATTCCACGCGAAAGCCGTTCATCGGCAGTAAATAACAAAGCATCAGCAGCGCGATTGCAAAGCCGTTCCAGATACCAACGTGCGGCGCAGCCGAGGCGCGACGCGAAAAGCCCTTGGTAAACACAAACTGTACGGAAAATAAAAGACAGGCAATGGCAAGATAGATGTAATTCATAGGTTTCCCTCCTTGGCAGCGCAGCGCGCTCGGCACCATACCTTTTCATTATACCACACCCCCGCTGACTTTGCAATAAGAAATCCTCTGCCCGGTGGATTTTTATAAAAAACACCCTCCCCAAAGGGAGGGTGAAGCACTCAGCCACCTATACACGACAGCAATGCTTATTTAATTTCGTAATAATAGATCCGCCCCTCATCGTATACGCTGTACACACGCACGATCAATTCTTGCTGTGTCGTTACGCAATGAAAGGTCATATAATGCACACCATCATCCGCTTCAATGGGGATCTTGTCCTCACTCGTCAATGAAATCACTTCGCCATATTCAGAGGTAAAATCATCGTTAGAATTCAAATAGGTCATTGCATCCTCTGTAAACAGAGCCTTGAGTCCCTCATCCTCCAAATGCAGCAAATATAAATACGCGCCTCCAAAAATCGCATAAAATGCAATTACAATACTCACGATAATAATGATTTTTTTCTTTTTGCTCATATGCTCAATTCTCCTCTCTGTATTGGGCTACACAAGCAGCCGCTCGCATATGCGGCACAAGCCGAAGCTTTTCTGCAGCACTAACTAATCCATTATACCACACCCCCGCCCGCTTTGCAAGTCCCCATTTTCTCTCCGCGCACGCGCAAAAATGCAAAAATATCGAAAAAGCCGCACCGCTCTCGTTGACATTCCCACCAATATCTGTTATAATAAGGTAATCATTTATTTAACCAAGAAAGGAATATCGTTATGAGATCCAATCTGATCCGTTTGATCGCACTGCTGTGCGCACTGCTCATGCTTGCCACCTGCGCGATCGCGTGCGCAGAGTCTGACCCCGAAGATACCGACAAAACGCCCTCTGAGGACACCTCCGATCCCTCGGAAGACAACGACCCCGAAGAGGATAAAGAAACCGTTTATAAAGCGAATATCCCCGACGGCTTCTCCTATGGAACCGATGACCCCTTTACCGTATATGCCTACCCCACCGACGTTTTCGTCTGGAAGGATTACGACTGGCAGCACTCCGGCGGTCTGACGGGTGACCGTATCAACGACGCCGTGTTCAAGCGCACCTCGCAGGTCGAGGAGGAGCTCTCCATGGATATTGAGTTCTTCTGCGGCGCCAGTTACTCCAACCCCTCCGAGTTCACCACCGCCATCACCACCGGTGACGATACCTACGACGTCGGCAACGTCAGCATGCGCAATCACCTTTCCATGGTCAAGCAGGGGCAGGTTCTTGACCTGTCCGAAATGACCGCGCTGGATATCGAGGCGCCCTGGTGGGATCAGCACCTGCGCGAGGACCTGACCATCTACGATAAGTATTTCTGCCTGACGGGCGACATCGGCACCATGTATAAGCGCAGCATCGGTGCGATCATTTTCAATAAAGTACTGATCGACGAGTATTCGCTCGAATCCCCCTACGCACTGGTCGAAAACAACGAGTGGACGCTGGAGATGCTGATTGAAATGACCGAGAACGTCTCTCTGGATATCAACTCCGATGACCTTTGGACCGAGGAGGACCGCTACGGCATCATCCTCTTTGACGGCGCATTTGACTCCATGATGATCGGCGCCGACGTTTACTGGGCAACCCGCGACGCCGACGGCGTTCCCGAAATGTCCATGTACGGCGACCGCGCCGTTGATACCTGGGATCTGATCGCAGAGCTGCTCTTTGATACCGAGCGCGCGTACAACGTCTATAACCACGGTCAGAACGAGCAGGTCATGTGGGATATCTTCATGGATGATCGCGCCCTGTTCTACTACGGCGAGCTGCACTCCGCCGAGGATATGCGTGCCAATATCAGCGACTTCGGTATTCTTCCCATGCCCAAGCTCGATGAGTACCAGGAAAACTACGCACATACCATCAACGCAGGCGTCGCAGCCGTGCTCGTCGTTCCCATGACCAACGACGATATGCAGCGCACCGCCTACGTCCTCGATTCTCTGGGCGCCGCCTCTAAAAATATCCTTACCCCCGCATACTACGACCTTAACCTGAAGAGCGTCGTCAGCCGTGACGATGAGTCGGAGGCTATGCTGGATATCATCTTCTCTTCCCTGCGCTACGATATGGGCTACCTCTTCGTTCCCCAGGCAAACTCGATGATCCGTTCCCTCGGCCGTAACTTCTCGACCGACCTCGCCTCCTCCTATTCCGCAAACGAAGGCTCCTTCGAAACCGAAATCGAAAACCTCATCACCGCAATTCTGAATAAGTATTAAAAAGAAATCAGGCGGGGGAGAAACTTTTTGCAAAAAGTTTCTCCCCCGCGCCCCCTTTTCAAAAACCTTTAAAAATTGAAAAGAGAAAAGCCGATATACATTCGCTCAACGCAAGGAAGTAAGCAATCGGAGTACTATCCCGCTCGCCGTATGTGCGCCGATCGCTTGCGATCATCTTTTTATTCAAAAAAGTTTTCTCCCCCACCGCCATCCCCACCGCCATCCCCACCGCCATCCCCGCTACCATCCCCGCTACCATCCCCATACGATACAAATCGTTCACACTTTCGCCATGGGTGTGACAAAAAAATATGATATACTGCAAAAAAAGCACCAAAGGAGGACGCGAGATGAACAAAAAGAAACAACGCAACCAAACGGCGACCGCAGCACGACTTGTGTGCGCGCTGCTGGCGATCCTGCTGTGCAGCACAGTACTGCTTGCCTGCAGCCCCTCGGATCCGCCCGCAGATCCCGACGATCGGCCGCCTGTAGATACACCGGACACCCCGGACAACCCCGACCCCGACCCCGATCCTGATCCCGATCCCGATCCCGATCCTGATCCCGATCCCAATCCCGACCCCGATCCGGAACCCGATCCCGATCCTGATCCTGAGCCGGAGCCCGATCCGGAACCCGATCCCAAGCCTCAGCCCGAGGATCCCAACCTTCGCGCCTTCTACGGCGACGTCAACTGGGACGGCATCGACGACCGCATCATCGTGGATATCACGGGCGAGCAGCCTCTGACCGTCATCGAGGGCGCGCGCAATACCACGCTGTATCAGAGCCCCTTCAAAGCCGACGCCAAGCCCGGCGGCGTGGCGCTGGTCAAGGATTATTTCGAGGAGTACGATGCGCTGATCGAATGGCACGCCTACGAGGAGGTCTCCTCGCTGGACTACCGCAGAAGAATTCTGACCATCCGCTACGAGGTGTTCACCTTTGATAAGACCACGGGTGAGCTTAAGAGCAACGAGCGCAAGGCGCAGTCGTTCGACACCGCCCAAAAGGAGCAGTACGCAACGAACGAGGCTAAGATCCTCAATCTCCAGTTCGATATGGCAAACTACCTCGAGGACGCTACCCTGCTGCTCGACAACTCCATGGGCGCCCTCGTCTACGGCGACCCCGCCTATCCCACCAACCCCACCTACGAATATATCTACACTCCCTTTATTCCCAACGAGCCCGCTCCCACGGCAGACAGCCTGCTCAAGCGTATGCAGGAGGCCATGGGCAGCGTTCAGAATATGACGGTGACCTCCGCCGCTGACATGGCAATTCTTGTCGAAGGCACTGAGATCGCCGCAATGCCGCTGCAGCAAAGCACCATGCGCTTTGAGGGCCTGTACGAGGAATTCCCCAGAATCCACGCTACCTTTGACCTGTACGGTACCACCTTCACCATGGCGATCGCCGGCACGACCTACTATTACGATATGGGCGAGCAAGGCAAGTACATGGTCATTCTGAACGGTAAGCAGCGTATGGAAATGGTCGAGCAGTACGCCGACGGCGCCAACTCCACCGCCTATGATACCGCCGACTTCAAAAAGGCCGAGATTTCGCGTAACGCGAGCGGTCGCTGGGTCCTCTCGCTCTCCGAGCCCAACGAGGAAATGCAGGCGCAGCTGTACGCAGCCATCGTCGAGAGCATGGGCGAGGGTGAGGAGATCACCATGTCCGATATCGTCGTGTCGTATCAGATCGCACTCGACAGCTCCGACCGCATCACCGCGCAGGAAATGCTCGTCGGCGTAACGGCTTCGTTTGCCACGGGCGAGCAGGCGGACATCGAGGTCGTCTATACCTGGGAATACAGCGGCTACGACGATCCGCAGACGCTGGGCGTTCCCGCCGACTTCGAGGAATATTACCCCTGCACCTATGAGGACCTCTACGAAAGTGAATACGCCGCAGAGGTTCTGTACGCAGAGGACCTCAACAGCGACGGCGTCGCAGAGATCCTGTATCTCTCCACCGGCGATCCCTATCACTTCGCAGGTCAGCCCGTCGTCAACGTCGGTGTCTACGATCCCGCGCGCGGCAACTTCATCTACTGGGATGAGATCATGCGCACGCACTTTGGCACCGAGGGCTTCTACCTCTACTACGATGAGAACGAAACACCCTATATGCTGATATACAGCATTCAACGTGCCGAGCAGGGCTTCTTTGCCTCGGATACCAATATCCCCGCCTTTGCCGAGTTGTCCTACGTGGTCATGCGCATCAAGCCGGAGGAAAACGGCGTCTTTACCTACCACGATCCGCTGATCCGCAAGGTCGCCTACCTCTATGATCCCGAGGTGTGCTCCTGGGAGGAAAACTCCGCCACGCTGAACACCTTCCTCTCCGAGCTCAACGCTCTCATGGGAAGAAGCGTTATGATCGCCGACACCTCGCTGGGCGAGCTTTGGGTCAATACCGAGGGCGAGGCGATCTCGTATGAGATCGATCCCATGTGGCTGTTCGGTGACTTTGAGTTCACCTTCGACGAGGGCTTCACCTACGACCGCACCACACTGGAGGTCACCTCCTTCGCACTGACCGTGCGCTCCACCCCGAATAAGCCCGCAGAGGGCGAGCCCGATAATATCATCGGCTATCTGGCACAGGGCGATTACGTCGTCCGCATCGCACGGAGCAGCGACTGGAGCCTGATCCTGTATGACGGTCAGCTGGGCTTCGTGTCCAACACCTACGTCGTCGATTGCCTGCCCTGATCAAAATTCAGCATCGCCAATCCCCTCGGTTGATTTTTTCAACCGAGGGGATATTTGCTTTGGACAGAAAATTTCCATTACCTTGTATAAAAGCCTTGCAAACAAATACAGGATATGGTATAATGTAGATTATCAAAATATACCCGGAAAGGACCATAGCCATGAAAAAAAGTACTCTGTGGAAACGCTTGCTTTGTGCCCTGCTGCTGCTCGGCACGGCGTGCGGTGCTGCCTGCAGCACGGTCGCCTGCACCAAGCCGGACAGTGAGCCGGACGACAAGGACGAGCCAAAGCCCCCTCTCTACGATACGCTTCTTGAGGAGGTCATCGTCACGGCAGGCGAGGATCGCCTGGCAGTCAACTTCTGCCGCGAGGACGTCGTCCACTTCCGCTACGCCCCGGGCGGCGCAGACTTTGTCGCCAAGGACGCCGTTCCCGAGTCGATCGCCAAATATGACAATGAGTATGAGCCTGTCCACGGCGTGATCGAGCAAACGGATACGCAAACGGTGCTGCGCACCGAGGGCGTCGTCGTCGCTATTGATAAGGCAACACTGGGCATCACCGTCACTGACGCCGAAAGCGGAGCCGTCGTGTTCCAAAGTGCCGCCGAGGCGTTCTCTGCCGACGGCGCAGCCAAGAAAGCGTCCTTCGTGCGCGACAGCGCAGGCGAGGAGCATTTCTTTGGCCTTGGTAACGCACGCGGTGACAGCTTCACCACCACCGACCACAGAAATACCGTCTACGACCTTTGGATGCACGACGATAACGTGCACGCCATCATCCCGCTTTGGTACAGCACGAGCGGCTACGGTATCTACCTGAACAACTCCAACCGCGGAAGCATCTCCTTCAAACAGGATTACCACCTGTCCGTCGAGGACGGCGAGATGAACTTCTACTTTCTCTACGGCCCCTCCTTCAAAACCATTCTCACCAACTGGTCCGAGCTTGCAGGCCGCATGAATATGCCTCCGCTCTACGCACTGGGTCTGACCTACCGCGGCTTTGGCCAGTGGAGCGAGGAGCAGCTGCTCGAGGCGCTGACGGCGCAGCTGGATGCCGGCATCTCCATTGACATCGCCGGTGTCGAGCCCGGCTGGCAGACCAAGACCTACCCCTGCACCTACGCATGGGCACCCAAATTCACCGACGACGCAGCCTCCTTCGTTGAGACCATGCACGCGCTCGGTCTGCACGTCAATCTCTGGGAGCACCCCTACGTCTCCCCCGACGCCACCATCTACGAGGACATCCTGGAGTACTCGCTCAAGGGCACCGAGATCGGCACCCGTGACTGGGAAGGCAGAAGCGGCGGCACCTACGGCTTCGGCGGCGTCGTGCCCGATTTGACCGTAGAGGAGGCACGCGAGCTGTACCGCCAGATCCACGATGAAAACCTGCTCTCCATCGGCGTCGATGGTTTCAAGGTCGATGAAACCGACAGCTGGGGCGCCAACAACAGCCTTTCGCTGTGCTTCCCCGGCGGCCTCTCCAACAACGCCTACCATAACCTGCTCGGTACGCTGACGGTCAATCTGCTGCATGAGCAATACCGCGACGACTACAACAAGCGCGCCTTTATGTTCAGCCGCGGTAACTATTCCGGCATGCAGCGCTTTGCCACCTCCGCATACACCGACTATTACGGCTTTGACCAGTTCGTCATGTCCGTCATCGCCCAGTCCTTCTCCGGTACCTACTACACCCCCGAGATCCGCGACGTCAGCACCCCGTCCGACGTTGACTATATGCGCCGCACGCAGCTGATGTTCCTCACGCCCTTTGCCATGTCCAACGAATGGGCGACCGAGGCAAGCGTGCTTGGCAGAAGCCGCGCCGTTATCGAGTGCTACAAAAAGTATAACGCGCTGCACTATCAGCTCATTCCCTATATGTACAGCCTGTTCTGGGAGCAGTACAACACCGGCATCGGCGTCACGCGCTCGCTGCTCATGGAGTTCCAGGACGATCCCAACGTCTACGGCATTGACAACCAGTTCATGCTGGGCGACGCCTTGCTGGTCTGCCCCGTCAGCAGCAGCGCCCGCGTCGCAACCGTCAAGCTCTATCTGCCCGCAGGCGAGCGCTGGATGGACTATAACACCGGCTACGTCTATGAGGGCGGCAAGACCATCGAATACACCTGCTCCGCCGCCACGCTGCCGCTGTTTGTCCGCATGGGCTCGATCATTCCCCTCGGACACTACGGCGACAACACCGCCGACGTCATCGACAATACGCTGACGCTGGACATCTATCCGAGCGAGCAGAGCTCCACCTTCACGCTGTACGAGGACGACGGCAGCACCTACGACTACCAGACCGCCTCCGAGTACGCGCTGACCACGCTGACCTCCACCCTCAAGGACGGTAAGATCCTGTGCACCGTCGGCGCCCGCAGCGGCAGCTATGCCGTTTCCTCCCGCGCCTGCGTGCTGCAGCTGCACTACCGCACCGCCCCCGATTCCGTCAAGCTGGACGGCAAAAAGCTCAAAGCCGCTGCCTCCTATGACGCGCTGCTCTCCTCGAGCGACGCCTGCTATTATTACGACGCCTCCGCAGACGATTTCGACAAGATCATCTACGTCCGTCTGACCGACGACGGCAAGGAGCATCAGATCGAGGTCAAGGGTGATGCCGAGCCCGCACAAACTGCGCCCGGCATCGTGCTTGAGGGTACGCTCTACGAGTGCGAGGACGGCAAAAACACGCTGGTCGGTGCCACCGTCACCCGCAATAAGCTCTACGCTTCGGGCAAGGCGATCGTCGGCAGTATCGGCAACAACGGCAAAAACACGCTGACCATGAACGGCATCAAGGTATCCGAGTCCGGCACCTACGAGGTCGAGATCATTTACGTCAATGGTGAAGAGGAGCCCCGTATGCTGTACGTCAGCGCCAACGGCGGCGAAGCAATTCCCGTCTGGTGCTACTGCTCCGGCAGCTGGGAAACCCCCGCCTCCATCATCGTTCCCCTGCCCCTCAAGGCAGGCGAAAACAAGCTGACTTTCGGCACGGCAGCGGGCAAGGGCTGGGCACCCGACCTTGACCACATCATCGTCTACGACGACGAGCCCGTTTCCTTCTCGCTTGGCGGCGAGGTGCTGCAGCCCAACGACGCAGAGATCGTCGGCTCGCTGACCGTTGACGCCAACGCAGGCGCCATCGGCGGTAAGGCAGCATCCGGCTTCGGCGGCATGGACGATACGGCACTCCGCTACACCGTCTCGGTCGCAAAGGCAGGCCCCTACCAGCTCAACATCAATTACTCCAACTATTCCAACGCGCAGCAAACGCTGGATCTGACCATCAACGGTCAGAAAACGCCCCTCACGCTGCCCTCGACACAGAGCACGCACCTGTTCTCCACGCTCAATATGACCGTCTACCTCGAGGCAGGCGAAAACACCATCGCACTGGGCTGCGATGGCGGCACGACCGTCTACGAGTGTGAGGTCGGCGGCGACTATCACAGCTGCAACAACAAGCTGGCACCCCGCGACGGCTATGAGCAGTCGGGCGGCTATGCCGTCGGCGCAACCGCCAACAACGGCGTAGCAAGCTTTACCATGAAGGGCATCACCGTGCCCGAGGACGACACCTACACCGTCCGCATCTACATCGGATCCGCCGACACCCGTACCTTCCGACTCAAGGTCAACGGCGAGGATACCGAGGAGCTGTATTCCTTCCGCTCCGGTCACTATCACGATTTCAAGCCCTTTGAGGTTGAGCTTGACCTGGTGGAGGGTGAAAATACGCTGACCATCTGGCAGGATGAACCGAGCCGTGGCGACTCGCCTTGGCTCCCCAACTTCGACTATGTCATCCTCCCCGGTGTCGCTTCTCAGAACCCCGTCCGCATCGGCGCGATCTCTGTGCAGTAAGGGACGAATTTAAAGGCGGGGGAGAAAACTTTTTTGAATAAAAAGATGATCGCAAGCGATCAGCGAGTTTGCCTCGGCGGCTCAACACCGCCGTTTCGGACAAGCCCGAAACCGGCAAACATCGTTTTCTCCCCCGCACCCCCTCTTTCAAAAAACTTTGAAAAAAGAAAAAAGCATGCGGCGTTGCCGTGTCAGCTCGCCCCAAAAAGACCGCGCCGAGGTTGAAAAAATCAACCTCGGCGCGGTTTTTTGAGAGGTGTAGGTGCTTTGAATGCAGAAAAGATACACCCCCTCAAAAATTGCAAGCGCAAATGTTTACATTTGCGCGCAGATATGGTATAATAAAGAAAAACAAAAAGCGACCGAAGAGAGGGCTACCACTCCATGGACAACAACAATCAGCTGCAAAAGCACTACGGGCTGTTCACGGCGATCTGCATGGTCGTCGGCATCGTCATCGGCTCCGGTGTCTTTTTCAAAGCACAGGATATCCTCAATTATACGGGCGGCAATATGTGGCTGGGCATCCTCGCCTGGCTGGTCGGCGGCGCCGTCATGATCCTGTGCGCCTTTACCTTTGCCAATATGGCAACCAAATACGTCAAGGTCAACGGCGTCGTTGACTACGCCGAAGCCGTCGTAGGCGAAAGGTACGCCTATATGACCGGCTGGTTCATCTCCACCATCTATTACCCCGCCATGACCGGCGTGCTCGCATGGGTGACCGCACGCTATACCGTAACCCTCTTTGACCCCACCGCCGACGTCACAAGTGGTCTTTGCATGGCGCTCGGCACGCTGTATCTCTGCCTGATGTACGCCGTCAACGTGCTCTCTCCCCGCATCGCAGGCAAATTTCAGATCGCCACCACCGTCATCAAGCTCATTCCCCTGGCAGCCATCGTCCTCATCGGCACGACCGCAGGGCTGATCAACGGCAATACCACAGCCGCCTTCTCCGCCGAAGCCGCTCCAAGCGCCGCCGGTGGCCTTGATCTCTCCGCACTGCTGGCAGGCGTCGCCGCCGCCACCTTTGCCTACGATGGCTGGATCATCTCCACCTCGATCAACGCCGAGCTCAAGGATCCTAAGAAAAATCTGCCCATCGCGCTCGTGCTGGGCGCCGTTATCATCATCGTCGTCTACGTGCTGTATTTCATCGGCCTGACGGGCGGCGCCACGGTCGACGTGCTGCGCGCGGTCGGCTCTCCCGCCGCCTTCCGTGCCCTGTTTGGCTCCGTCGGCGGAACGCTGTTCAACGCCTGCATCGTGCTCTCCTGCTGCGGCACGCTCAACGGCCTCATGCTTGCCTGTACCCGCTCGCTCTATTCCCTTTCCGTCCGCGGACAGGGCCCCCGCCCTGCCATGTTTTCGCAGCTCGATCCCCAAACCAATATACCCTCCAATTCGGGCGTCCTTGCGTTGCTGTTCTGCGCCGCTTGGTATTTTTACTTCTACGCCTCCAATCTGACCACCCCCACCTTCGGCGTGTTCAGCTTTGACTCCTCCGAGCTGCCCATCATTACCATCTACGCCATCTATATCCCCATTTTCATCATGTTCATCAAAAAGGAAGGCAAAAAGCAGCGCTTCAAAAACACCGTCATGCCCGCGCTTGCCGTCCTCGCCGCGCTTTTCATCATGTTCGTCGCCCTCTACGCACACGGCATCCGCCCCTACCTCGCCGCCGCAGCCGAAGGCCGCTTCGCCTTCCCCGTTCTCTTCTACCTCATCGTCTTCGCCATCATCATGAGCATCGGCGCCCTGTTCTATAAAAAACAAAATCAAGGCTGATCCTAACCGAAAACCCCCCGCCCGACGGCGGGTGGTTTTTTATGCAAAAAAACAGCCACCCCCAAAGGAGTGGCTGAAACATTCAATCAACTATACTTATGACAATGTTTATTTCAATTCGCAACGCCAACCGCTTTTCACCAGACGACAACTGACGGTTGAATTATTCAACCAATCGCACCGTTTTGATCTCAAACGGACGGAAATGCAGCGTTCCGATCGCCTCGGACAACACGCGCTCCTCCAGCGGATCGACCTCGACCGCCGCCATGCCGCAAGGCAGCACTACCGTAGCACTCTGTCCTGCCGCCTCGTACATTCTGACGATCAGCGCACCACCCTCGTCCCGCTTGATCGCGGTCACCTGCACGCTTGTGCCGTCGGTCGTCGGTGAGCAAAGCAAAGCACTTCCCTCCACCGCCGCAGCCGCCTTGGGCGTAGCCGCAATGCTCGGCGTGGGCGTCGTGTAGCGCAAGCCGAACGCCGCAGGATCTCCGTCGCACGGCTCAACGCCGATCGCGTACTCGTATACGTGCCGTCCGTGGTCGCGCGCCCCCTCGTTGGCAAATTCCAGTACCGTCGGGCTGCGCAGCAAGCTGATCTGCAGCGTCTCTCCGTCGACAATACGGCAGCCGGGCGTTCCCTTGTTGTAGATCACGACACCGAAATTCTCCGTCTGCGAATACGCCGCCACCCAGTTGAGCGCCGCCCATTCGTCCTCAATGCCAAGCTGCTTGTACACCTCCATGCTGCCGTCGCAGCGCTCGATCCGTCCGTAAGGGATCTCGCATACCATCTTGCCGCCGCGATCCACGTTATGGAGCGGGAAATCGGCGTAAATGTGCGTGCTCTCGCCCACCCAGTCAAGCTCGGTGCGGCAGAAGATCTTGTCCACGCCGTCGTACAGTCGCAGCTCGCGCGTCCAGCGCAGCGAGGTAATGCTCCGCTCAGGATCGGTGTAGCCGCCGCGCAGCACAAGTGCCTGCCAGCCCTCACCGCGACAAACGCAAGCCTCGCTGTCCGAGAGCGGCACACGCCAGCTCTCCTCGGCAAGACGGCCCCAAGCGTGCCCCATGTCATGCGAAACGCTCAACGCGCCCGCCCGTGCCCCCAGCACCGTCCGACCACGCTTTTTGTCGTAAACACCGTCTGCGCTGACGGTAAAGTATTCGTTTTCGATCACACCCTCTCGCTCGCACGTCACCGCCGCACAAGACGCCGGACGCCAGTAGATCACACCGACCCCCATCGCAGGCAGCGCCAGCCGTGTCTGCACCTCCGCCGAGCAGTCCAGCGCGTTGTTGTGAATGTTGACCGATAAAACAGGCAGCGCACGGCCGCTCTCATCGCACAGCTCCACGCCCTCAAATACCTGCTTGTCGCGAACGACGACCGTCTGCGGCACGTCATCCCACGCCTTGCCCGTCGGATTGACGGTCAGCACCGCACGCCAGCCCGGCATCTCGCGCACCGGTGTCCGCGCTTCAATGCACTGCATCGCGCGCTTGCGGATGCGAGCGGTCGCACTGTAAATATCACGGCATACCTGCAGCAGCTCGTCGTAGCTGGCATCACAATGCGAGGCAGTCACGCAATCGTGGAACTGCAAAAACGCCATCATGCTCCAGATACGCGCAAAGCCGCGGTGCGGATAGTCCTCGGCAGGCAGCGCGAGCGCCGCCAGCTTTTCCGTGGACAGCACCAGCTGCTCCAGCATACGGTTTTTCTTTTTCAACTCAATGCGGGAGGTGTAGCAGCCCGTTGCAACGGGATTTCCGTCCGCACGTGGGTCGATCATATCCTCCGGCACACAGTCCTCACGCAGCGCCTGCAGCACCTCGCCGTTGAGATGCTCCATCAGCTCCGCCTGCGTCATGTAGCAAAGCGTAACCCCGTTCTGCTCGCACAGCGCACGCAGCATGGTGGGATAGCAGTCCATATGGCGCGTCTCCTCGGACGAAATGTACAGCACGTTCTCCTCGGCATCCGAGGCGGCAAAGCGCTCAATGTATTCCTTGGTCGAGCAGGACGGCCCCGCATAATAGACCAGCCCCTCGCGCCCGTCGCGCGGCTCCTCGTGGTAACGATAATCGTAAGAGAAATCAATGCCCGTGCCACCGCACATCTCGCAGCCGTCGCCGTGGCAGGCACCGCAGGCGGTGTACTTGTAGCAGTCGGGATAGTGATGCGACATGGCGCGATACGCCGACCAAAGCCCGACCGTCGAGCCGTCAATGCCACGCCAAACGGGGCGATTGTTCTTAAATACACGGTCAAATTGCGTCATGGCGATATAGCCGAGCTGACGGAAGATCTGCGGCATCTGCCCCGACAGACCGAACGCATCGGGACAGTCAACGTAAGCAGGACGGCAGCCAAACGTGCTCTGATAATATTTGATGCTGTAATAATGATTGCGATAGATCGACTCACCGCAGACCAGATTGTAGTCAATGACCGCCTCACCGCCGCCAAGCAGCTCCAGCTGTCCGCGCTCGATCATGCGGCGCACCTGCGCCTCGCGGTCGGGATTGCGCTCCAAAAATTTGCGCAGCACCAGCGATTGCTCAATGCCGTATTTCCAGTCGCCCCCCTCCATGAAGTCCAAGTGCTGACCGATCAGCTCCTCTTCAATATCGGAGTACGGACGAATAACATCCCCCCGATAGGTATAGTGCGCCGTAAAGCATCGACGCCACGAAGGATCCATGTGGTTTCTTGCGATCACAAGCAGCTTTTTCATAGGTAGCCCATCCTTTCCGCGCTCCCGCGCTTCCCTTTGCCTCCATTATACATCAATCTGTGGGGAATGTAAAGAGCGGGGAGAAAAATTTTGCGGGGAAAACCTTTTGCGGGGAAAACCTTTTGCGGGGAAAACCTTTTGTGAACAAAAGAGTTTTCCCCGCACCCCTTTCCAAAAAACTTTGGGGCAAAATGAATGAAAGCAAAAGTCGGAACGTGTTGCGCTCGACCGTATGGGCGCCCAGCCGCTGATGCCCCAAATCCGATCTCCCAAAAAACTCCCCAAAGTTTTTTGAAGGGAGCGCGAGGGGAACTTTTTTCCAAAAAAGTTCCCCTCGCATTCTTATTCCTTATTACTCAATCTCCCCGCGTATGCGTGCGTCCACGCTCTCGTCGGGGGTCTGTCCCTCGCTCGCAAGACGCTGCCGAACCGCCGCACGGGAGAGGCGCTCGCCCTCGCCATGCTCCTGCAGCACATTCACCCCTGCCGCCGTCTGCAGCACCGCCTTGCGACGGCGAACAGAAACGAATACCGCCCCGGAGACCGCAAGCAGCATCAGCAGCACGCCGAGCATCAGATAGGGCGTGCGGTCGTCGGCAAGCTCGACAACGTCGAGCTCCACATCAATAATCTCGTCCTCCGGCACGCCATCTTCAATCTCCTCGTCCCAAACGATTACACGAAGATCAACCGTCACGGGAATGATTGCATCCTCCACCAAACGAGTAACCGTCGCTTCGGTTTCTTCTCCGCTCATCCCAAGAACGACCTCCACCGTGTCCGCCCCCGTCACACGCGCCTCCTTGCCGTAGGTCGCCGTGATATACGCCGCGACCTCCTCCAGCTCGCGCAGCGAATGAATGCTTTCCGTAAAGCGCACGCGGTGCTCGGACGAGAGCTGTGAGAGGATCTCGGCACGCGCCGCCTCGGCGTCGCAGCCCTTGACCAGCGCGACCAGCACGTGGTAGGTCACCCGCTCATCCACGATCGGGATCTCCTCGTCCCCGTCGTCGCTCGGCTCGTAGCCCTCCGCCTCTACCGCCTCAACGACCAACGCCCCCACGTATGCGGGCGTGCCGTCCGGCAGCGTGCTCCAATAGTCGCGTAGCGCGTAAACGGTCATGTCTCCCGTGGCAACCTCCTCTGCCGCGTGTACCGCCGGCAGCAACGACAGGCAGAGCAATATCGCCATCACGACAACCATGCCGCGCTTTATTCCTCTTTTTTTGTTTATTCTCTTGTCTTTCATAATAACACCTCTCAAAAATTCAACCGCAGGTTTATTATCACAACCACAGATCACAAAAGCTCGCGCAGTCGCTCGATGGCGCGACGGTATCGCCACAATACCGTGCCGAGCGGCAATCGCATCAGCTCCGCGATCTCGCGGAATTTCAGCCCCGCAAGGGAATGCAGCGTAACGATCTGACGGTCGTTGACGGACAAGCGCTGCAGCGCCGTCTCAAGATCCATCCGCAAGCCCACGCCGCCGTCGGTCGGCGCATCGTCGGGAACGGCATCAAGCGCCTCATCTCCCTCAAAGCTCGGCTGCCGCCGCAGACAATCCAGTGCCGAATTGCGCGCCATTCGGAACAGATACGCCCGCGCCGCCCGTACCTCACAGGGAGGCCGACGGTACAGCTTGACAAAAACCTCCTGGAGCACGTCCTCTGCAAGCTGGCGATCACCCAGCGTGCGTAAAATCACCGTATATACCGGCATCTTCATGTCCGCATATACCGCGTCAAACGCCTCCGTCTCTCCTCTTGCCATGCGCTCAAATTGTACCCGTAGCTCTTGATCGTTCATTGTCCTTCCC
>JAFTME010000139.1 GCA_017452545.1 Clostridia bacterium | reverse complement strand
TCAAAAATACTCTTTGGCGGGGTTCAAGGGGCAGCGCCCCTTGCTTCCATCACTTAATATAATCAAACTCAAAATCGTAGATGGAGACGGTATCGCCGTCGCGGCAGCCGGCGGCCTCCAGCTGCTCGAACACGCCGCCCTTGAGCAGCGAGCGCTGGAAGAAGCTCATGGATTCGTAGTTATCGAAGTTGACCTGGTTCATCAGGTTGAAGATCCACTGACCTTCAACGATGAATTTACCGCCCTCGTAGCGGATCTCTGTGACCTTACCCTCGTTGACGACGACCTCCTCACCGGCGGTTTCGTCCTCGTAGGTCTTCATGGGGGGGAGATCCTGCAAGCGCTCCCAGACACGCTCGACCATTTCGCGGATGCCGTCGCCGGTGGCGGCGGAGATATACATGAGCTCATAGCCCGAGGCGCGAACGAACGCCTCAAAGCCTTCGACGTCGAACAGCTCCGGGTCAAGAGAGTCGGCCTTGTTGGCAAGGACAATCTGGGGACGGGTGGCAAGCTCGGGGCTATAGCGCTCCAGCTCGCGGTTGATGATCTTGATATCCTCGATGGGATCGCGCCCCTCGAAGCAGGAGATATCGACGACGTGCAGCAGCAATCTGCAGCGGTCGACGTGGCGCAAAAAGTCATGTCCGAGGCCTGCGCCGTCGGAGGCGCCCTCGATCAGACCGGGAATATCAGCGGCAACGAAGCCGTTCTCTCCGTGAACGCGGACAACGCCGAGATTGGGGGAGAGAGTGGTGAAGTGGTATTCCGCAATTTTGGGGCGAGCGGCGCTGATGCGAGCGAGAATGGACGATTTGCCTACGCTGGGGAAGCCGATCAGTCCAACGTCTGCCAGCATTTTCAGCTCGAGGATGACGGTCTTTTCTTCGCCCGGGGTGCCGTTCTTGGCGAACATGGGAACCTGTCGGGTGGGGGTAGCGAAGTGACGGTTGCCCCAGCCGCCACGGCCGCCGCGGCAGGCGATGTAATCCTGCCCGTCGGACATATCGTGGATGATCTTGCCCGTTTCGGCGTCCTTGATGAGTGTGCCGCGCGGTACGGGGATGATGAGATCATCGGCGGTTGCGCCGTGGAATTTATCGCCCTTGCCGTCGCCGCCGTTTCCTGCGACGAATTTATGGCGGTAGCGGTATGCCAGCAGGGTGTTGACACCCTCGTCAACGCGGAAGACAATGTTGCCGCCGCGTCCGCCGTCGCCGCCGTCGGGTCCGCCCGCGGCAACGTATTTCTCTCGGCGGAACGTGATGGCACCGTTGCCACCGTTGCCCGCCTTGATCTCTAATTTTACGTGATCTACTAACATATCAAAGCTCCTTTCTGTATGGGGAGTCCTTTCGTTTGCTGTGGGCGCTGTCCCACGCTCCGTTCAAGGAACTTTTTGAAAAAAGCTCCTTGAAGATCCTCAAAAACTTTCAAGAGGAAACTGCTTTTGAGGGAATGTTCTTTGGCTTTCTAAGGGGATGCTTTTTTTCAATCAAACCGAGGGGTCGCCCTTTTGCTTGATGATCATACGGATGGGGGTACCCTCAAATCCGAAGGTTTCGCGCAGGCAATTCTCGATATAGCGCTGATAGGAGAAGTGGAAGAGCTCGACCGAGTTGCAGAAGAGCACGAAGGTAGGAGGTGCGACGGCGTTCTGGGTCATATAGTAGATCTTGAGGCGGCGGCCCTTATCTGAGGGCGGCTGATTACGCATGGTTGCCTCGCCCAGGACGTCGTTGAGCATACCGGTGGTAACGCGCATATTATGCTGCTCATAGACCTTGCAGATCATTTCAAAGATATTGGGCAGACGCTGTCCTGTCAGCGCGGAGACGTAGAGCAGCGGTGCGTAGGGCATATAGGCGAGCGCCGTGCGGATGCGCTGGGTGAACTGCCCCATGGTTTTGGTATCCTTTTCGACCAGATCCCACTTGTTGACGACGACGATGCAGGCTTTTCCTGCCTCGTGTGCGATGCCGGCGATCTTCTCGTCCTGCTCGGTGATGCCCTCAGAGGCATCGATCATGATCAGGCAGACATCGGCGCGTTCGACGGCCATGTGGGCGCGCAGGACGCTGTATTTTTCGATTTTATCGTTGATCTTGGCGCTGCGGCGAATACCGGCGGTATCGATGAAGGTGAAGCGGCCGTACTCGTTTTCTACCACGGTATCGACGCTGTCGCGGGTGGTACCTGCGATATTGGACACGATCATGCGGTTTTCGCCGACGAAGCGGTTGATGATGGAGGATTTGCCTGCGTTGGGCTTACCGATGACGGCGACGCGGATACCGGGCTCCTCCTGCACCTCATCCTTCTGCTCGGGCAGCAGCGCCAGGCATGCGTCGAGCAGGTCACCTGTGCCGGTGCCGTGGACGGAGGACAGGGCGACGGGGTCGGTATCAAAGCCGAGCTCGTAGAACTCGTAAAATTCATAGGGGAGGTCGCCGATGCGGTCACACTTATTGACGCAGGGAACGACGGGCTTGCCGCTGCGCTTGAGCATGACGGCAATGTCACGGTCAGCCGCGGTCAGACCGGTGCGGACGTCACACAGGAAGATAATGACGTCGGCGGTGTCGATGGCGATCTGTGCCTGGTTGCGCATCTGGACGAGAATGGTATCGTCGGTTTTGGGCTCGATACCGCCCGTATCGATCATGACCAGCGTGCGTCCGCACCATTCGGTCTCGCCGTAGATACGGTCACGGGTGACGCCGGGGGTGTCCTCGACGATGGAGCGGCGCTCGCCGATGAGGCGGTTGAACAGCGTGCTCTTTCCTACGTTGGGTCTGCCGACTACGGCAATGATGGGTTTACTCATTCTATCGTTCCGTCCTTTTCTGTCGTATTTGCGTCGTAATAGGGGGTATCCCGGTTGGTGCCGAGCAGGGCACAGAGGAAGCCGGCGCCGTCGTTGGGGCAGACGCGCACGGGAACACCCAAGGCGGCGGACAGCTCCAGGGGTGTCATACCGCACAAAAACAGGTCACCGTCGGCGCGCAGCGTATTGGCGGGGATAAGCACCTCGTCGCCGAGGTCCTCGCCGCGCAGCTGCTCGCAGATATCCTTGCCGGTCAGCAGGCCGGCGACGGTGATGGTTTCTCCAAAGAAATGATTGACGATGGGCTTGACCTGAATGTGCAGTCCGTCGACGGCAGCTTCCAACTGTGCGCACAGGGTGCGGATGCTGTCCTTGGCTGCCATGCCCGTCACGGCGGTGACGCGGCGAGGAGCGCGGTAGCCCTCCAGATCGTCGGCGAGAAATTGCAGCTCGGCTTTGAATTCATAGGTGAGGGAGGTCACCATGCCGATGCCGTCCTCAAGCTGGGAATAATTTTCGTAATATTCGTCCTCGGGGAGCGGGATGCCGCCCTTGATATACAGTTCGTCCGCACAGAAGAAGATGCGGCGGCCGTACTCTTTTTGGCAACGGTCTCCAACGGCGCCGACCTGTGCGATGATGGCGCGGCACTCCTCGGGAGTATAGGGCTCCAGGGGGTAGAGCTTCTGACGGTAGCGGGTCAGTCCTGCGGGAACGACGGAAACGCTGTCCAGCGCGGGGAGGTAGCTCTGAAGATCGTTCATGGTGCGATCGAGTGCTTCTCCGTCGTTGATGCCGCGACAGAGCACGATCTGCGCGCAGATGGTGATGCCGGCGTCAGCCAGCAGGCGCAGGTAGGAGAGCACCTCGCCGGCGTGCTTATTGCGCATCATTTTGACGCGGAGCTCGGGGTCGGTAGTATGAACCGACACATTGACGGGGGAGATGTGCATCTCGATGATGCGGTCGATGTCGCGACGGGAGAGGTTGGTCAGCGTGACGTAGTTGCCGTGCAGGAAGGACAGTCTGCTGTCGTCATCCTTGAAATACAGCGTTTCGCGCAGTCCCTCCGGGAGCTGGTCGATAAAGCAGAAGATGCAGCGGTTTTCGCAGGAATGCTTTTCATCCATCAGTGGTGTTTCAAATTCCAGCCCGATGTCGTCGTATTCACGCTTGACAATAACAAGCTCAAGGCGCTGTCCGTCACGCTCCAGCGACAGCTGCACGCGGCGGTTGGCAAGATGGAAGCGGTAGTCCAGCACGTCACAGATCTCGCGGTCGTTGATTGCGAGCAGCACATCTCCTGCCAGCACGCCCGCCTTCTGTGCTCTTGAGTGCTCGGCCACTGCCATGATTTTTACCATAGTCTCTCACCTCCGTATACGCATACTACTCCATTTTATTTATCGTATTATTATAGCATAGTTTTTCCCATTTGTCAAAGGATTTTCGCATATCTGTCCTGTTTTTGAGAAAAAGTGGGAGAAATGGAGGCGGGAGCGCGGTCTTTTGGGCGAATGTCCTATTTTTGAGGGCCTCTTTTTGTCCATTTTCACGGATTGACAAGACAGGAAAGATTGGGTATAATGATAAAAGGGAAATGATACCGAAAGGGCTCCCTCCCACCCTTCTCTCGGAAAGGAGCGAACGGATATGAAAAACAAAACCAAGACAGCGATGTGGCGAAGACTGCTTTGTCTTATGATGGCGATATGCTTTATTTGGGCACCTGTGGGGTGCTCTGACCAGCAGGAGGCGGGTCCCGACACAGACGGGGACAAGACGCCGTCCGGTACGAACACCAGGCAATGGCTGAGCGAGGAGCCGGAGAAGGTTCCCGAGGTGTCGGATGGTGGCGTATATGCGCTGTATGCGGTCAACTCGTCGCAGGCGGGC
This sequence comes from Clostridia bacterium, assembly GCA_017452545.1. Taxonomy (GTDB): domain Bacteria; phylum Bacillota; class Clostridia; order Oscillospirales; family CAG-272; genus SIG644. The sequence continues at coordinate 3,642 of JAFTME010000139.1, read as the reverse complement.
TATCTGACGGGCAAGTCCAAGCACAAGCTGGAGAACGGTGCGACTGCCGGCGAGGTAACGGCGCAGGCACGCATGGGCTATCGCTTTGTGCGTTGGAGTGACGGTGTGACCGAGGCGACGCGCTCGGGCGACAGCTTTGATGCGACGACGGTGGTCACGGCTATTTTTGATTATGACTGTCGCGAGATGCCCATTGTCGTTTTGACGACCGAGACGGGTAAGGACGTGACGAGCAAGACGGACTACATCAACGGCAGCTTTGCGCTGATCAACACCAAGGATGAGTACGTCATTGCGGATGCGGTGGAGAACGGTATTCGCGGGCGTGGCAACAATACCTGGACGTATGAAAAGAAATCCTACAAGCTGAAGTTTACCGAGAAGAGAAGCATTCTGGGGCTTGGCAAGGCGGAGAAGACCTGGGTACTGCTTGCCAACGTATGCGATCAGTCGCTGCTGCGCAACGACACGGCGCTGGAGCTGATGGATATGTTTGACCATCTGCGCCACTCGCCCAACGCCGAGAGTGTGGAGGTCTATCTCAACGGGGAATACCGTGGCGTATATCTGCTTGCCGAGGAGATCACCGAGGACAAGGCACATCTGGATCTGGATGACGGCGGCGTGGAGACGGACATAGACACGGGATACCTGCTGGAGATGTCGTACTACGCGGAGGACGTTGCGTTCCAGGTTGCGGGCAAAAACTTTGAGATCAAGAGCGATCTTTCCAAGGACCGCAGTGTGGAGCAGCAGCAAAAGGCGTACATCGGCAGCTACGTGCAGCAGTGCTGGGATGCGCTGTGCCGCGGCGACGAGAAGGAGATCGGTCAGCTGATCGATCTTGATACGCTGGTGGATGCTTACATTGGTGAGGAGATCGTCAAAAATCTGGATATGGGCTGGGACAGCTTTTATCTGTACAAGGATACGGGAGGAAAGCTGTGCTTCGGTCCTTTGTGGGATTTTGATCTGAGCTTTGGCAACGGCGACGAGACCTGCCAGTATTACACCGAGCTGTATTGCGGTCGCTTTTATCTTGCGCATCTGAGTAATCCGTGGTTCTACACGGCGATGCAGCAGCGTTGGTTCCGTGACCGTGTAACGGTGCGCTGGGATGAGATGCACGACGAGCTTTTGACGCTCTCGGACGGTGTGCGCGACAAGGGCGCGGCGTATGCCGGCTCCTTTAACCGCAACTTTAAAAAGTGGGATGAGATCATCGGAAATTGCATGAACCGCGAGACCGAGCTGATCATGACGCTGTCCTCGCACGAGGAGCATTACCGCTATCTTGCCGAGTGGATCGACAACCGCATTTCCTGGCTGAATGATTTTTATCATTCCGACGAGTTCCGCGGCGGTGCGTGGAGATACGAGGATCAGTTTGCTGCTGAGCGTGCGGCGGCGCGTGAGTTTGCCGATACGCTGTGGCTTAAGGGCGAGAGCTTGCTGAATGACGTGGACGAGAAGTCGATTCGCACGACCGTTGAGGGATTCCCGAACGAGGGAGTAGAGTGCTTGTTTGACGGCGACACGGAGAGCAAGTACTGCCTGCAGCACACGCATACGGTCAAGGTCAATTTCCGCGTGGAGGAGCCGGTGCAGCTGATGGGCTTTATCGTGGCAACGGGCAAGGATACGGCGGAGTATCCCGGACGCAATCCGCAGACGTTTGCGCTGTACGGCTCGCTGAACGGTGAGGACTGGGTCGATCTCTGCGTGGTTGGCTACGGGCATAATGTTCTCGGTGCGGAGAATGAGACGGAATACGGCTTTGCCGTGACGGACACGGGTGAGTATCGCTACTTCTGCTTCGGCTTTAACAACAATGAGGTCATGCAGCTGAGCGAGCTGACGCTGTTCGCGGTGGATAACAAATAAAAACAAACAAAAAACAGGGGAATTCCTTGCCTTGTGCGAGGAATTCCCCTGATATTTTTTTGTCAGATCACGAGCATATGGACGCCGCGCAGGGAATCGGGTGCGTCGGCGCGGGGGGCGCCGGGAAGGTGGTTTTTATGCAGCAGCGTATTGATGTCGGTACAATAACGCTTGGCGACGGACCAGAGCGTTTCGTCGGGAGCGGGGTAGCAGATGGTGCGTCCTGCGGTGAGCGGTGCGGGGGCATCGGAGAGCGTAACGGCGACGACGGGGGAGAAGGTGCTCATGCTCCACATTCTTGCTGTGACGTACAGCTCGGTATCGATGGAGAGGCGCTGGTTATCCGTGCGGACACGGGCAGAAATGACGCTGACGCTGCAATCGCAATCCTGCAGGGGCATATCGCCTTTTTGCGAGAGGTCGCAGGTGTAGCGGAAGGGAAGCTCAAGCTCGCGGGTGCTGACGTCCTCGCCGCCAAGGACGAGGGAATAGCGGCAGGTGCCGCTGACGGTGCAGCGGCCGTTTTCACAGGTGGTCTTGATGCTGTCGGGAAGGACTGTAGCGCCGATGTCGAGAATATCGGCGGTGGCGGGGATGGCGGCGTCCTCCTGGGAGAGCGTTTCGTTTTGCGTAAAATTGGCGTTGATGCAGCGGAGGGGGCGCGGAGCGCGGAGACTTTGCGTTTCGCATTGCGCGCGCTGACCGATGCAGCAGACATCGGTGGTATAGGCGAGGGTCTGCTCCTGCTGGGTTATGGCAGAGAGGACGATTTCTGCCTCGCAGAGCACTTTGCCGCCCTCCATGGTGAGGCGGAGCTCGGTGCAGCAGCCGTGGACGGAGGCTTCGGCGCCGGCGTTGATGCCGTCGATGGGGATATCGATGGAGAAGGGCAGCTTACGGGTATGGGGAAGCGGGGCGGCAGCGGGATCGTTATCGCGCTGCATGAGCAAGCGGAGAATGGCTTGCCCGCGACAATGGACGGTATCGGTGGCGGTGGTGATCTCCTCGGGCAGAACGGCGGTCGTGGCGGAGATGATGCGCCAATCGTCGGCGGTGCTATCGCGCTCGGGGATGATCTCGTCGGTCAGTGTGGTGGGAGCGCTGCTGCCGCTATGGGTGACGGCGGTGGCGATCTCGTGCGTCAGGCGCTGGGGGGCTTGGTTCGGCTCGTCGCTCCAGGCTTGCTCGACGGTGGCTGTGGCGTAGGCGCGGACGCGGGCGCGCAGTCGGCAGCGGACGCTCATACGGCGCGGTCCCAGGACTCTGCCGCCGGTCATGTCGGGCTCGCACAGGCAATAGCAGCTGAGGGCATCCGAGAGGTCGAAGGAGGCGTCGGCCTCCATGGGAGCGCGGAGGGTATAGTCGGCGGAGGTGGGGAAGCAATACAGCTTGCCGTCACCGGCGGCGTACAGGATGTTGAAATCAACAGTGCCGGAAAATTCTGCCGAGCCGCCGCCAAGATAGCGGGCGGGGGGCTGGGCGGTGGCGCTGACGCGAAGCAGGCGCTTGATCTCGGGTTGATAGTCGGGCAGGGAGATCTCGTGGGTGATCTCGGTGGTGAGCGGGCGGTCGCACAGCTCGCTTTGGTATCGCAGGGTGGTGGGGCTCTTACGTTCCATAGTGCTACTCCTTTTTTGGGGGTTCAGGATAGGTTGTCAGCACAGTATATGCAACTATGGGGACGAAATATGACGGGGGGAAACGGGGAGAGAAAAAAGATGTGGGGAAACCCTTTTGTGAACAAAAGGGTTTCCCCAC
>JAFTME010000138.1 GCA_017452545.1 Clostridia bacterium | reverse complement strand
ATAGGCGCCGAAGGCGAAAATGTCAAACATAAAGAATACCTCCTCGATTGATTTCGGTAGCTTTATTGTAACAGGAAAGACAAAGCGAGTCAAGCAACGGGTGGTTGCAAAGAGGGGCGGAGGGATTAAGATTGTGCGAACAGGGTTGTCTAACTTATCAATCTCGGTCAAATTCACCTCAAAACTAATTTATTGCCAAATTTGTGGGGCAGGGGCCCCATGGGGACGATGCTGTTCCTTTGGAGAGAACAGAACCGCGACAAGTTTAGCAAAAAATTGATAAAAGGTTTTGAAGGATTCAAGGAAACTTTTCTCAAAAGTTTCCTTGGCGGGGTTAAGGGGCAGCGCCCCTTGCGCGCCCTTACTTCTCCTTTTTCTCCAGCTTCATGGACAGAGAAATTCTCTTTTTCTTGACGTCAACGGCGAGCACGCGGACCTGTACGACGTCACCGACCGAGACAACCTCGGAGGGGTGCTTGACGAAGCGATTGGACAGCTCAGAGATGTGGACCAGTCCGTCTTGATGGACGCCGATATCCACAAACGCGCCAAAGTCAATGACGTTACGGACGGTGCCCTTGAGGATCATATCGGGCTTGAGATCCTCCAGCTCCATCACGTCGGTGCGCAGCTCGGGGGGCGGCAGGCTGTCGCGCAGATCGCGTCCCGGCTTTTCCAGCTCGGCGACGATATCCAACAGCGTCGGCTCACCAACCTGCAGCTGCTCACAAACGCGTGCGATGCCGTACTCGCGCACCTTGGCAGACAGCGAGGAGAGATGCCCTGCGCGCACGTCTGCCTCGGTCAGATCGAACAGCGCAAGCAGAGCGCGTGCGGTTTCGTAGGACTCGGGGTGAACGGCGGTGTTATCCAGGATCTCCTTGGAGCCGGGCACGCGGAGGAAGCCGGCGCACTGCTCGTAGGCCTTGGCTCCGATGCGCGGCACCTTGAGCACCTGCGCGCGCGAGGTGAATTCACCGTTTTCCTCGCGGTACTTGACAATGTTTTTGGCGGCGGTGGTGTTGATGCCGGAAACGTAAGAGAGGAGGGAGTAGGAGGCGGTGTTGAGGTCAATACCGACGGCGTTGACGCAATCCTCAACAACGCCCGTCAGCGCCTCGTCCAGACGCGCCTGCTTCATGTCGTGCTGATACTGTCCGACGCCGATGCCCTTGGGATCGATCTTGACCAGCTCGGCGAGCGGATCCTGCAGGCGGCGGGCGATGGATACGGCGCTGCGCTGCATGACGTCAAACTCGGGGAACTCCTCAGCAGCCAGCTTGGAGGCGGAATAGATGGAGGCGCCTGCCTCGCTGATGACGATATACTTGCAGTCGCAGTTCATTTCTCCGAGCAGCTCGGCAATGAACAGCTCGCTTTCCTTGGATGCCGTGCCGTTTCCGATGGCAATAACGTCGACACCGTGCGTGGTGATCATGCGGCGCAGAATGCGCTTGGCCTCCTCGGTGCGGCAGCGGGGCTTGGTCGGGTAAATGACGCCTGTGTCGACCACCTTGCCCGTTTTATCGACAACGGCAAGCTTACAGCCGTTGACGTAGCCGGGGTCAAAGCCAAGCACCGTCTTGCCCTTGAGCGGAGATTGCAGCAGCAGGTGAGAGAGATTGTCGGCAAACAGCTTGATGGCGCCCTCGCAGGCGTTATCAAACATATCGTTGCGGATCTCGCGCTCGATCGAGGGAGCGATCAGGCGGTCGTAGCTGTCCACGACGGCAGCGGTAATGTGCGAGATGGCGGGGCTCTTATGGTTGGTTACCACGCAGTTGAACAGATAGTTGAGCACGATATCGGAGGCAACGGTGACGGATACCTTGAGGAATTCCTCCTTTTCCCCGCGGTTGATGGCAAGCACACGGTGAGGCAGCACCTTTTTGAGCGGCTCGCTGTAATCGTAATACTGGCTGTAGACCGAGTCCTCCTCCTTTGCCTGCTTGACCGTCATCACGCCGTGCTCGAAGGTCTGCGCGCGCAGAGCCTTGCGGTATTCGGCGTTGTCCGAGATGTCCTCGGCGATGATGTCGCGTGCACCGGCGAAAGCCTCCTCTACGGTGTTCACACCCAGCTCCTCGTTGATAAAGGTCTGCGCCTGCTCCTCCAGCGACGGCGTATAGACGGCCTCCTGGGCGAGCAGCAGCTGTGCCAGCGGCTCCAGTCCGCGCTCACGTGCAACCGAGGCGCGGGTCTTACGGTGCGGACGGAAGGGACGGTAAATATCGTCCACCTCGGTGATGGTGACGGCAGCATCAATGGCGGCAATGATCTCGTCGGTCAGCTTATCCTGCGCTGCGATCAGATCCTTGACCTCCTGGCGGCGCTTTTCGATGTTACGCAGATAGTTGAGGCGCTCCTCCAGCGTGCGCAGCACGGTGTCGTCCAGGCTTCCCGTGACCTCCTTACGGTAACGGGCGATGAAGGGGATGGTGTTGCCCTCGTCGATGAGAGCGACGGTTTTCTCGACCTGCTCTGTGGTCAGGCTCAGTTCTTTTGCGATGGTTTCAATAATGGTCATTTGTACTCTCCGGGTATTGTGATATTAAGAATAAACAGTGTGGTTAGTGAATGCGGATCAGCGTGCCGTCGCCCGCGTCCAGCATTATGCGGTGTGATGCCGTGGCAGAGCGGAGCGCGGTCCACGTGCCGCTTTGCTTGTCGTATTGCTCGACGGTTTTTCCCTCGTCTGCAGTCAGCACAGCGGCGATCGGGCGGCGATAATCCTTATTGGCAAGCAGGAAATAGCCGTCCTCAAAGCAGCCCACCGTCAGCTGATCGCCGTCAAGAGCGGCGATGCCGCCGAAACCGTCGCACCACGATGCGGTCTTGGTATCGGGGCAGGTACCGACGTGATAAACGCCAAGGCTCCTTTTGCCCACCAGAATATCGCCAACGGCCTGCAGCTCGCGGTTGATGCGGGCTGCCATGTCGTAGTGATGCGTCGGCTGTCCGTTCCAATCGATCATGCCTGCCTTCCAGCGCCAGATATCGTTGGGGTCGTTTGGCGCGCCGGGGGTCCAGTAGGTGAAATAAGACAGGCGGGAGGCGCCGTAAGCCAGCGACTGAAAGACCTCAAAGCGGATCTCTGCCTCGTTCAGATCACGGCAGGGGCCGTGTTCGGTCAACAGCACGATGACCATGAAGGGAATGTCGGCGTCCATCGCGGCGGCGCGAATGTCCTCAATGTTGTCAAAAAAGCCGGGACGATTCTCCCTGTTGTAGGCGGATTCAAAGATCATACGCTCCCGCTCGTTGGGAATATCGTAGGCGGGCAGAGGCTCGTCGTTCAGAAAATGATAGTGATCGTAGCTGAGAATGGGGGGCTTGACCGTGCCGGTGAATTGACGGACGTAGGTCGCGTAATCGTCGTATCCGAGCAGCGCGGTCGGCACGTAATTGGCGAACAGATTGATGTAGCTCTCATGGAGCGGATCGATCTGTGCAAGCTGCTCCAGCGTTTCGGCAAGTGCGGTAAAATCGCGGCTGTGCGGCTCGTCGAACAGGTAATAGCCGTGCAGCGCGGGGCAGTCGGCGTAATCGTCAACAACGCTTTGCAGCAGCGCATGGCGGTGCGCGGTGTCAGTCAGGGCATGGTGCAGGCGGTGGTCACTCAACGTGACGCGAAGACCGAGACGGTGGCACAGCGCAAGAATATCGCGGTTAGTTGCCACGCCGTGGTCGTACGGTGCGATCAGGTTGAGCCCCGCCTCCTTCATTTGCACGAAGCGCGCCTCGTCGAGCGAGCCGTCCGCACGGCAGAGGTGGGAGGGTGGAATGCCGCACCAATGGGTGATGTAAAATGCTTGATTGGGCATGGTGATCTGTCCTTGTATCAATTATTGAGAGATTACGTCGCTTTGTATCAGCTGATCGATATGCTCCTCGCCGTCGATGACCTTGGCAGCACCGACCGAGAGCACGTCGCTGACGATCGCGGTTTTGATATGTCCCGTGGGATAGACCTTGAGCACGTTGCCCGAGCGAGCAGTATCGCCGTCCTTGACCGAAACAACGTTCTTGAGCACGAAATTTCCGATCTCGCCGAAGATCCGCAGCTGCTCCAGACCCTCGCTGTCGGCATTTTCCAGCACGGTCATGCCGTCAATGATCAAATTTCTGATGACGGGCGGCTTGCCTGCGGGGTATACGAAGGTGTCGATGGTAAGAGGTGTCGTAGAATGGAAGGGAAGCCCGAACTCACCGATGGCACGGTTGTCGATGGGATATTCGTGGCGGATATTCTTGAGCGTCAGGCAGCGAATATCACCGCCGACCGAGAACAGCATGGGCGGACGATAGTCGTAGTTGGGAGCGGTGTGGGTAAGGTTGATGTTTTCAAAGAAAAGATCACCGAAATTTCCTGCTGTAACGCCGGGGAACCAAGAGTTGATGTAAAAACCAAAACTGCGGTAGGAGCCCTGTACATTGCGGATGGTAACGCGATCAAGCAAACCTGTGCCGCGTGAGAGCAGGCGGATGGCTTGGTCGGCGTCGTCCAAAAACATACCGTCCACCAGCACATCAGTGATGGAGGAGACGCCGTCGCCCTCGTCGGGACCGATATTCATAACGTCGTCACCAACCGTGCCGCCTACGTCGCGGACGGTCAGGAACTGACCGGGTCCCCAGAAGTGGAAGCCGTCCTGGTTCTGGGCATGCATACGGTGCGGCAGCTCCAGCCAGACGTGCTCAATGGTCATGCGCAAAAAGTTTGCGGTCATGAAGGCGTAGGTGCGAAAATCGACGATCACGAGATCGCGTAACAGCACGTTCTCCACACCGTAAAATTCAATCGCGACCACGCCGCGGATCGCGCCATAGCTGTTAAAGGGACGAGTTTCCTCGGTAACGGGCACGTCGTGGCGCTGGTGGGGGGAGTTCTGGTTGTAGGTGCCGCCCTTGAGTGTGATGTTTTTGACGGTGCGCTCCTTGATGTTCCAATTCACATTGGTCACGATGGCGCAATCGGAGTTATCCTTCTGGAAAAAGCCGCAGTCGGCGTTCAGACATTCGATGGTCGTGTTGGAGTAAAGCTCCAAATGTGAAACGAGCGCCGCGCCGTCCATGATCAGATGGATGCCGCCCTCGTTGCGCGCGCGGTCAAGCACGGCCTGCAGTGCCGCGGTGTCGTCGGTGCCGCCGCCGCGATAAACGTGGCTGTCGAGCTTGGCGACGGTGCTTGCATAAACGGTTTGAATTGCCATGAGGTCAGTCTCCTTTGTATTTTTATTGTGCAATTACCTTGGATGTGATCAGCTGATCGATATGCTCCTCGCCGTCGATGACCTTGGCAGCACCGACCGAGAGCACGTCGCTGACGATGGCCGTCTTGATGTGCCCCGTAGGATAGACCTTGAGCACGTTGCCCGAGCGGGCGGTGCCGTCATCCTTGACCGATACGACGTTCTTGAGCACAAGATTGCCGATCTCGCCAAAGACCTGCAGCTGCTCCATTCCTTCGCTGTCAGCGTTTTCCAGCACGGTCACGTCGTCAATGATGAGATTCTGAATAACGGGTGGCTTGCCGGCAGGGAACTCGTAGGTATCAATGGTGGCGGGGGTTGTCGCGTAGAAGGGGAAGCCAAACTCACCGATGGCGCGTTTGTCGATGGGATACTCGTGGCGGATGTTTTTGAGCGTCAGGCAACGGATATCGCCGCCGACCGAGAACAACATGGGCGGACGGTATTCGTAGTTGGGCGCGGTGTGGGTGAGATTGACGTTTTCAATGAAAATATCGCCGAAGTTGCCCGCCGTAACGTCGGGGAACCAGGAGTTGATATAAAAGCCAAAGCTGCGATAGGAGCCCTGCACGTTGCGGATGGTGACGCGGTCAAGCAGACCCGTGCCGCGCGAGAGCAGGCGGAGCGCCTGGTCGGCGTCATCAAGGAAAATACCGTCCACCAGCACGTCGGTGATGGAGGAGACCTTGTCGCCCTCGTCGGGGCCGATGTTCATAAAGTCGTCGCCGACCTTTCCGCCGCAATCGCGGATGGTCAGGAACTGACCGGGACCCCAGAAGTGGAAGCCGTCCTGGTTCTGGGCGAACATACGGTTAGGCAGATCGACCCATACCCGCTCCAGCGTCACGCGGCGGAAGTTGCCGATGGTGATACAGAAGGTACGGAAATCGAGAACGAGAAGGTCGCGCAAAAGCAGGTTCTCCACACCGTAAAATTCAATGGCAAACACCCAATGATTGCCGCCGAAGTCCTCGGGATTGGCAAAGGACAGCGCGCTGAAATCATAGGGAACATCGTGCTTTTGGTTGAGGCAATCCTGATTGTAGGTGCCGCCGATGAGCGAAATGTTACGATCCTGAATGCTCTGACGATCCCAATGTGCGTTGGTGATGATCGCGCAGTTGGACTGTGCCTTCTGGAAAAAGCCGCAATCCTGATTGATACACTCAATGGTGGTGTTGGAGTAAACTACCAGCTGCGATACAAGCGCCGCACCGTCCATGATCAGATGGATGCCGCCCTCGTCGCGCGCACGGTCAAGCACGGCTTGCAGTGCCGCGGTATCGTCGGTGCCGCCGCCCGTGCGAACGTTGCTGTCCAGTATGGCAACCGCGCTGGCATAAACCTTGGAAATGTGTGACATGGTAAGTCTCCTTTCTTTTTTGTCGGGATGGATCGATTATGTAAGGGGCGATTGCCCGTGAGCCTCCAGTTGTCGGATCTCCTCGTCATTCAGATACCGCCAGTCGCCGCGACGGGGAAGCCCCTGCAGTGTCAGCGGACCGAAGGTGACGCGCTCCAGCGTCAGTATTTTATTGTGTACAGCCTCGAGCATCCGCTTGATCTGGTGATATTTTCCCTCGGTCAGCGTAATATAGCCCTCGGTCGCACCGGGCTGCTGCTCGATGACAGCAGGCAGCGTCACGTAGCCGTCCTCCAGCGTCACGCCCTCTTGCAGCGTGGCGATTTCCTCCTCCGTCAGCGAGAATTTGGAAGTGTAATAATATCGCTTCGCCACGTGATGGCGAGGGGAGAGCAGGCGGTGCGCGAGTGCGCCGTTGTTGGTCAGAAGGATGAGCCCTGTGGTGTGCTTGTCAAGCCTGCCGCAGGGGAAAAGACCGATACGCTGCAGCTCGTCGGGCAGCAGCGTCAGTACGATGGGATCCGTCTCCCGTCCGCTGTCGCTGGCGCTGATGTAGCCGTCGGGCTTGTTCATTAAAATATAAGTGAATTTGCGATAAGTCAGCAGCTCACCGTCGAGCGTGATGTCGTTTTTCTCGGGATCGATGGCGCGATCTGCCTTTTTCTCGGGAATGCCGTCTACGAGAATGCGACCGCTGCGTGCCGCACGCCCCGCCTCGCTGCGCGAGAGCTTTCCCGTCGATACAATGAATTTGTCAAGACGCATATGCAGTCCACCTCCCCATTACTTGATAGCAACAGTATACCACAGAAACAAAAATTTGTAAACACCTGCGTGGAAATGTTTTTTGCGAAGATGTAAAGAAGCCGCCGCGCAGAGCGCGGCGGCGGGGATTATTCGGTGACGTGGTCGGGGTTGACGGTGACGGTACGGATGGTGAGCATATCAATGATATTGATATAGGTCAAGCCATATTCATCAACCCACGAGACAGGATATGCAATAGCAACAGATCGATTTTCTTCGGGTACATACAAAATATGATGCAATCGTGCATCGTGCCAATACCCATTTTCATCGCGACGTATGCCTGAGCCTATTTCTTTATCGCGAATTGGATCGTCTTCTTCAATACGGGCAATTGAAACTGTGAATTTTTCGAAGCCTCTATCCGTTTCTCTCTCAAAGTAGTAAACAACCAAATATGGGTGCATATTGATTTGCACTAATTCATATTCCGGAAAATCATTTGGGAAATTAAAAACCGGAATCAAATAGGAAGCAACAGAGGTTGCATTTGCTGCTTGATATTGATTATATGAGCTATCCGAAGGAGAAATCTCTTGAATCGCACGAATTTGCTGATTCATATCCGTAAGGGAGGTGAATGTCAACACATTGTTCACACAATAACGCACTTCCAAATTTTCGGGCAGCGGCTCGGTTTCGTAGGCGAATTCGTTTGTTTCCGCCTTGTCCGCATCTGCCGGAGTGTTTTCATCCTCACTCACGATGGGGTTATTATCCATAGTGGGTTGCTCATCGGGAATATCAGGAACGTTTGAAGAGTCAACGGGCGTGTTGCAGGCAGTTAGTAGTAGCAGGATGACAATCAGACTCGTTGCCAAACTTAAGAAAGATTGTAGTTTCTTCATAGAAATCCCTCCTTAGTCTATAGTTTTACGGTGATTCCAAATCAATGAACGACAGTTACTACACCAACCGGTCGTGCCACCATTCATCACACATTGAGTGGACGAACACATGTTGTCGTGCGTTCCCAAATTGTGAGACAACTCGTGCATGATTACTTGTACGGTAGTGCTATAATCAGAATAATATACGGCGGTATCACGCCCCCCGGTAAAAGCGACACCGTAAACTGAAAAGTGTTCTCCGTTTTCATAGGCACACATGGGAAAATCGACAATCCTTGTGACATAATACCATTGTCCTGCTTCTATTGAACATATTCGCGATGCGCTGGTATGATGAGTTGAATCACATTGCGACAGTTCGCCACACGCAGAGGTGCATATTCCGGATATCTCATGCGAATTCTCCTCAATATACGTATATAAACTGTATGATGCTTCAACGGTGGGAGATTCAAATTCAATCAGAAACATATCATAGAAAAGTGGAAGGGCATCTTCATATGCACTCATATAAGATTCTGCCATTGGGAAATCGATTGCCGAAAAAGGATATAACAATTTAGTATTCAAGGAAATTGGCGAAGGAATATATACGGGGCAGGTAGCCGAAACCCTTGTGATTTTATTTGTCACAGTGATTGTAGTTTCACCGGCAGATACAGGAGTGACCACACCCGACGAACTTACAGTACAAACGCTTGTATTTGCCGACGAATAGATCAACCACGGATTGCCTGTATAACTTGCCGATGCAGGTGTATAACTTGGTTCGGGTATCTCGTATGTGTTTCCCAGCAAAATGTTAATGTCATCAACCGCCATCGCCGTATGCGCCCACAGTTGGCTCGGACTAATCAGCTCTAACGATGAACCGCTGCTTTGCACAGAGGCGGTGAACGGATATCCGGATGAATACAGTTTTTTACCCGACACACGGGAATCGGAAGAGAAGGTTTCCAAGACAGCACCGGATGAAGAGCTGATCAGCGTCCAAAGCTGGAAATTATTGCCCGAGGTATACGTTCCCAGCGTTACGGAACAAGTCGTGGGATCGACTGTCAATGCGTAAGACGGGGATGCTGCAGAATACACAATGTATGTGCTTGGCAGATATTCTTCAAATATCCATTGCATTGACACATCGTTTTGAATATATTGGTTGGTATATACCGAACCGGATGCGGTCAGCATTCTTCCATCATCGCGGAAACAAATATGGTACGTGGTTCGGTCGCCGAGGGCGGCAGGCTGCACGGTCTCTTCTTGCTCAAGAGGAAGTGCGCCGGCTGCGGGGAAGGTTGCTGTTGTAAGCACAAGCACGGCGGCCATCAGAAAAATCAGGAATCGTTTCATGTTAATCCTCCATTATTTCATTTTATTCCTGCGTGGTGGTCGGGGTGCGCGTGTGAGTCGTTTCACTCACACGCAAGCGTGCTCAAGAGCAGCGGAGGCGTCGTGCCGCGGTGGGGACGGTGGGGCGTTCTTTCAAAACGGGACAGAGTTCTCATCTCGGTGTCCTCCTTTCTCTCTCGCCATGTGCGGCGGTTTGTATTTTTATTATATATGGAAGAATTTTCCTTGTCAATATGGTTGCAAAAAAGTTCACGCCATATTCACGCTTTTCGTCACCTTATCCAAACGGCAGCGGCACGATTTGTGCAAGGTGAGGAAATGCGGGGCAGGGGGGAATTCGCTCTTGTTTTTTGCTTGCTTTCCATTGACATTTTTGGCGGAATGTGGTATGATGAACCCAACGGGGAACGCCGCACGGCGTTCCAAATTAAGTAAAGGACGGGTACGTCATATGGAATTTATCTACCATCAGGATCCGCAGCAGCTGCACGTCAACTGCCTGCCTCCCCACGCTTATTTTATCCCCTTTTCCACGCCTGAGCAGCCCGCGCACGCCGCCGTGCTCGCCCGCGCGCGCTCTGACCGCTTTTTCTCGCTTTGCGGCAGCTGGAAATTCCGTTATTTTACCTCGGTTGATCTCGTTGACGATTTCTGCGCCGACGGCTATGATATGAGCGATGCGGACGATATGCAGGTGCCTCGCTCCTGGCAGACGGTGCTTGGTCGCGGCTACGACAAGCCCAACTACGTCAACGTCATGTACCCCATTACGATCGACGAGCCCTACGTTCCCCGCGATAATCCCTGCGCGCTGTACTCCCGTACCTTTACGGCAGACGCGGCAATGCTGCAGGGCGATGTGATGCTTTGCTTTGAGGGAGTGGACTCCTGCTTCTACCTGTATATCAACGACCGTTTTGTCGGCTACAGCCAGGTCAGCCATATGACGAGCGAGTTTGCTGTGAGCGAATATCTGCACGAGGGCGAGAACACCGTCAAGGTGCTGGTGCTCAAATGGTGCGACGGTACTTACCTTGAGGACCAGGATAAGTTCCGTTTGTCGGGTATCTTCCGTGAGGTTTATCTTTTGCGCCGCGATGCGGTACACCTGACCGACATTTATCTTCATCCCGCTGTGGCGGACGATCTTGGCTCGGCAGAGCTGTCGGCAGAGCTGACGCTCAACGCCCCCGCCGCCGTGGAATATACGCTGACGGCGCCCGACGGCACGGTCATAGGACAAGGCGTGACCGAGCAGGGAAAGGCACCGACGCTGTCGATCTCCGTTCCGTCGCCCGCGCTCTGGAGCGACGAGACTCCCGTCCTCTATACGCTGCTGCTGCACTGCGGTGACGAGTATATTACGCAGGACATCGGCTTCAAGCATTTTTGCGTGCGCGAGGGAGTGGTCTACACCAACGGACAGAAGGTTAAGCTGCGCGGTGTCAACCGTCACGACAGTAATCCAATTCTGGGTGCGGCAACGCCGATGGACCATATGCTGCGCGATCTGATGATCATGAAGCAGCATAACGTCAATTCCATTCGAACCAGCCATTATCCCAACGATCCTCGTTTTACGGGACTTTGTGATATTTACGGCTTTTACGTCATTGACGAGGCGGACATCGAAACGCACGGCCTTGCTATCATCGGCGATTGGAGCCGTCTGACCGAGAGTCCCGATTGGAAGGCTGCTTTCCTCGATCGTGCCGAGCGCATGATGGAGCGGGATAAAAACCACGTTTGCATCGTGATGTGGTCGGTGGGAAACGAGAGTGGCGTCGGTGCAAACCACGCAGCCATGGCAGATTATTTCCACCGCCGTATGCCCGGCTGCCTCGTACATTCCGAGGATGCGACGCGTCATAACCGCAAGCATCTGACTGCCGAGAGCCCGGAGGAGCGCGAGATGAGCTCCTGCCCGTATACCGACGTGGATAGCCGAATGTACCCCGCGCCCGATGAGATCCAGCTGTATCTCGACCGTGCCGAGGCGGTCAAGCCCTTCTATCTTTGCGAGTATTCGCACGCCATGGGCAACGGCCCCGGCTGCCTGCAGGATTATTGGGATCAGATCTACGCCAACGACCGCTTCTGGGGCGGCTGCGTCTGGGAATTTACCGATCACTCGGTCGCAACGGGCGACAGCATCTATACCGACCCGCATTACGTCTACGGCGGCGATTTTGACGACGTGCCCAACGACGGTTGCTTCTGCGTGGACGGTCTGGTCTACCCCGATCGCCGCATTCATACGGGATTGATGGAATATAAGCAGGTGATCAAGCCCTTCTCGCTGGCTGGGTGGGATTCACAAAGCGGCGAATTCGCGCTGACCAGCCGCCGCTGCTTCCTTGATTTCTCCGATCTGGATTTTTATTACCATATTGAAAAAGACGGCAAGACCATCGCACGCGGCAGACTGGTGGCTCCCACGCAGGCGCCCGGCACGACGGTGACCTATCAGCCCGCGTACAAGCAGCCCGATCTCTCAAAAGCCGGATGCTACACCTTCAATATTGAAGCGGTCAAAAACAGCGACACGCCCTGGTGTGCCTTTGGTCACAGCGTAGGCTTTGCACAGCTGACGCATTGCATTCCCGCAGTGGCTCCGCTTGGAGGCAAGTGCGGCGTGCGCGTGTGCGAGGATAAGAACAGCATTACGGTCAAAACGGTACGCGGCAGTGTGACGGTCGACCGCTGCCACGGTGTCATCACCTCGCTGGTCGATCGCGGCGAGGAGCTGCTGGCATCCCCCGTGCGCCCGACCATCTGGCGCGCACCGACCGACAACGACAGAAACATCCGCCACGAATGGGAGAAGAACGGCTACGACCGTTCGATCGCTCGCTGCTACCGCTGCGAGATTACCGAGCAGACCGATGCCTGCGTGACGGTGACGGCACAGCTTTCCATGGGCGCGCCCGTTTATGAGCCGCATCTGCGTATGACGGTGACCTATAAGATCTACGCCGAGGACGGCGTAGTGCTGGATTTCGATGTGACCAAGCGAGAGAACCTGCCCGAGCTGCCTCGCTTTGGCGTGGAGTTCCTGCTGCCCGAGGGCACGGAGCGACTGGAATATTTCGGTCGTGGTCCCGTGGAATCCTACGTGGATAAGTGCCGCGCATCCCGCCTCGGACATTTTGCGACGACGGTGAGCGAGCATTTTGAGCATTACGTCCGCCCGCAGGAGAACATGGCACACAGCGATACGCGCTGGATGTTTGTCTCGCAGCTGTACGGTCACGGCTTGGGTGCACTGAGCGTCGGTCACGATGCCTTCAGCTTTAATTGCGCACACTTCTCGCCCGCGCAGCTGACGGCAACGGCGCACGATTACGAGCTCGTTCCCATGAAGGAGACCGTGGTCAATATCGATTACCGTCAGGACGGCATCGGCTCCAATTCCTGCGGTCCCAAGCTGTTTGAAAAATACCGCCTGGATCAGACCAAGTTCCGCTTTACCTTCCGTCTGCTGCCCGCCCTTGTCGCGGACACCGATTGGTTTGGTGAGATCGGAAAGCAGTAATTCCATTATAAAAAATACGCAGACGCGCCCAGGGTGTGCCTGCGTATTTTTTCATTTGTCTCGGAGTATAATCTTTTGGTATGTCCGTCGGCAAAACACCTTGACAAGCATAGCCTTTCATGGTACAATGATACCATCACGCGTGCCCGACACGCGAAAAGAGAAAGGATTTTCCGAATGAAAACAGTATTTACTTCGAAAAATCGGCAGATCGGACTGCTGCTGACAGCGGTGCTTACGCTGTGTATGCTGGTCGCTCTGCTTTGCCCCACCGCCTTTGCGGAATTGGATGAGGATGTCATTCTTGACTCCTGTGATTCCTCGAACTGGCTCGGTGGTGGTAACAGTAAGGATTATAACGAAAAGACAGAAGGAACCGCGAGTATTACGTGGACAGTACAGCCGGGCGGAGCCTTTGCCGTCTTTCGTACCTGGGACACGCCGGTCAATGCTGCAGGCGCCAATCGCCTGGAGTTTGATCTGTACGTTTCCAACGCCGACGCCTATTACACGATGACGGGCGGCGAATCGCTGGAGCTGACCTCGGGCGGCACCTGTGATAAGGAAGAGATCGCATGGACACTGACCAGCTTTAATGTCATTGACGGCTGGAATCATATTGAGATCACCCTGCCTGCAGAAAGTGCCTGCGACTATTCCCGTGTCAACTTTATGCGTCTTTATGCCAATACCAATAACTATGAAGAAGCATTTACCATCAAGATCGATAACATCCGCATGACCTACGTCGATCCCGATGCGCTTCCCTCCGATGTTCCGGAAAATCTTGTGATCGGTACGGAGGATGCGACGACGGCACTTCCCGTCATTTCCACCTCCGAGGGGCAGCCTGCAGACGGTCAGCCCCCGGTCGAGCAGCCTGGGGACGGTCAGCCTGCGGATAAAGCTTCTTCTGGTGCGCCCGTGGTTGCGCTTGTCATGCTTGGTGCTGCCGGCGCTTTGGCAATCGCGCTGCTGGTATTGCTGTTGCTCAAGAAAAACAACCGCATCGTACTTATCGTGCTTGTCGCGGCTTTGGTGGTTTGCGCTGCGATCGGTGTGATCGGGGTTTTGACCTCGGGTGGTGAAGTGCCCGACGATCAGCCCTCGGATGACACACCCTCCGATTCTACTCCCGACGGCAATATGCCCTTTGAGGATCAGACCGGACATCCCGAGGTCAGCGCGGACAGCGTTGACGTCGAGGCGCTGCTGCGCGTCGATCCCGACTATAAGACCAAGAAGGATTACGAGGTGTTCTACGACGGAACGCCCAGACTGTCCAACCTTGAGGGATATCCTCACATTATTATGACCGAGGTACCCGAGGAACACGGTATCAAGCTGCAGCAGGTCACCGCGCAGCCGCTGGAAAAGCTGACCATTGCAGAGCAGCCCTGCTGGCTGTTCGTGCATATGCGCAAGGACGATACCAATCAGTTCCGTCTTTCGTTGGACGACAGCGCCAAGGCATCGCTGGAGGGTAAGAACGTTCGTCTGACCTTTGCGATCTACGTTTCCTCCAATATCACCTTCAAAATCGATTATATGACCGTTGCCGGTGAGAAGAAAACCGCAGAGGTTACGCAGGCGACGGTAAAGGGCAAATGGACCGAGATGTCGGTCGATCTGCTCGCCCCCGCCTTTACCGGTGCCTTTGACGGCTACGACTTCTACGTCACCTGCACAGGCCCCGAGATCATTCGCCTGCACGCCGTGCATGCCAAGGAATACCGCCCCGAGAACGAGCCTGTGACCGGCGTAATCAAGACTAAGTACGATACCCCCTTCCAGATCATTGCCGACGCCAACGTATTGACATTCGGTGCCAAGGGTGATGGTGTATCCAACGATACCCGCGCCTTTAAGGATGCGATCGCGCACGTGAGCGCCAATGGCGGCGGTACCGTCTTTGTTCCCGTAGGCTACTATTGCCTGACCGAAACGCTCACGCTTCCCACAAACGTTGCTCTGGTCGGTGACCTGGAGCAGGGAACTGCCAACGGTACGGTGCTTTGCATCTACCACGGTAAGGGCGAGACCGATCCGAAGAAATCCGCGATCATGCTCAATCAGCAGAGCTCGGTACAGAACATGGCGTTCTGGTATCCCGAGCAGACGTTTGTCAACGGCAGCGTGATCCCCTATCCTCCGACCATCTCGCAGTGCGGCTCCGAGGGCGTTACGGTTCGTAACGTTACCTTTGTCAACGCTTATTTCGGCATCAACTACGGTACGCTGTTCTCTCAGGCGAGCAACTCGCTGCAGTATACGCGCGATATTTACGGCACCTGCCTGCATATCGGCTACGAGAACACCCCCAGTTACGATATCGGTAAGCTGGAAAACTTCCACTTCTCCCCCGACTACTGGCTGAACAGCGGCCTGCCCGGCACGCCCAACGAGGCGCTGCTGCGCACCTGGATGCTGCGCAATTCCACGGGTATTATCCTGGAGCGTATCGACTGGACGTATATAGCCGACATCTATGTTGACGGCTATAACAAGGGTATGCTGTGCCGACAGGTTCCCGAGGGCACGCCCAACGGACATATGTATAATATCAATCTGCTGGATTGCTATTACTGCTTCTATGCGAAGGAGCTGTCCTGGATGATCGCCAGCGACTGCCACTTCCGCGCCGTCGGCAACGACGGTGCCGCCGCCGTATATCTTTCTCCCGCTTGCGGCGGCGATGTGGTCTTTGTCGGTGCCGTGCTTGAAAGCGCGGGCGCAAATGCCGTGCTCAATTACGGCTCGTCCCAGGTTATTCTGAATGACTGTGAGGTGTCCTCCAAGACGGGTACCGCCGTGGCGATCGCCTCGGGTGCCGACTACTCGCTGGTCAATACCACGGTGAAGGGCGGCGACAATTTTGCGTATACCATCGTTACCGATGATACCGCACCCAAGCTGCCGACCGACGTTGATTACGGCAAGACGGTCGTAACCAAGCCCAAGTCCGATAAGCTGATCCGCTTGACCGAGGCACCCTATAACGCCAAGGACGGCGCCGATATCACCAGCATCCTTCAGCAGGCAATCGACGACCTGAAGGAAACGGGTGGAACCGTCTGGTTGCCTTCCGGTACGTTTATCGTCAGCGATCATATCGACGTCTGGGCAGGCGTTGAGCTGCGCGGTATCGCAATCTGGTCGCACAGCTTTACTCCCACGAGAATTCTGACGGATTTCGGTCGCAACGATCCTGACGGAGAGGCACTCTTTACCTTGCACGAGGGTGCAGGTATGATCGGTATGTCCGTCGTCTATTATCAGCAGAACATTGCCGATCTGCAGCCCTATTCGTTTACCGTTCAAGGTAAGGGTAAGGATATCTATCTGGTTGACGTAACGCTGCCTTCCTCCTGGAACGGCGTTGACTTTGCAACCTACCGCTGCGATAATCACTATATCGAGTACCTGCACGGTGCATTCCTGAATACCGGTATTCAGGTGGGCTCCGGCAGCGAAAACGGTATCATTCGTGACTGCCACTTTACTCCCAACTGCTTCCCGCTCCGCGGAGAAGTTGATTGGTGGGCAAGCGCCTATAACTCCATTATGACGCGCGGCCGTCCCTTCGTGATCGGTGAGAGTAAAAATCAGATCATGTATCATAATTTCACCTACGGTGCATATCAGGGCCTGACGGTGCTGGACGGTGCTGAAAATGTATACATTCTCAGCCACGGCGTTGACAGCGGTGATATCTCCGCCTACTTCTCGGGTGATTGCTCCGTAACGCTGGTCAATACCGAGCTGGTCAACCT
>JAFTME010000137.1 GCA_017452545.1 Clostridia bacterium | reverse complement strand
GCATGTAAATCCGATATTACTAAAATTTTCATGGTTCTTTTTTGCGAGAGGAACCTTTTGTGAACAAACGGTTCCTCTCGCGCTCTCCTCCAAAAAACTTAATCAAAAAGCAATGATGTTTATCCGGCTACGCCTATACTTCACCCCTGATTTTCTCCCTTTTCCCAAAAGCTTTTGAAAAAGGGGGTACGGGGGAGAAAACTTTTTGAAAAAAGTTTTCTCCCCCGCGCCCCCTCTTTCAAAAACTTTTGGAAAAGTATTTGACTAAATTTTTAGCGGTTCGGTTCTGAAATTACAGAGAGTAACACACAAAGTGCCGTAACAGAATAAGTTTAAATCCTTTTCAAGTTTTTTGGAAGGGAGCGCGAGGGGAACCTTTTGTACACAAAAGGTTCCCCTCGCTTTATTTTTCTCTTAAATTCTCTCAATCAGATCTGCGATGACGCCCTCGTTGTGGTCACACAGGCAAAGATCCGACTCGTGCTTGACCATGGGGTGCGCGTTTGCGGGGCAGACGGCAATATCTGCTGCGCGCAGAAGGGGCAGATCGTTTTCATAGTCACCCACGCCGTAAGTCGTGATGCTGTGACCGTAAATCTCCTCGTAGCTGCGCTTGAGCACGGACAGCATGCTGCCCTTGTTGATACCCGCTCTTTGGATCTCAAAGAAGGTTTCGGAGGATTTGTTGTATTCAAAGACGCCGCCGAATTGCCGCTTCATGGCAGCATAGAGCGCGTCCAGATCCTCACACTTGCCGCGGAACACGATTTTGTACCACAGGCGCTGGATCCAACGCTCGGGAGGCGCGACTTCAACCTTGTAGTTGAGGTTCTCATAGCGGTGATTGACGTAACGGCGCATATATTCGGTGCGACCGTCGGTCAGAATGCCTTGCTGTGTGGACGCGCGGAAGCCCACCGAGGGGTAATTCGCGCGGGCGAATTGCAGCGCCTGCAGCGTAATATCCGTGTCCATGAAGGTCTCGGCAATCAACTCTGGTGTGATGCAGTCGTACAGGTAGGCGCCGTTTGCTACGATGGCGGGCGCGTTGACAATATCCTGCAGCTGCGGAATGGCCTCCAGCAGATGATGGTGGTGGCGACCCGTGGCAAAGGTGAACAGACCGCCCTCGGCGCGAAAGCGCTTGATGGCATCAATATTTCGTTGAATGATGGCACCGTTGCGATCGAGGAAGGTTCCGTCCAGGTCGCTGACGATCAGATGATATTGATATCTCATGTGGTTCTCGCTTTCGTAATGATTGGTTGCGCGACTTATGCGCGGCGCAGAATGTCCAATAGCTTGCAGGTGTCCTCAGGCAGCGGCGCGTGGAAGGTCATGCGCTCGCCGCTTATCGGATGCGTCAGATGCAGTTCAAAGGCGTGTAGGCATTGTCCGTGGATCAGCGCGCGGTGTGCAGCTTCGAATTTGGTGCCGGCACCGCCGTACAGGGGATCTCCCAGCAGCGGGTGCCCAAGAGAAGCCATATGCACGCGGATCTGATGTGTGCGTCCGGTTTCAAGCTCGCAGCGGATGCGTGTCATTGCGCCGTAGCCGGGCACGTAAAAGCGTTCGGTAACGGTATAATGCGTCACGGCGTCACGGCTGTGCGCGCCCTCTCCCCGCAAAATCGCCATTTTCTTGCGATCGGTGGGGTGGCGCCCGATCGGAGCATCGACCGTTCCGCGATCCTCTTTGAGGTTGCCCAGCGCGATGGCATCGTATACACGCCCCATGGCGTGCCCCTTGAGCTGCTCGGTCAAGGCTGCGTGAGTGGCGTCGTTTTTGGCGACGACAAGCAGCCCGCCCGTGTCCTTGTCGATGCGGTGCACAATGCCGGGGCGAATGACACCGCCGATGCCGGACAGTGAGGCGCCGCAATGATAAAGCAGGGCATTGACCAGCGTTCCGGTTTCGTTGCCGGGAGCAGGGTGCACGACCATGCCAACGGGCTTGTTGATGACGATGATGTCATCATCCTCGTAGATAATATTCAACGGAATATTTTCCGGCTGCGCCTCGGTCGGTACGGGATCGGGCAGCTGCAGCTGTACGACGTCGCCCGCCGCGAGACGTGTTTTTTTGTTGACGGGTTGTCCGCGCAGCAATACGTTGCCATCCTCCATCAGGCGAGCGGCTGCCGTGCGGGAAAGCTCGGTGACAGCACTGATGAAAACGTCGGCACGTGCGCCGTTGTGCTCATCGGTGACGGTGAGATATTCGGGGGTCATTGCTCGTCACCTTGCTCGTCATGCTGTTCGTTTGCACTGTCGGATTTTGCTGCCTTTGACTCATTGATCATCATCAGCACACACGCAAGCATCATCATGCCTGCACCAACGCAAACGGCGCTGTCGGCTCCGTTGAATACGTAGGACCAGATGCCGCAGAAATCAATAAAATCAATGACGTAGCCCAGCGCGATACGGTCGATCATGTTGCCGATGCCGCCGCCAATGATCAAGGCGAGCGAGCAGCGCAGCAGGCGATCGTTTTCACAGAATTTCAGCAAATAAACGGTCACGCCGACGATGGCGATCGTCGAAAAGACCATAAAGACCCAGCGGTGCTCCGAAAAGCTGCCAAAGGCGGCACCTCGGTTTTCAACGTAGGTCAGGTGCAAAAAGCCGCGGATGAGCGGTACGCTCTCGGCTTCCTTTAAAAACGCGACGCACAGCCACTTGGTCGCCTGGTCGATGATGATCACACCCAGCGAAACCAGCAGCCAGATCCATGCGGGGCGACGCGCTTGCTTTGTCGTAGTTTCGTTCATATCTATCCCCTTAGGTTCAGGTTTTGGGGGGCAAGCCCCTTTTTTTGAAAGGGGCTTGTCATCGGTGCGGGAAAGTCCCGCGCTATATTATTCCTCGATGATGCTCAGGCAGCGCGTACAAAGGAAGCCCTCGTCCTCGGTAGCCTTACCGTCAACGGAGTAGCTCCAGCAGCGATCGCACTTGCAGCCGTCGGGCTGACGGACGGCAACGCCGATGCCGGACACGGTTTCCGTAAAGGCGTCCTCTGTGGGTGCAGCCTCGCAAAGCTCAACACCGGAGACGATGAATACCGTCTTGAGCTGATCCTCAAAGGCGCGCAGCACACGCAGCTGCTCAGCGTCGGTGGTATAGATCGCAACCTTGGCATCCAGCGACTTACCGATCTTCTTGTCGGCGCGTGCCAGCTCAAGTGCTTTCATCACGTCGTCACGCAGCGTGAACAGCTCATCCCACTTCTCTACGATACCCGAGAACTTGAGAGCCTCGTCGTATACGGGCATATCGTTGAGGAAGATGCTCTTCTGCTTATCAGCTGCGGTATGGGGCATTGCCTGCCAGATCTCCTCGGAGGTGAAGGCAAGCAGGGGAGCCATCAGGCGAACCATGGCGGAGAGTACGCGATACATTGCCGTCTGTGCGCAGCGGCGAGCAACGCTGTCCTTCTTTTCGGTGTAAACACGGTCCTTGGTGATGTCGATATACAGCTTGGAGAGATCAGTCGTGCAGAAGTTGGTCAGCTCGTGATAGATGGTGTGGAAGGTGTAGGTGCCGTAGGCATCCATGCACTTGCGGGTCAGCTCGTTGGCGCGTGCCAGCAGCCACTTGTCGATCTCGGGCAACTGCTCGATTGCGACGGCATCCGTGTCGGGGTTGAAGTCGTTCAGGTTAGCCAGCATGATGCGGGCGGTGTTGCGGATCTTACGGTAAGCCTCGGAGAGCTGCTTGAAGATGGTGTCGGAGGCGCGAACGTCGACCTGATAGTCGGACGATGCAACCCACAAGCGAACCAAATCAGCACCGTACTTTTTGATCATATCAAGCGGATCGACGCCGTTACCCAGCGATTTGTGCATTGCGCGGCCCTCGCCGTCAACGACCCAGCCGTGTGTCAGTACGGCCTTGAAGGGAGCGGTCGAGCCGCCCTTGGCACCGATCGCAGTCAGCAGAGAGGACTGGAACCAACCGCGATACTGGTCGGCACCCTCCAGATACACGTCAGCGGGCCACTGCTCGTCGGACAGAACGGAATAGTGCGTCGAGCCGGAGTCAAACCAGCCGTCCAGCGTGTTGGCTTCCTTGACAAAATGCGCCTTGCCGCACTTGGGGCAAACAAAGCCCTCGGGCAGCAGGTCGGTCGCGTCCATATCGAACCATGCGTTGGAGCCCTTCTCACCGAAGATCGCGGAGATGCGATCGATGGTCTGCTCGTTGCAGATGACCTCGCCGCAGTCCTCGCAGTAGAAGACGGGAATGGGAAGACCCCACTTACGCTGACGGGAGATACACCAGTCGGCGCGCTCACGGATCATCTGAACCATGCGCTCACCGCCCCATGCGGGCATCCACTGTACGCTCTCGCACGCCTTGACGGCGTCATTCTTGAAAGCATCGACCGAGCAGAACCACTGGGGCGTTGCGCGGAAGATGATGGGAGATTTACATCTCCAGCAGTGGGGATATTCGTGCTCAAACTCGCGGGAGGCAAACAGCGCACCCGTTTCCACCAGGTCGTCAAAAATGGCCTTGTTGGAAACGTCGTAGTAAAGACCGGCAAACTTGCCTGCCTCGGCGGTCTGATAGCCGCGGTCATCGACGGGAACAACGACGTCGATATCGTATCTGCGGCTGGTGACAAAGTCGTCAGCACCGAAGCCGCCGGCGGTGTGAACGCAGCCGGTACCGGCGTCCATGGTGACGTAGTCGGCAACGGCGATCAGCGACTCGCGATCCAGGAAGGGATGCTGCGCGGTCATGTATTCAAACTCGGAGCCCTTCATGGTTGCAAGGACCTCGTAGCTCTCAACGCCGCCCTCGGCCATGGTCTTTTCGCACAGTGCCTCGGCGACGATGTAGCACTCACCGTTCTCGGCGCGAACGATCACGTAATCGTCGACGGGGGAGAGGGTGATGAGCTGGTTGCCGGGCAGCGTCCAGGTGGTCGTCGTCCAGATGATGAAGTAGGTGTTGTTGATGTCGCAGACAGAGGCAAGCTTGCCCTGATCGTTCTTAACGCGGAACTTGACGTAAATAGAGGTACACTTGTCCGTCTTGTACTCGATCTCCGCCTCGGCAAGAGCGGTTTCGTCCTTGGGGCACCAGTATACGGGCTTCATGCCCTTGTAGATGTAGCCCTTCTTGAACATTTCGCCGAACACCTTGACCTCCTTTGCCTCAAAGGCGGGGGACATGGTGGCATAGGGGTGCTCCCAGTCAGCGGTTAAGCCCAGTCGCTTGAACTGCTCGCGCTGCGTGTCGATAAAGCCCTGTGCGAATTTTTCGCACGCGGAGCGGAAATCGGACACAGACATCTTTTTGTGGTCGAGCTTGTTCTTTTTGATGATGGCAGACTCGATGGGCATACCGTGGTTATCCCAGCCGGGGATAAAGGGCACCTGATAGCCCATCATGCTGCGGGATTTGTTGATGAAATCCTTGAGAATCTTGTTGAGGGCGTGACCCATGTGAATGTTACCGTTGGAGAAGGGAGGGCCGTCGTGCAGAATAAAGAGCGGCTTGCCCTCGTTATTTTCCAGCATACTGTTGTACAGATCGATGGAATTCCAGTAATCGATCATTTTGGGTTCTCTTGTGGGAA
Source organism: Clostridia bacterium (assembly GCA_017452545.1). Taxonomy (GTDB): domain Bacteria; phylum Bacillota; class Clostridia; order Oscillospirales; family CAG-272; genus SIG644. The sequence goes on along the minus strand of JAFTME010000137.1, from coordinate 19,680 downwards.
GGTTTGCCCGCATTTCAAAGCTTGTTGTGGGCAGGTTGAGTGTGCTTGTGTAGTCCTTTGCCATAACTACTTTTCTCCTTTTTGTTGTTTTGAGATCGGCAACTGCTGTGTGAAAACAAAAACGCCCCACAGTCGATGCGTTGCCGCGCGACTATGAGGCGAAAGCATCAGATTTGGATACTTCCGTGGTACCACTCATGTTGTGCCGCATCTGCGACACCACTCTTTGGCGTGCGTCTTTGACGGACGAGCGCCATGCGCCTTAACGCGGCGGGACGGATGCGTCTACTTGGGGCGGTGAGAGCACCGCTCCGTTGGGGCATCGGCTCGGAAGGGATGGCTTGCGTATCTACTACCTGCGCGGTCGCACCAACCCCGCGCTCTCTGTAAGCCTTCAATACGCAGCTTCTTCGTCATAGCTATTCATGTTATTGTAACACAAAACGCTATGTTTGTCAATGGTTTTTTAAGAATATAGCAAAAAGTACGTATTGTCTTGAGCGGAACAGAGAGCAAAAGGCGCTTTATACGTACTTTTCACCCACAAGTCGCCAACGGCCCTTTTTGGTTTGTGTGGCGATGGAGAGGACGTTGAATTTGCCGATGCCGCGCACCGAGATGGTGCAGGGCGGCTCGACGACACGGTCAACGCGCAGTTCCTCACGGAAGTTCAGCTCCACTCTTCCGTCGCGGATGGCGCTCTGTGCCGTGTCGCGTGAGAGATTGGCGAGTGCCGCTACGATGCAATCCAGGCGCGCCGAGGCAACGGTATCGCTGATGGGCTGGCGGCGGCGTGAGCCGCAGAAATCGGGCGGTACGGTGGTCTTTTCAACCTTGACCTTATCGTTGCCGATGCGCTCAAGGTTGGCGGCGATATAGTCTGCCATGGAGGTGCGGCAAAAGACAAGGGCATGATTGCCGTCGGGCACGTCAATATCCCCGATGACCTCGCGCTCGATCCCCAAGGAGAGCAGCGAGCCAAGATAATCGCGGTGCGTCAGCTCGCGGTAACCGCTGCCGCGGATGGACAGCACGCAGATCGGATCGTCCTCACCTGCATAAGAGAGCGGAACGGAGATGGGCTGCGTATCCCACGCGGCGGGGTCGCAAAGCTCGGTGATATATTCGGGAAAAAGAACGAGGCAGCGTCGTTCTGCCTCGGCATAGCCGCCCCAAAAGCGAACGGTGGAGCATTTTCCTCGGCGTTGCAGCCATTCGCGAAGATCAAGCTGCTCGCGTGGGGCAAGAAAAGCGGTATAGCAGACCTCGCCGCGATCCGCGCGGGCAAGCAGGTCGTCCACGCGGGCAAGGAGCAGCGCGAGCTGCTCATCGATCTGAATATTCATAACGATATCCTTTCTCTGTGCTTATATTCCCAAAAGCAGGGTGCTGACGATGGACAGCGTAATCGCAGCGACGAAAAAGGGAATATCCAAAGGAGCATCCTCAAACCAGCCCATGCGCTCAAACAAAAGGCGAATGGGAAGAATGATGGGCTCGGTGATGGTATAGAGAAAGGTGATGAAGGCGCCGCCCTCCTCGTCCATGATAAACCAAGAGAGAATGGCGCGCAGAAACATGGCGGTATCGATGCCGAGTACAAGAACACGGACGACACCGACGATAATAGCGGTGATAAATTCCGGCAAGGTAAGTCCTCCAAAAAAGCGGTGCGGCACGCAAGGGATAAACCATCGGTGCCGCATCGGTTGATCATGGTCGGATCGGTACGCTGACAGATCCAAAAGGGCGCAGAAAAAAGACTGCCGCTCGATGCATCGCTGCACGGGCATGATGTAACAGCATATTCACGTCGGCACGGTTATATGCCGGCGACGGTTGGCTTACGCTCTGTTCATGTAGGCTTCCACATCAAACTCCTCGATGGAGAAAATGAACATATTCTCCTGAACGGGGTAGATGTGTGCGCCCAGCGCGTAAACGGCGCCTGCGAGGTAGTACTGCATGTTCTCCAGCACGGCGGGAGCCAGAGCGGTCGTATCAACGATAACAATGCAGCCATCCTTTGCCAGGTTGATTGCCTGTTCAGCAGACTTCAGACGGGTAGCGATGAGTCTCTTGAAGCGGTACTTCTTGGGTGCCTCTACCTCGACCTGTACGGGTGCTGCGGGAGCGGGCTCAGCTGCAGCGGGCTCTGCCTTGGGCGCAGCGGGTGCTGCGGCGGGGCGTGCAGGAGCGGGACGTACGGGCGTGGGAGCATCGGCGAGCTCGTCATCTGCGTTTGCCTTGGGGGTGTAGACAGCATCGTCGTCGAAGCCGTCAGCAGCCATGGTGTCATCGTCGTAGACGTCGATGACCTTTTTCAGAAAATCTTTCAGACCCATTTGTTATAACTCACTTTCTTTTATTGTTAGCATGATAGGGGGTGGGAAGAGCGGGATCAGCGGAACAGAGCGCCGCCGACGCGCACGATGGTCGCGCCTTCTGCGATGGCACTCTCAAAGCTATCCGACATTCCCATAGAGAAAATTGGGCGCTCTCTTATATTATCTAATTTTTTTTGCCAAATGTCAAGACAATTCACGTAAGTTTGTTGAAAAAATTTTCGATATTGGTCGAAATTGTCGCATTTTGGTGCCATTGTCATAAATCCGCGCAGCTTCAGGTGGGGAAAATCCGAAAGAGCGAGGCAAAAATCCGCGACATCCTCGGGCATCACGCCGCCCTTACTTTGCTCATGTCCGCTGTTGACCTCAACGAGCACATCCATGCAGCGGTCGATTTTGGCGCATTGTTTTTCGATTTCGGCGGCGAGCTTGAGCGAGTCCAGCGAGTGGATCATGCACACCTTATCGACGATATACTTGACCTTGTTGGTTTGCAGAGAGCCGATAAAATGAATGTTGAGCGTTTGCTTGTCCTGCAGGAGAGGATAATGCTCCAGCAGCTGCTGCACGCGATTTTCTCCGATGTCGTGGACACCGCAGGCGCGATGCAGCTCGTTGATCTGGTCGGCGGTGGCGTATTTGACTGCCGCCAGCAGTGTGACCTGCCCTCGGTCGCCTGCCGCCTGCATACGATGGCGGATCTCCTTGACACGGGAGAGCAGCGGGGAGGGGGAGATGGTTGTTGTATCCATGGGAACCTCGTTTATTGCTTGATCAGTTGATATATTTACCGTCATACAGATCCTTACCGGAGGTGATGACGACGTCATACAAGGAAAGATAGTCCGAGGGGAAGCCCTGCGCCTCTGCCTCTTCCGTGTCACTCGGTGGGATGGCTGCCAGTACGTAGCCCTCGCCGCGCTTGACGGGACGGATGGCTCGGAAATACACACAGCCGCCCTCCAGAATATAAACGCCCTCGCGCCCGTCGACCATTTGCAGCGCGGTGTCGGGAATGCGATAGCCCGTTGTTTCGGACAGCTCAAGCCGGGCGGTCTGGAAGCGGATATGGCGGAAGCTCTCCGGCAGCGTTTCCTCGGTGAGGATAAGGATGGCACGGCCATCGCCGACTGAGCGGATGACACGCTCAAGCGTCATGGAAAATTCTGCATTTTGCTCCAGCGGAAAGCGGACGGTGTACTGCTCTCCGATCGTCAGGCGATCGGCAAGATCGTAGGCAACGGGCAGGAGAATACTCCAGCGATAGTCGGTGACCAGCTTGCCGAGCACCGTGTCGGCATTGCCGTAGGTGCGGGGTGCGGCTTGCATGAGGGCATCGTAGGTGACAATATTCATTGTTGCCAGATCGGCGCGATTAAAAACAGTTTCGTAGCCGTCAACGCGGGAAGCATGATAAAAATATCCCGTTTGCCAGACGTTTCCGAATTCTGTTTGCGTAGCGGGGAGAAGATCGGAGATGGTCAGCGTGCGCGCGCTGCGGACGTAGGGAGCCAGCAATGCGGAGCGACGTGCCTCCAGCGCAGCGGAGGGGGATTGCGTAGCGGTTGTTCCCGTCAGGGCAGTGTAGCGGTTGAGATTTTGCAGCAGCGTGCCGTATTCACCCACGATGCTTTGCAAAGCCGTACCGCCTGTGGCTGCCGTATTGCAGCGGATGATCGCGGCGCGGATATCGGCTTGAATATCCGAGAGCATGGCAAGTGTGTCCGAGGACATCGAATGCTGCTCGCTTTTGCGGGCGGCGATCAGCTGACTGTCCAGCGCGTGCAGGCTTTGCTGCAGCGTTGCTGCGGTTTCGGCATCAAGCGCGGCACTATAAACGGATGCCAGCGCGGTTTTGGCGCTGACCTTGGTGCCGTTTTCAATGGGGTAGGACAGCAGCAGTCCGTTGCCGGGAACCGTCAGAATTTGCTCGTCGCGAACGATGACGGCCTCTCTCTCGGTCAACTCGCACTCACTGCCGACGGTGACGACGGCGGTGGTCAGGCGGGCATCGCTCGCGGCAACACAGTGGTATAGTGTATAGAGAATGGCAAGCAAGACAAAAACGCGGAAGAACATACTGCCGACAAGGCGTCCGATGGCTTCACGGTTCATACGTTGCCCTCCGTGACGCAGCGCAGCGCGTCGTTCAAGACGTCGGAGAGCGGGCGAAGTGCGCCGTCGGGAGTATCGGCATCGATCCATTGTACGTAGGGACGTGCGGTAAACCAGGTCAACTGGCGCTTGGCGTAATGCCTGGTTGCCAGCTTGAGCGCAGCAACGGCGTCGTCCATCGAGCAGGTGCCGTGCAGCACGCCGAGCAGCTCCTTATAGCCGATCGCCTGCGCTGCCGTGGGGCTGCGTTCAAACAGACCCAGTCGATGGAGGCGCTCGACCTCCTCAAATAAGCCCTCCTGCAGCATGAGATCAACACGTTTGTCGATGCGGCTGTAGAGCAGCGAGCGGTCATGGTAGCGCAGTCCCAGCACGGTGGCATCGTAGCAAAGCGTGTCTGCGGTACGACTCTCGCGGTCCAGCTCGGTTTTGGTTCTGCCACAGCTTTCGTAAATCTCCAGCGCGCGGATGACGCGCTTGACGTTGTTGGGGTGTGTGGCTGCTGCACTTTCGGGATCGATTTGCTGCAGGCGCTGCCAGAGCAGGGCTTTTCCGTCCGGCTGCTCGGATATAGCGGTCAGACGCTCACGAATGGCGGGATTCCCGGGCGCGGATGACTCAAACGAGCCTCCGCGCAAAAGACCGTCGAGGTAGAGTCCGGTGCCGCCGCACAAAACGGGCAGCACGCCGCGAGCCCTCAGCGCGGTGATGCGCTCTCGCGCCATGGCGACAAAGTCCGCGCAGGAGTAAGGCTCCCACGGGTCGAGAATATTGATGAAATGGTGCGGAACGGCGGCAAGCTCGTCGGCGGTCGGTGTTGCGGTGCCGATATCCATGCCGCGATAAACCTGCATAGAGTCAAAGGACAAAATTTCTCCGCCGAGGTGCTGTGCCAGCGCAATGGCCAGCGAGGTCTTGCCGGACGCCGTTGCGCCGACGACGGCGAGCACGCGCTCGCGAGAGGGGAAATCGGTAGCCTTCATTGCTGCACTCCTTTCGGTGGGTTTTGAGAAATATTTTAATGTAAGGCGTCAATGATGGCGCAGGCATCCGCAAAGCGAGCAGTTTTGGTCGGTGCGCCGAAAATGCCGATGATATAAGTAGAGCCGTCTTGCTCATAGGAGCAAAGCAGGCAGTAGTTTCCGGTTAAGGAGCCCGTTTTGAGTCCCGTTACGGCGGGACGATAATAGGGGCTGTCGGGATCGAGCAGGGCATTGGTGTTGGTCCAGGTGATGGTCTCCCCGCTGTGATAAGTCACGTTATCCTCGTGCAGCGCTGCGTATTTCATAATAAGCGGCTGCTCCGTGGCGGCTTTGGCAATCAGAAGAATATCCTCCAGCGTGGTGTAATGCTGCTCGGCGGCAAGCCCGTCGGGGGTGGTGAATTGCGTACCGCACAGTCCAAGCGTGAGGGCATATGCGTTCATGCCGTCAAGAAAGGTGTCAACCGCATCAATGGCGTTCAGCGATGCTCCGCCGATGCGGCGCCCTGCAGCGGCGGCGAGCGCGTAAGCGGCATCGTTGCCGGAGGGGAGCATCATGCCCTCGATCAGCATCTCAACGGTCAGCGCCTGACCGGGGCTGATAAAAGCGCGGGAGGATGCGGGATCGATCAACGCGACCTCGTCGCCTACGGTCACGATCTCGTCGGGAGAGAGAACGGTCAGCGTGTACAGTGCCGTCAACAGCTTGGTCGTGCTGGCGGGGTAGACCACGCGGGACGCTCCCTTGATCCAAAGGATCTCATTGGAGGTAGCGCTGTACACAAAAGCCTGCGGTGCGGAAACGGAAAAGGTGTACGGCGTGGCAGAGGTGGGAATATAGCCTGCGTCATCCGGGGTGTGCAGCGTGGCGGCAGGGGAGTGCAGCAGCGCGATCGCAACGGCGGCGACGGTCAGGGCGAGAATGACGCAAAGGACGACAACGATGGGCGCAAGATGAAGCTTGCTTGTTTTCATTTTTTGAACCTCCTTTGCATAAACCTCTTGGGATCTTTCGGCGGGAGCAAGCCCCGCCCTACGGGGTGAAAATTCTTTCTATAAATATTGCATCTACGATACTGATGCTTTATAAGATTTTATCGATTGGTAGTATTGCACTTATTAATCGGCAATCATACTTTTTCGCGACTGTTTCCGTATTCTCTTTTCATTGCGTCAACAGATACGACCCATTGTTTACCAAATTTGCAAACGTCAACGCCGTTGACAAGTTTGCCGTAAGTAATTGCCTTACGAAGTGTACTTTCATTGAGCCCCCAAAGCTCGGTAGCATCGCTAAACGCCATCAAGCCGTCAAAGGGTGTATCAACCTGTACTCCGTTTTCCCAAAGCTCATCACAGGGAAGATCAAGATCATCGTTCCAAATGATACCGTAGCCGCCTACATCAACAGACACACAAGCAAACTCGGCGTGAGCATTCTTTAATTCTGCAAATAAAGGGCGTTTTTCAAACAAGGGCTTTACATCATAAATCTTGGTTACTCCCTCTGAAAACTGAACGCTTAATTTGTATTCAGGGAGTACCGCAACATTTTTTATCTTATGAAACATAACTGATCTCCTGCCATTCAAGCGATGAATACATTTCAATCTTATTATATCACGGTATCGTGACAGAGTCAATATCTAGTTAAAAATTCCCGAGGATTTTCACCTCGGGAAAAAATCGATTGGATTTTAATTGTTATCGAGAAGAATACTGTTGCAGAATTTATCCATTTCGATTAAAACGCTGTCTGCGCGCTCGTTCATCTGCTCTTCGTCAAAGTAATCCTCTACTCCTTGGAGTGTTGCTAACATAGCAGATCTTTTCAATTCGATCTTGGCTGCCGCCTGCTCCATTTTTTGCGTCATAAGATCGTTATAAATCTTTGTGTAAAAAGCCAAGAACTGCTGATTGGTTGTTTCGCGGCATCTGACAATGTCGGCGATGCTCTTTGCTTTCTCCGCTGCACCAGTGTCTCCGGGGCCGATTATTTCAACGGTCGCCAAGCTACCCAAGGCCTCCGTGATGTAGGTGGTGTCGCTTGCGATCTTTGCAATCTGCTCCAAAATATACTTCGGTGTGATCTCTTGCGTGTTAGCGGTTTCGGTTGCGGCTGCGATTATATTATCTGTCATTTTTTTATCCTCCAAATATTCATTCGGCGGACACGCAAGGCATATTTTATTTTCGTCTACGAAGCGTGCCCTGCCTGATTTTACAAGACCTTTCGCCCGTTTGGGGTAGGTCGCTTCATATTCATTTCCTTGCTCATCAACTACAATTACATTTTTTTCGATGGGTGTCGCCCCCTTGTATTGAATTTGCATATTTTGTGACTCCGTTTTTTCTGATGGGTGCCGTCCCCTCTCACAAAATCAGTATAACATAGTTTTATTTGGTTGTCAATATCAATCTGTTTTTTTATCTAATTTTTTACTTCATAAGCATCGCGTTCGTTATATAGGATTTACCGATCGGCAATGCTGCACAAGTATCGTGAAATTTCTTCCGTAGGGGCGTTCTGCGAACGCCCGCAGGCGAACACAGTTCGCCCCTACCGTAAATTTTTCTTTTACTGTATGAGCATCGCATCCCCAATGCTGATGCTATATAAGATTTTACCGATTGGTAATATTGCACAAACCAACCGGAATATTCACAAACAAGTAAAGAGGCTATCTGATTAGACAGCCTCTAACAAATAAAACGATCTTACTTTACTGCAACCGCCTTTTTCTCAAAAGCGTTTCTCTCTGATTTTTTTAAAGACTTTGAGTTCCCCACCACTCTATATGAGATACCATTTAAACCCATATTTCGCTTTTGACCAATGGTGGCATCCTCCCAGTTGCAGTCTGTGCAAATATAAGCACCAAAGTATGAATTATACGAAACTACTTTTCCGCACTTAGGACAAATTTTCATCTCAACACCTCCATAAATTTAAAATAACTATTAAACGTAACACCTTCAAAAGGAATTTGGCTAACATTGTGTGCTGCTAAAGTTTTCTTTGCTTCTTCTTGCGGATAAGGCTCATAATATATTACTTTTTTGATACCTATTTGTGCTATTTTATTCGCACATAGATTACACGGATATGTAGTAGTATAAAGCGTTGCTTTCGAATGATTAGTAGATACACTTAATCTTGCCATATTGACTATTGCGTTTTCTTCCGCATGTAGTGCTCTACAATAGTCCAACATTTTGGAATTGTTTTTCACAATAGAAGAAATCTTACTAGATACTTCTGGATCTTTTAGTTCACCTTGTATCTTTTCATTGATATCTTTCCTTAAAAACTTCCGATAACACATCCCATACTCGCGCTTACAAGAACGTTCGAGAACCGGAACTTCATTATACCCTGAACTAAAAACATTTCCGTATTCATCTATTATCAATGCGCCCACTTTTCGTTGGGTACAAGACGATCTCATGCTATTAGCATATGCCATAGCCATTAATGTTTCCATTTCTGTAGGCTCGTACATAGCATTCTTTTCGACCAAATCAACATATCTTTCTACTATCTTTTGGAGTGTAACAAAATCGTCAGATTGCTCTGCATGAATTTTTGTTTCATTCAACACGATAACATCTGCCATTTGATAACACAAAGTGATTTGTTGTCCGTTTTCATCTTTTTCATCTTTGTCGCGTTTATCATCTTTTTCAAAAACTGACAAATCACCCTTGTATTTATCTCTTACTCTCTCCCATCTAGTATCTTTGCTAGCCCAAACCGCCAACAAATAAAACTCTGGAAAATGTTTTTTAAAACTATCAATTTCGTGCGTATTACGAATGCTATCAATAACAAACTTATCACCATCAGTGGAATCAATAATTTCAATTGCTTTATCAGCTAAATACCCTGCGCCATGTTGGGCCCTCGTCTCATTTCCCTTATCTTGAAGATCGCTCCTAGAATATTCACCATCTGTTATGGCACTTCTCAATATTTCTGATAGTGAAATGTACTTGTAGCCTTTTGAAGATATAATTTTTTTTGCAATATAAGAACATCCACTTCCAAACGGTCCTGTTAAACCAATAATCTTTTTCCCTGGCATAAACAAAAGCTCCTAACAATGATGCACTAATATACACACATATTTTACCACAAAAAAAACTAAAAAACAATACTTTGCAAAAAATTTGTTTGTAAATATTTTATTTAATCAACATCCCTTCGCAAAAAGATTAAAGAATTGTTATTTTAAAAAACATATGAAATCAAAAATTATTCAAACACCAATAGATGCAACACTTTTTGCCTTGCTCGCTTCTTTTATACTATCAGCATCGCATCTCCGAAGGAGAAGAAGCGATATTGCTCCTCCACGGCTTCCTTATATGCGGCGAGAACGTCGTCACGGTTATAAAACGCCGATACTAACATGAGAAGCGTGGATTCCGGCAGGTGGAAATTGGTGATCAGTGCGTCAACGGCCTTGAATTTGTAGCCGGGATAGATGAAAATGCCGGTATCTCCGCTGATGGCGCGGATGGTGCCGTCCTCGTCCGAAACGCTTTCCAGCGTGCGGCAGGAGGTGGTGCCGACGGCAATGACACGACCGCCTGCGGCACGGCGGGAATTGATCAGCGCGGCGCTCTCGGGGCTGACGCTGATATATTCGGTGTGCATGATGTGCTCATCAATGCGATCCGCCTTGACGGGGCGGAAGGTGCCAAGTCCTACGTGCAGCATGACGGGGGCAATGGCAACGCCCTTTTGCTTGATCGCTTCGAGCAGCTCGGGCGTGAAATGCAGACCTGCCGTAGGAGCAGCTGCGCTACCCTCCTCGCGGGCGTAGACGGTCTGGTAGCGGCTCTTATCCTGCAAGCGTTCGGTGATGTAGGGCGGTAGGGGCATCAGACCAATCTCGTGGAGGATCTCGTAGACGTTGGAGTACTGCTCCTTATCGTAGAAAAACTGCAGGATACGGTTGCCCTCCTCGACGATATCGACGACCTCGGCGGTCAGCTTGCCCTCGCCGAATACCATTCGCATTCCGAGGCGGGCACGCTTGCCCGGCTTGACCAGCGTTTCCCAGCGGTCATGACCGTGGGAGCGGAGCAGCAGCAGCTCAATGAGGGCATCCTCACGCCCTTCGACGTGACCGTACAGGCGTGCGGGAATGACCTTGGAGTCGTTGATGACCAGTACGTCACCCGGGCGCAGATAGTCAAGTATGTCGTAAAAATGACGGTGTGTTACGGTATGTGCATCGCGGTTGAGCACCATCAGTCGGCTGTGGTCGCGCGGCTCGAGGGGGTGCTGGGCAATGCGCTCCTCGGGCAGATCGTAATAGAAATCCGAGGTGCGCAGATCGGTATCGGGCTTGTTATTGATAATCACACTCATGGTGGATCCTTTCTCTTATATGAAAAGCTTTCATCCTTGGCGCGGCGATTGCATATGATGATAAGGGAGGCAATCGAAGCGCAAACAACTATTCATATTATTATACACCAAGTCCAAGCAGATTTCAATACTAAAATGTGAATTTATACTGCATTGACGGAAAGGAAGGATGGCAGAGTATGAGTAAGCAAAAGCAGACGTTATTTCGAGGGGCGGCGACGGCACTGGTCACGCCCTTTTGTGACGGACGGATCGATTTTGAGGCGTTCGGGCGGTTGATCGACCGCCAAATCGAGCAAGGGATCGACGCCCTGGTCGTGGTTGGCACAACAGGAGAGAGCGCAACGCTGACCGAAAAGGAAAAGATCGCATTGATCGCATATGCGGCGGCGCGGGTAGACGGACGTGTGCCGCTGATCGCGGGAAGCGGCTGTGCGGATACCGCGCATACCATGCAGCTCTCACGCGAGGCGTGTGCAGCAGGAGCAGATGCGCTGCTGGTCGTGACGCCCTACTATAATCGCCCGTCACAGACGGGGCTGTATGCCCATTTTTGCGCGGTTGCCGATCACGCCGGACTGCCGATCATTTTATACCATATTCCGGGAAGGACGGGGGTAACGCTGACGCTCGATACATACGATCGCCTGGCAGAGCATCCGAATATCATTGGTGTCAAGGATGCGGGCGTGGACGTGGCGGCGACGGCGCGGCTGATCCGAAGCTGTGGTGACAGGCTGGACGTTTATTCGGGAAACGACGAGCTGACGGTTCCCGTCTTGTCTGTGGGGGGCGTGGGCGTGATTTCGGTCTTGTCCAACGTCATGCCGCGTGAGGTGCATGACGTATGCCGACTGTGGCGCGAGGGCAAGCCGCGACTGGCGGGAGCGCGGGCGGCCTCCATGGGCGCGTTGACGGAGGCGCTGTTTGCCGACAGCAATCCGGGACCGGTCAAGACGGCATTGGAGCTGCTTTCGCTCTGCCGTGCCGAGGTGCGACTGCCGTTGCTGCCGCCGCCCGAGGCTGTACGGGAGGAGCTGAAGCGGCAGCTGCGGGCGCGGCATTTGCTTCGGGAGTAAAAAAACAAAAAGCAGCGGAGGTCTGAAAAAGACCTCCGCTGCTTTTTGTGTCATGCTGACGGCTTAGCCTGCAACGGCGTAGAGCGCAACAACCAGAATGACGAAAATGATCGAAATAACGATCGTCAGCTTGGACAGAACCTTATCCCAGGTGTTAGCCTTTGCCTTGCTGAAGAAGGTATCGGCACCGCCGGCGATAGCACCGGACAGGCGGCTGTCCTTACCGGACTGCATCAGAACAGCAACTGCCAGGAACAGAGCCATAACCAGGATTGCAGCACCGAGAACGTATTCAAGAACTCCCATGATTTTCTCCTCTAAAATAATTTTCATGGACGGCGCAAGACGCGTCCTAAACTTCATACAGGGTATTATACCATGCTTTTCTCACAAATGCAAGATGTTTTTTGAAAAAAGATCGAATTTTTAAGAAAATAACATGATTTTAACCCGAAATGCACCGATTACAGGTTGTAATACTTATCAAACTCGGCGGGGTGCGGGATCTTGGACATCTCGCTGCACTCGGCACGCTTGGTTTTGATAAAGCTGCGGAGCAGCTCCTCGGGGAAGACACCGCCTGCGGTCAGGTAGTCGTGATCTGCCTCGAGTGCGTCCAGCGCAGCGTCGAGCGTGGTAGGCAGGCCCTTGAGCTTTGCCTTTTCCTCCTCGGGCAGGTGGAAGAGGTTGAAGTCATAAGGACCCCAGCCCTCGGCGTGAGGATCGATCTTATTCTTGACACCGTCAAGACCGGCCATCAGAATGGCGGCATAGCAGAAATAGGGGTTGCAGGTCGCGTCGGGTTTACGAAGCTCAAAGCGACTCTTCTCGGGGCTCTTGGCATAGGCAGGAATACGAATGACGGCAGAGCGGTTGGAGGTTGCATAGCCGACGGCGACGGGGGCCTCAAAGCCGGGAACCAGACGCTTGAACGAGTTGGTGGAGGGGTTGGTCAGCGCACAGAGCGATGCGATGTGCTTGAGAAGACCGCCCATGAAGTAATGCGCGGTTTCGGACAGGTGTGCATAGCCGTTGTCGTCGGAGAAGACGGGCTGACCGTCCTTCATGAGCAGCATATGCACGTGCATGCCGCTGCCTGCCTCGCCGTAGATGGGCTTGGGCATAAAGGTGGCGGTCTTGCCGTACTTGAGCGCGGTGTTGTGGATGATATATTTGATCATCATGGTCGCATCCGCCATATGGACGACCTCGCCCAGCTGCGGCTCGATCTCAAACTGACCAGAGGCTGCGACCTCGGGATGATGATAATTGATATCGATACCGGCGTCCTTCATATGCAGGCACATTTCGCTGCGGCACTCGTAGGAAACGTCAAAGGGCTTGGCGATATGATAATTTTTCTGCTTGGGAACGACGACACCCATGCCCTCGGTCGCGCTGTTCCAGTAGGACTGCTTGGCGTCAACGTGGGCGCTGACCTCGCGGGCGCTGACCTCCCAGCCAACGTTGTCGAACAGATAAAATTCGAATTCGGGCAGAATAAGCATGGTATCCGCAACACCGCTGTCCTTCATGTGCTGCACGGCAGCACGGACAATATTGCGGGGATATTGGGGCAGGGGGCGGTTTTCGGGCGTATCGATGATCATGGCGTTACCCGTCATGGTCAGTGTGGGAATATCGCAGAAGGGATCAATTAAGGCGGTGTCGGGGTCGGGAATAAAGACCATGTCGCTTTTCTCGACGACGGCGTAGCCATAGTTGGAGGCATCAAAGCCGATGCCGCTCTTCATGGTATCCTCGGAGAAGTTCTCTGCGGGGATGGTAACGTGACGGTACTGACCGTTGATGTCGACCATTTTAAAGTCAATCATTTTAATGCCGTTTTCGCGAATGAGATTAAGAATATCCTTTACACTTTTTGCCATAGTATCTCTCCATTCTGAATTTTTGAATAATACTTTAGTATAGTATAACACGTTTTTTCTTTCTTGTCAATTCCTGTTTGCAAAATTGAGCGAGATCAAAAAAGGTTGCTGCCGAGAATCGGCAGCAACCAATGAAAATGGGCAGATCAATATCCGTCGCTGTAGACGTGGACACCCTGACCGGATTGCAGAATCAGATCAAAGAGCGTGTAAGTATCGACGTACTTATATTCGAAGCCGTCGTTCTTTGCCTCAGCGTATTTGATGAAGGAATCCACAGCAGCGACGATATCGGGCGTGTACTGGCGAATGCAACGGAAGCCTGCAAAGTTCAGACCCGAGTTGCGGAACTGATTGTACATGCCGCTCCAGCACTTCTCGCCCTCATAGGGATAGAAGTCCCATTCGCGCAGGAAAACGACTTCGTCGTCAAGAACGGTCAGATAACTATTCGCGTAGGTACCGACGTTAGTGAATGCGCCGTAGGGCGTGATGTCGGCGTATGCCTCGAGAATGTCAAGAGAGAGGGCACGGTCGTCGATGATAAAGCCGACGATGTCCATGTCGAACTTTTCAAGGTAATCCTCATTGTAATCAACCCACATATCCAGATCCTGCAGACGGGAGGGGAAGACGTAGCCCGCACCGGTATCACCCGTGGTGAAGTAATCCAGGGGAGTCTTTTTCTCGTAAACGTAGTCGAAGATCATGGGAACGCGGTCGGAAAGGTTGGGGTTGAATGCCCACATCATGGGAACCTTGCCCAGCTGGTTGCTTTCAAAGCAGTCAGGCGCCATCAGCTTGAGCCAAGCAGAGGAGTCGTAGTCACCCAGATAGAAGGAGAAGTAGCGCGTATCGGGGTCGAACACCTCCTCAAGAGGAGACTCGTTGTTCTCGAACTTTTCGGTGGTCATTTCATACTGACAGTAGACGGAGGCGTTGGTCATCCAGGAGGGATGTGCTGCATCTGCTTCCTTGATGAAGTTATACTGTGTGATGAAAGCGACGAAGGTCCACTCCAACGTAACCTCAGGCGTTTTGCCGTGACCCAGGAATTTGGTGTACTTCATATACCAAGGCGGGAAGCCCATCAGCTTGGAAAATTCGCCGTCGTTTCTCTCCTGCATAACGCTGAGAATTTTTGCCAGCGTCTTGGAGTCAGTGCCCATGGGCTGATCGGGGTCGTCGCAGGGCTTCTCGTCAGCGATACAGGTCAGGTCAAGGAAGAAGCACTCGTTGTAAATATAATAGTCGTGGCTATAAAGCTGGTTATAAGCGGGCGTGGTGTTTTCAGCCTTTTTGTAAATATAGTTGGTTTCGACCTGCGATGCACCGTCAAGAGCATAAGCCAGCATGGTGGAGCTGCAGCGGTCGATATACTTTTCCAAAGCCCAGATATACGGGTCGCACTTGATCGATCCGGTGGAGGTCAGATTGGTTCCGGGAATTGTGGAGCCGGGCTCGCCCGTGAACATATCCACGAGATTGACCTTGACCTCTACGCCGTTGCTTGTCAGCCAGGTATAGAGGCTGTTTTCGTCGGTATCGTAGCGCACGGGGAGGTGACCGTCAACGGAGCAGATGGTTGCGGCAACATTGGCGGTTGCGGGTGCGTTGGGATCCCACACGACAAGACCTGCGTCCTTGATATAGGTACCGAATGTGTTCCAGAATGCCTCCCAGTTGGGAACCTCAATGCGTTGGCTGCCCGCAAGGAACTTGCCCTCTCCACTGATGTAATCCAGCCAGAAGTAGTCGTTGGATTTGTATTTGTCGCTGTTGGGGTCGATCAGATATACGTAGAAGCCGTTTTCCTTAGCGGTCTTGTTCAGACGGCCCTGCAGCGAGGCGATCAGGCGGACCATATCGTTCCAGTCTTCGTTGTTGCCCTTACCGGTGACGTTGCGGATATTCTCAACGACGTATACGTCGGGCGGCATCTCGAACGAGCCGGTATGCTCCAGCTTCTCGGGAATGATGCAATCGGTCTTTGCATAGGTATCCTTGTCTGCATCGTAACCGAGGTAGGTCTCGATGAAGTAATCTACGGCATTGCTGAGGGCAAAGTCTGTGTTTCCGTACAGCAAAATATCCTTGCCGTCATAGTAGACGAGGAATTGGTTGTTTTCCAGCGTGCGGTCCTTGCCGACGGGACGGGTGGTATCACCGACGATGATCTCGGGGATATCTGCCGATGCTTCCGTAAAGTCGGTAGTAATCTCAATCTCGCAGCCGGTAGCGGCAACGATTGCCTTGCGAAGAGCAATGGCTGTTTTTGTTGGGGCATCGTCCTTGTTGTACTGGTCACCGCGAACGATGCGGAAGGTGGTTTTGCCGTCCTTGATCACGTCGACGGTTTGCTCGACGGGAGGCTGCGGCTCGGGTGTTTCACTGCTATCGGGATCGGGGGGAACGGGATCTTGCGGCTCCTTGTCGCAGGCGATCAGCGCGGTCAGTACCATGACCAGGCAGAGCAGCAGACAAAGCCGGCGGATGATTGCTTTCATGGCGATCCTCCTTATGATGTATATTGTGGTTTTATTGTACCATAATGCATCGACGCTTGTCAACGGGTTGCACAAAATTTATGCGATCATATTTTTAAAATGATTGTGAATACGCACGCGGCTTTCCTTAAAGTGTGATGTATCCGACGTGATAGCCGTCTTTTATACTGCGGTAGTGGTTGGTCAGTGCGTCGGAAAGCGGCGACTTGATATTCAGGAAAATCGCATCCGTCAATCGGGGCATCGAGGAGATCGAAGGCGCTGCTGCATATTTGATTTGGTTGATCGGCTGAATTCTTGCCGTGTGTGTGAGATAGCAGCCCAACAAATACGAGCGGATGCAATGCTCTATGTAATCCTTTACCGTTAAGTTGTCATTCGATAACGCGACGGAACCCCGGCTTCGACTATCATAGATCTCGCAAATGCGATGGACGTCAGGGAAGGCGGCTACGGTGCCATAGATGCGTTTCGCTTCTATTTTGGAAAATTGCGCATAAACGTCGTCGCCGAACACATCCGTGGCCAGCGGAGGAGCATCGTAAAATGCGCGGTGTCGGTGCTCATCTGCAGCATTCCCGTTAAACAGAGATTTTCCGCCGTCGCGAGCAAAAGTATCGATGATAAAGACTCTGTGGGGAAAATAAAAGTGGAGAAATTTGCTGGAGAAGGAAATGTGATTGGAGCAATATATACGGTTGCCGTTAAAGCAATTTCCTGCGGGAACATGGTCAAACGATTCCAGGGCTTGGCTTAAGAAAATATTATACCGTAAAACGATACGGATCGATTCGGCCAACGCCTCCACGTCGGCATCGGAGCGGTCATAGCGATATGGTGTGGGGTGCTCCGCATAGTTACTGATCATTGCTTGGAAAGCAGCGTCAGCCTCGATCAAAGCCTTCAGCTTGTCTGCAATCTCGTCGAAAAAGCCTTCGCGCCCATCGTTTTGCGTTCTTACAGGCCAAACGGGACATCTTTCCGGCGTTTTTCCTGCGGTATCAATGTAGCCCACCGTGTTTTCCATCGTTCCGCCGTACGAGCGTCTCTGCGGAGAGGCGGCATACGCTCGCCCGATCAGCCAAATGGCACCGGTAAGCTTATCTTTGTCTGTTAGATCGCGGGGATCTCTTGTCATGCAATACAAGATTTCATTTCCGTATCCCCAAGAGCCGACGTTTATGCTTTGAAGCTCTTCGTTAAATTCTGTAATGTTCATATGAAATATCCTCATATCGCCCCGTTTGCGGCGGGGATTTTGTCGGTGTCAATGCCCTTGATTCTGCAGTAATAGGCAAGGATAGCGTTTGCGCGTGCCTTTTCTGCGGGATCTCGCTTGATATTCACAATGTCCGCAAGAATGCGGGCGCAGACGGAATCCTTCATATAGCGGTACAGGCCCTGGCTCCAACGAATTCCGCCATCTTTGTTTTTATAATAGTGCCAGAACTTCAGTTCTTTTGCTTCATCCGGGGTCAGCTCAATGGTATAGCCTTCCTTTGCCACCACGTAGCCTGCATTGGCTTCGTCGCCTTCGATCGCCTCTCCCGTTACGAAAACGCCAAAAATAACGCGATCCTCTTCCTCTCGCTCGGGATAGCGGGTGGTCAGTATGGCAAGGCTGTTGCTTGCGGCATCCTGAATGCGTCGCCCTTGCATGATACCGTGCTCCTCGTCAAGATCCTCTCCTGCAGCAGCCGTCCAAGCGGTCAGCATACGGGATTCATAGCAAACAAAGTTGTCCGTATTTGTATTTACAGCATCCAGCTCTGCACGGCTGATTGCACCGTCAAGATAGCGACGGCAAGGTGCGTTTGCGTTGGAGCACCAGCTGTGACGGCGAAGCTCAATATTATAGCGGATCTGCGCGTCCGAGCATACCCCCTTGTATCCGATGCAGCTGCTTGTGCAGCCGCCGTCGCAGAAATTGCACTTAAAAGCAAGATTGTTTTCGTTGCTCTTGCGAGGCTGCGCGGCGCGCCCGGCGGATGCTCTGGCAGCTTCTTCCGCGCGTCGATTGGCCTCCTCAGCCTCACGCATCGCTTTTTCACGCTCCTCGCGTGCCTTTTGCGCTTTCGCTTGTTCCTTTGCTGCCGCTGCCTCCTCAAGTGCAGATTGCAGCTGCGCGTCCTTGCATTTTAAGAAGGAGATAAAAATATCGGGAGAGATAAAGCGGCTCTCTCTGTTGGAAAATTTTACGGTAATGTAATCGCCATCATGGGCAATAACGGTTCCTTCGCCGAAAGCCTTGTGTACTACGGTCTGATTTAAGAGATTCATAGGTACGTCCTCCGATCTTACGTCAGCGTTTTCTGTCAAGCAAGGAGATAAAATATAAGGTTTGATTTTATTATACCATATACGCTGCAAGGAATCAATACAGGAATGCGACGATTTCTTACAAATATTGCACCCTGAATCAACCATCAAGGATATTTACTTAGGCGGAGCTCGGGCGTGATGCCAACAACAGCAAGTCAGCATCACTCGTCCCCTGAACACCCGTTTTCTTCGAAAACGTAAAGAAATCCGAACCCAAAGCCGGTAGGCGAAGGGTTCGGATTTCTACTGTTTGGTGTGGGTGAAGGGACTTTGAACCTGCTCGGCTGCGCCTCGCTACGAGTTTGCCTTGCGGTCGGAGCGACCGCATCGCAAGCGAACGGCAAACGTCGTCCGCCGCACCAAGAAAGAGGAAAGAAAAGGTTTGCAGAGCGGCGAGATGGTTCAGCGAAGCCATACACAAGGACCACCAAAAAAAGGAGATGCGATGCGAGACTTCTCATAAGGAAGTCTCGCAGTTTTATTCGCCTGCGGCGAGTTATATTGCTTCGCAGTGATATTCGTCTTACGACGAGTGATATTTGCTTCGCAAGTTTAAAAGGCGAATAAAATATCACTGAAGCCGTAAGGCTTCAATATCACTGTCGCGTAAGCGACAATATCACTCCGACGGAGTCGGAATATAACTTGACGATTATTCAGTTTTATTGTATAATATCTTCAGAGGTGATGTTATGTCTAGCAGTATTATGAGAGATAAAGCAAAGGAATTTGCTAAAAATATTGTTTTCCTCTGCCGTAATATGAAGGCGGAACACAAAGAAACGGTGCTTATCAACCAGCTGCTGCGTTCAGGCACTTCCATTGGAGCAAATATTCACGAAGCACAATATGCGCAAGGTACAAAGGATTTTATATCTAAACTTGAAATTGCTCAAAAGGAATGTTATGAAACAGAATATTGGCTTGAGCTTTTGTTTGAAACCGGGTGCATTGAAGAAACGGCTTACAAGTCAATTCAGAACGATTGCGGAGCAATACGAAGGATGTTAATATCCTCATTAAAAACGATAAAAGCAAAACAAGAATAGGGGTATGGG
>JAFTME010000136.1 GCA_017452545.1 Clostridia bacterium | reverse complement strand
TCGAAAACCGAATTTTTCATATAGCGCGCGGGCTCGCTCATTTCCCTCGATGAACTCAAGCTCCATCAGCGTCGTTTCGGGGCGTGCCTCGGCTGCTGCGATCAACTCACGAAACATCGCCGAGCCGATGCCGAGGTTCCAGTATTTTTTCAAAATGCTAATACCGATGGTCGCGCGGTGGCGCATCTTAATGCCGCTGCGGAAGGTGATCTCACAGTTTCCTGCCAGCTCGCCGTCTACAAAGCAGTCAATTCGCAAAATGTCGGGGGAATTACGCCCTGTTTCTATCCACACACTCTCGCTCTCAAGGGTCATGCCCTCGCATTCCTCGGGATAACGAGAGAGAAAATCCGTTTCTCCAAACGCCGTTTTGATGTAATCCAATAGCTGCTGCGCATCCTCGGCGCACGGCGTTCTTAAAATGGCAGTTCTGCCGTCCTTGAGTGTGATCGTTTTGTCTTGAAATATCATAGGTTTATTCCTTTCTGAAAATATCCAGCATATGGTTAGTCGCGCCGATCATATCAGGGCGCTCACAAATGCTTAGTGTGTATTGTATATAAATGTTGAAGGTCGTGTCGTCCATCGCATCGACGCATTCGCGCATCATGTGGGTTAACATGTCAGTACCCACATAGTGTAAGCGTGTAACAGAAAAGTCTTGCATCAAAGCATCAATCTCCTCCTTGCGGTACATTTGAAAAACATCCTCGGGCAGAGATGAAAGCTTGTAGGTCACAAGATCGATTTTATTCTCTGTCAAGGACTGGTGTATCATGCCGCGTCCAAAACAATATTGCAGCATGGTCATGTCGCTGTTGCAATAAGCAGCAAAGACGATGCCGCCCGTTTTGGTCACACGGATGGCTTCGGTAAGCGCCCTCTTTTGCTCCGGCTCCGTATAGAGGTGGTACATCGGTCCGAGCAGCAGAGTGATATCATAGCTCTCATCGGAAACGTGAGACAGATCGCAGGCGTCGCCTTGTGTGATCGTGACGCGCTCGCCCATTTGCGTGTTGGTGCGAAATACTTCAATGTTACATTCAGTTAGCTCTATGGCATCGACCTGGTAGCCATTCTGCGCAAAATAGTGTGAGTACCGTCCCGTGCCAGCGCCGATCTCCAAAATTTTCATGCCTGGTTTCAGGTAACGTTCCACATAGTGTACCGTCGTCAGGAATTCGACCGAGCCTCGGCGCGTCCGCAACCGTCCGTCCTCGTCGTGCGTCTCGTAATAATTGATCAGGTATTCTTTGGTTTCCATGATAAATCTCCTTTGAAAATATAAAAAACGGCGCAAATCGAAATTTCTTCGACTTGCACCGTCAATATCCGAATATTCTATACGCCTATCTATTACGGTAGACTATACTGAAATTTGGGTACGACAACACAAGCCCGACAGAAACCAAGGGTTGGATTCCATGCCGTGCTCATTTTCAGTATTCATAACTCGTACAAAGCTATAAATCGTCATTGTCGTACTCCTTTTTGAAAATATTGGGGCTATTATAACACGTTTCTTCTTTGCTGTCAACCCCTTTTCAAAAGTTTTTTGAAAGGGGGAGCGGGGGAAACTTTTTTTCAAAAAAGTTTCCCCCGCCCTTTTATCCACTTTTCTTAAATATCCGCCTTGCTTTCGCAATACAGGCAGCGATATACGCGAGAGTCGCGGTCGGTCAGCGTAAAGACGTGAGCAAGCTCCTGCTCGCAGCTCGTAATGCAGCGCGGATTCTTACACTTGATAACACCGGTAAGGCGCTCCGGCAGTTGGATGCTCTTTTTCTCTACCGTTTTCTCATCACGAATGACGTTGACCGTCACACCGGGATCAATAAAGCCCAGCACATCAAGATCAATTTCAATAGCAGCATCGATCTTGATGATGTCCTTTCGGCCCATCTTTTTGCTGCCAACATTCTTAATGAGCGCCACGGTGCAGTCCAGACGATCCAGGCCGAGCAAGCGGTCAATATCCTTGCCACGCCCTGCCGTGATGTGATCGATGACAATACCGTTTTTAATTGCATCAATTTTCATGGTTGCACCTCCGTCACACTTGGATTCCGAGCAGCTTGAGAATGAGCGCCATTCTCATATACTTGCCGTACAAAACCTGCTTGAAGTAGCAAGCACGGGGATCGTCATCAACGGCTACGCTGATCTCGTTAACACGAGGCAGCGGATGCATGACGCACAGATCACTCTTGGCATTTTGCAATTTTTTGATATCGAGAATATAACTGTCTTTCAGACGCAGATAATCCTCCTCATTGAAGAATCTCTCGCGCTGAACTCTGGTCATGTACAGAATATCCAGCTTGGGGATGGCCGCCTCAAGATCAGAGACCTCCTCATAAGGGATACCGTTCTTGTTCAAAACGTCCTCCTTGACATAATCAGGCAGCTTAAGCTCATCCGGAGAAATCAGCACGACGCGGATTCCCGTGTAACGGGACAGTGCGCCGACCAGCGAGTGTACCGTACGACCGAACTTCAAATCTCCGCAAAGACCAACGGTCAGATTGTCAAATCTGCCCTTTTCCCGCCAAATGGTCAGAAGGTCTGCCAGCGTTTGCGTCGGATGGCAATGACCGCCGTCTCCCGCATTGATGACGGGAATGGAGGCATTGAGTGCAGCAACAAGCGCTGCACCCTCCTTGGGGTGACGCATCGCGATAATGTCCGCATAGCAGGATACCGTTTTAGCCGTGTCCGCTACGCTTTCGCCCTTGGCAGCCGAGGAGCTCTGTGCTCCGGCAAAGCCGAGAACGTTACCTCCCAGCTCATACATCGCCGCTTCAAAGGAAAGACGGGTACGGGTGGAGGGTTCAAAGAACAGCGTCGCCAGCTTTTTACCTGCACAAACGTGAGCATATTTATCGGGATGGTCAATAATGTCACATGCAGTAGCAATCAATTCGTCCAACTCAGCGACGGACAAATCAAGAATATCAATCAGGCTTCTCATGCTTTTGCACCATTGACTGCCAGATAATTCTTGATACGAGTGACAGTCTCTTCATTTGCGGGATCCTCTTCCAGATACTCAATGATGTCGTAAACGTCAACGATGGAGTATACTGGGAAGCCAAACTGCTCCTCGATCTCCTGCATAGCACCCTTCTCTGTCTGACCCTTTTCCTTGCGGTCTACCATGATAAAGGTCGCAGCGACCTTAGTGCCCTCCAGGTGAGACAGAATCTCCATGCTCTCACGGATGGCAGTACCTGCGGTGATAACGTCCTCGATAATGACGATCTCCTCGCCGGGCGTGGGAACGTAGCCGACAAACACGCCACCCTCACCGTGATCCTTGACCTCCTTGCGGTTGAAGAAGAAAGGAACGTTCAGATCCTTTTTGGACAGTGCAACAGCCGCAGAAACAGCCAGCGAGATGCCCTTGTAAGCGGGGCCGTACAGAACAGCCTTCTTCTCGCCCAGCTTTTCAAAATAAGCTTTAGCGTAAAACTCACCAAGCTTTGCAATGTCATCGCCCGTCTTGATCATACCGGCGTTGATGAAATAAGGAATTTTTCTACCGGACTTTGCGGTGAAGTCACCGAACTTCAGAACGCCTGCGCCCTGCAAAAACTGTATAAATTCTCTCTTGTAGCTTTCCATGATTCAATCTCCTTTTATTTGATAATGCACAACGGACAGTCGGGGACGCCTGTCCCTACACAAAAATAGGCTGTTACTTTTTCAAAAGTTCTTGAAGGGGTGTGGGGGAACTTCTTTCAAGAAGTTCCCCTGCACGTTTCCCATTAACCGACAAACTCAGCCACGCATCTCTTGTATGCGGCAACAGGGTCCTCTGCAGCGGTGATGGGACGGCCGACAACGATATAGTCGGAGCCGATCTCCTTGGCAGCGGCGGGCGTCATGACGCGCTTCTGGTCACCGACGTCGCCGTCAGCGAAGCGGACACCGGGCGTGACGGTCAAGAACTTCTCACCGCAGACCTCGTGCACCTTGCCGGCCTCAAGAGGCGAGCAAACGACGCCGTCCAGACCCGCAACCATCGCGTTGTGCGCGTAGTGCATAACGACCTTGTCGATGGGCTCGTGGATCAGCAGATCGTTTTCCATTCTCTCCTGATCGGTGGAGGTCAGCTGGGTAACGGCGATGAGCAGCGGACGGCTGCCATCCTCTCTGGTCAGGCCCTCAAGACCTGCCTGCATCATGGTAATGGTGCCGCCTGCGTGCAGGTTGCACATATCAACGTCCAAGCGAGAAAGAACCGCCATGGACTTCTTTACGGTGTTGGGAATATCGTGCAGCTTCAGATCAAGGAAGATCTTGTGGCCGCGGCGCTTGATCTCACGAACGATCTCGGGACCCTCGGCATAAAACAGCTCCATGCCGATTTTAACAAAGGGCTTGCAGTCGACAAATTTGTCAAGGAACTGCATGACCTGCTCCTTGCTTGCAAAATCACAAGCGATAATAACGTCTCTTCCCATGAGTATAACTTCCTTTCTTTATTTAAAATCCATTGTTACGCGTGGGCGGCACCGATGATCTCGGAAAGCGAACGGATGCCGTATTTTTCCATAGCGGCGGGCAGGGCGTCGATGATATCGCGGCTGGCGTAGGGATTGATCAGATTTGCCGCGCCGACCTGTACTGCCGTCGCACCGGCGAGCATCATTTCAATGACGTCCTCTGCCGTGCTGATACCACCCATACCGATGATGGGGATATTAACTGCTTTATATACCTGATAAACCATACGCAGAGCCACGGGCATGATGGCAGGGCCGGAGAAGCCGCCGGTGACATTGGCTAAGACGGGCTTTTTCTTTTTCAGATCGATACGCATCCCCATCAGAGTGTTGATCAGGCTGACACCGTCAGCACCCGATGCCTCGCAGGCGCGAGCGATCTCGGTGATGTCGGTGACGTTGGGGGAAAGCTTGATGTAAAGGGGCTTGCTTGTAACCTTACGAACAGCTTCCGTGACTTGTGCTGCCGATGCAGCCGAGGTACCAAAGCTCATACCGCCGCCGTGTACGTTGGGGCAGGAGATGTTGACCTCGAACCAGCCGATCTGCTTCTCGCCGTCCAGCTTGCGGACCGTCTCAACGTATTCCTCCAGCGAAAAACCGCTGACGTTTGCCATAACGGGCTTATGGAACACCTTGGCGAGCTTGGGCAGCTCCTCGGAGATGACCTTATCCACACCGGGATTTTGCAGTCCGACGGCATTCAGCATACCGCCCTCGCATTCTGCAATACGGGGCGTGGGGTTACCGAAGCGAGGATTGAGCGTTGTTCCCTTGAAGGAGAAGGTGCCAAGGCAGTTGATATCGTACAGCTCGGCAAACTCGTAGCCAAAGCCGAACGTGCCGCTGGCGGGGATGATGGGGTTTGCCATCTCAATACCGCTCAGATTGACAGAAAGATTTACCATACGATCTCCTCTCTTTCCAGAACGGGGCCGTCCTTACAAATGCGCTTGTTACCGTACTTGGTCTTGCAGGTGCAGCCCATACAAGCGCCGAAGCCGCAGCCCATGCGCTCCTCAAAGCTGTACTGTCCCGACGTTACCGCCACACTCTCGATGGCACGGAACATCGGCATGGGACCGCAGGTGAAGAAATAAGAATACTCCATGGTCTTAAGGGCGTCGGTTACAAAGCCCTTCATACCATACGAGCCGTCCACGGTGGTCACCGTAACCTCGGCGCCAAGAGCGCGGAACTCGTTCTCGTAGAACACCTCGGATGCCGTATTGAAGCCGAGGATGACCTTCACTGCCTTTCCCTCTGCGCGCAGCGCCTTGCAAAGGCCGTACATCGGGGGGACGCCGACGCCACCGCCCAAAAGGACAGGGGCATCGCCGCTCTTTTTCGTGTTGTAGCCGTTGCCAAGCCCGACGAGCACATCCAGCGTCTCACCCGGATGCATTTCGCTCATTTGCTCGGTACCGCCGCCGACGACCTTATAAATGATGGTGATATCGGTATCGCTCCAATCACAGATGGAGATGGGGCGGCGCAGATACTTCCCTGCCAACTGAATGTTGATAAACTGACCGGGCGCGGTGATGGCGCTCGTATCGCCGCGAAGCACCATTTCATATACGTGATCTGCGATTTTCTGATTACGTGTGATCTCGTAGATTGCTTGTTTCATATCCGAGCGTTTCTCCTTATGCGTCGATGGTAGAGATGCCGAGCGTGGTCTCCTCCAGAACGTCAAGCAAAACTCTGACAGTGTCCAAAGAGGTGAAGATGGTCACGTTGTTTTCAACGGCACACTGGCGGATCTCCTGTCCGTCGGTTACACCGCCGGGCGCGCTGAGGTCGCGGGTATTGATGACGTAATTGACATAGCCCTGGCGGATGGAATGCAGGATCTCGTCACTGCCCTCGCTGATCTTACCGACAGCGTGGGTGCGAATGCCGTTTTCCTTGAGGAACTTTGCAGTACCCTGGGTTGCCTGAATATTGAAGCCCATGTTATAGAAACGACGAACCAGCGGAAGTGCCTCGGGCTTGTCCTTGTCTGCAATGGTGACCATAACGGTACCGTAGTTCACCACGTTCATACCGGATGCCTGCAGCGCCTTATACAGCGCGCGGGTCAGGCTGTCATCATAGCCGATCGCCTCACCGGTGGATTTCATTTCGGGAGAGAGGTAAGCATCCATGCCGCGCAGCTTCATGAACGAGAAGGCAGGAACCTTAACGTACCAGCGCTGCTTTGCTCTGGGCTTCATTTCAAAGACGCCCTGCTCACGCAGCGACTGCCCCAGCATCACGCGGGTTGCAATATCGGCAAGGCTGAAGCCGGTCGACTTGGACAGGAAGGGTACGGTACGGGAGGAACGGGGGTTGACCTCAATGACGTATACATTCTCCTTGGGGTCAACGATAAACAGAATAATGAACAGACCGACGATGCCGATGCCAAGACCCAGCTTTTCGTATATTCAAGAATGGTCTTTTTTACCTTGTCGGACAGCGTGTAGCAGGGGTAAACGCTGATGGAGTCACCGCTGTGGATACCGGTGCGCTCGACCAGCTCCATAATACCGGGGCAGAAGACTTCCTTGCCGTCGCAGATCGCGTCGACCTCAACCTCCTTGCCGACGATATACTTGTCAACCAGAACAGGCTTATCCTCGTCGATCTCAACGGCGGTACGCAGGTAGCGACGAAGCTGTGCCTCGTCGGCAACGATCTGCATGGCTCTGCCGCCAAGAACGACGGAGGGGCGAACCAGAACGGGATAGCCGATCTCGGCTGCGGCGCGGATACCGTCCTCAATTTTGGTTACGGCTCTGCCGGTAGGCTGCGGGATGTGCAGCTCATTCATGACCTTCTCAAAGGAATCGCGGTTCTCTGCTCGCTCGATTGCAGCGCAATCGGTGCCGATCAGCTGAACGCCGCGCTCCTCCAGCGCTGCTGCGAGATTGATCGCAGTCTGACCGCCGAGGGATGCAACGACACCCATCGGGTTCTCCAAATGGATGATATTCATTACGTCCTCGATGCACAGCGGCTCGAAGTAAAGCTTATCAGAGCAGGTATAGTCGGTGGAAACGGTTTCGGGGTTGTTGTTGGCGATGATCGCCTCGTAGCCGCTCTTCTTGATGGTCTCCACGGCGTGAACTGTGGAATAGTCAAATTCGACACCCTGACCGATACGAATGGGACCGGAGCCCAGTACAAGGATCTTCTGTCTGTCGGAAACGACGGACTGGTTCTCATAGGCATGGTCGTAGGTGGAGTAGAAGTATGGAATATATGCGTTGGTGTGGCAGGTATCGACCATCTTATAGACGGGGAAAATGTTATGCTCGCAGCGCAGGTGGTAGACGTCGATCTCCTTCATATTCCACAGCTTGGCAATGAATTTATCGCCAAAGCCCATCTTCTTTGCCTCGCGGAAGATATCCATATTGCCAACGGCCGCGCAAAGCTTACGCTCCATAGCAACGATCTTTTCGACGGATTCAAGGAAGTAAGGGGTGATCTTGGTGATCTCGTGGATATCGGCAACGCTGACATCGCGGCGCATCAGCTCGGCAATGGCAAAGATGTTATCGTCGCGGAACTCGCGGATATACTCGAGGATCTCTTCCGTAGTCTTATGATCGAACTTGGGCAGGTGGAAATGGTAAGCGCCGATCTCCAGCGAGCGTGCGGATTTCAGCAAGCACTCCTCCAGATTGGAGCCAATATCCATGACCTCACCCGTTGCCTTCATCTGCGTGCCCAGCGTATTGGTGGCGGAGGCAAACTTATCGAACGGGAAGCGAGGCAGCTTTGCGATCACGTAGTCCAGCACAGGCTCAAAGGCTGCGTTGGTGTTGGCGATCTTGATGTCCTCAAGCGCCATACCGACGGCGATCTTTGCCGTAACGCGAGCGATGGGGTAACCGGAAGCCTTGGAGGCCAGCGCGGAGGAACGGGAAACGCGAGGGTTGACCTCGATCAGATAATATTCGCTGGAGTGGGGATTGAGCGCGAACTGAACGTTACAGCCGCCCTCGATCTTGAGCTCCTTGATGATCTTGATAGCACTGTCGTTGAGCATCTTGCAATCGTGCTCGGACAGCGTCATAATGGGAGCGACGACCAGAGAGTCACCGGTGTGTACGCCGACGGGATCGATGTTCTCCATGCCGCAGATGGTGATGGCGTGGTCATTGCCGTCGCGCATAACCTCAAATTCGATCTCTTTATAGCCTCTGACCGATTTTTCAATCAGAACCTGATGCACGGGAGAGAGCTTGAATGCGTTGGTTCCGACCTCGATCAGCTCCTCCTCGCTGTATGCGAAGCCACCGCCGGTGCCGCCCAACGTAAATGCAGGGCGAAGAACGACGGGATAGCCGATGCGAAGAGCGGCCGCCTTTGCTTCCTCCAGGTTGTAGGTGATCTCGGAGGGGATAACGGGCTCGCCGATGGACTGGCAGAGCTCCTTGAACAGCTCTCTGTCCTCTGCACGCTCGATGGATTCACTCGACGTGCCCAAGAGCTCTACGCGGCATTCCTTAAGAACGCCCTTCTTTTCCAGCTGCATAGCAAGATTCAGTCCGGTCTGACCGCCGATACCGGGGATAATGGCATCGGGACGCTCGTAACGGATGATCTTGGCAATATACTCCAGCGTCAGCGGCTCCATGTAGACCTTGTCTGCAATAGAGGTGTCGGTCATAATGGTTGCAGGGTTGGAGTTACAGAGTACGACCTCGTAGCCCTCTTCCTTGAGCGCCAGGCATGCCTGCGTTCCTGCATAGTCAAATTCCGCTGCCTGTCCGATGACGATGGGGCCGGAGCCGATGACCAAAATCTTCTTCAAATCTGTTCTCTTAGGCATAACACATTTCTCCTTTTATATATAACATCTTTAATTTTTCATCATTGTGCGGGATCGGCGTAGACGACCCGTCCGTCAACGACGGTCAGACGGCAAACACCGAACAGCTGCTCGCCCTCAAACGGCGTGCTGCGCCCCTTGGAGGCAAACGCCGCAGGATCGACGGTGTAGGCAGCGTCCAGATCGAACACGCATATGTCATTCGTAGCGGCAAGTCCAAAGCGCTCGCGGGGATTGGTCGTCAGTGCGCGGATCACCGTTTCCAGCGGAACGATGCCGGGGCGCACCAGCTTGGTATAAACCACGGCGAAGGCAGTTTCAAGACCTACGACACCCATGCGGCTGCCGAGCAGACCCTGTGCCTTTTCCTCTGCACTGTGCGGTGCGTGGTCGGTGGCGATCATATCGATGGTGCCGTCGATCAGCCCCTCTACCAGCGCCTGTCTGTCGGCAGAGGAACGGATGGGCGGATTCATTTTGAAGCGCCCCTCGTCCTTGAGCATACTGTCA
This sequence comes from Clostridia bacterium, assembly GCA_017452545.1. Classification (GTDB taxonomy): domain Bacteria; phylum Bacillota; class Clostridia; order Oscillospirales; family CAG-272; genus SIG644. The sequence goes on along the minus strand of JAFTME010000136.1, from coordinate 9,829 downwards.
TCCATGGTAAGGTAGTGCGGCGCGGTTTCGCAGGTGACGTCAACACCGCGCGACTTTGCCTCGCGGATGAGCGCAACGCTCTCCTTGGTGGAGATATGACAAACGTGATATTTACAGCCCGTTTTTTCTGCCAGGCGCAAGTCACGGGCGATCGGGCCCCATTCGCTTTCGCTGCAGATGCCGGGCAGACCGTGCTCCGCTGCAAAGGCACCGTCGTGAATGCAGCCGCCGTGCAGCAGCGATTCATCCTCACAATGCGCAACGATGATCTTACCGATTGCCGCCGCGCGACGCATTGCCTCCTCCATCATCTGCTCGCTCTGAACGCCCTTACCGTCATCCGAGAAGCCGGCGCAAAGCGGAGCAAGCGCATCAAAATCAACCAATTCCCTGCCTGCCTGTCCGACGGTAATGGCGGCATAAGGGTGTACGCGCACAGCGGCATCGCGGTGAATGATCTCCCACTGCTGCGCGATCCGATCGGGGGTATCGGGGACGGGATCAAGGTTGGGCATGGAAAACACGTCGGCATAGCCGCCGCGTGCCGCAGATGCCGTTCCCGCGGCAATGGTCTCTTTATAAAAAAATCCCGGCTCTCTGAGATGCACGTGTGCATCACAAAACGCAGGAAAAACAACACTATTGGAAATAGAAATATCAACGCCATCACAAGAAGAAACACGAGAAGAAACGCCGTCAAAGGGAACAAGGTGTCCGTCCTCGAAGCGCTGACACTGCATAAAATTCACGTTCATGCTCTTGTATTTGCTCATGGGTACACTCCTTTCTGCCGTGCGCGGACGCAGGCAAAGAAAAAGCCTCACCATACGGCAAGGTCAAAAATCAAAACACACGAAGCATCAGGGGAACACTGCGTCAAGCATCGTCCATTCAATTTTACACATTGCCGCGGCACACGGGGGTGCCATGGAATATTGCTTTGCTCTTATCTTGGATATTATACCACATATATACCTTTTTGTCAAGATAGCAGCGTTTGGGAAAATACACAAAAAGAGCGAATTCCACCGAATTTTTTTCTCTGCAGGCGGCGCGCGAGCTCTCTACCCGGGATGCTCCGCGACCATCAGGGACTCTGAACCCCGCCTCGCGTTATCCGCGAGGCAAAAAGAATATCTCGCCGGCTTCGCCGACGCCTCGCTTGCGAGGACGATATTCTTCCATCGGTCTTCTCTACCCGGGATGCTCCGTGACCATCAGGGACTCTGAACCCCGCCTCGCGTTATCCGCGAGGCAAAAAGAATATCTCGCCGGCTTCGCCAACGCCTCGCTTGCGAGGACGATATTCTTTCATCGATCTTCTCTACCCGGGATGCTCCGCGGCCATCAGGGACTCTGAACCCCGCCTCGCGTTATCCGCGAGGCAAAAAGAATATCTCGCCGGCTTCGCCGGCGCCTCGCGTGCGAGGACGATATTCTTCCATCGGTCTTCTCTACCCGGGATGCTCCGCAAAAAAGAACAGAGGCACCACGAGGGTGCCTCTGTTCTTTTTGGTGGGCCATCAGGGACTCGAACCCCGGACCAACCGGTTATGAGCCGGTAGCTCTGACCAACTGAGCTAATGGCCCGTCGCCATACACGACGGCATCGTAGGTACAATAACCATACCAATATATTATACCGCTTTTCTCATGCGTTGTCAAGTGCCGCATAAAAATTATTTTTATATTCATCAAACGTGAGATTCGGTGCACCCTGAATTGACATTTCATCCAACTTGGTGTATAATATTTCCACTTCATCAATCATCTTGGAGGACACCATGAAAAAAACTCTTTGTCTTTTGCTTTCCATCCTGATGCTGCTGCCCCTGCTCTACTCCTGCGGTGATAAGGAAAACTCGGCAACGGATTTTGAATATGAGGAGAATGAAGATGGAGGGATTACCATCACCAATTATATTGGCACCGATACGGACGTCGTTATTCCTTCCACCATCGAAGGGAAAAACGTTACGATTCTTGGTATGTACTCGTTTTCCAGAAATAAAAGCTTGGAAAGCATCGATATCCCCGACACTGTCCATACGATCTCCGGCGGTGCTTTTCTGCTATGCTCTTCACTGCATACAGTCAAGCTGCCGAAAAATCTGCGAGACCTTCCTCCCGGCACATTCGAATCTTGCTCTTTGTTAAAGAACATTACCCTTCCCGAGCAGTTGGAATCCATCGGTGCACGAGCATTTGCCGAGTGCACTGCTCTTGAAGAGATTACAATCCCGGGAAAAAGCCTTTCCGACTCCTCCCGGGAATTGTTTGCAGGAGCTACTTCCTTGAAAAAAGTTGTTATCACGGGCGGATGTGAAAGCGTTGCCAACTCTGCCTTTGCAGCATGCACAAGCTTAACCGCTATTTATTTTGAAGGAGATGCACCGACGGAATTTTGCCAACCTGAGTGGTTTCCCGACAAAGAATGCACCATCTACTACCACGAAGGCGCCGAGGGCTTTACCTCGCCCGAGTGGAACGGCTACCCCACAAAAACTTGGTAAGATCAAAAAAGCTGCTCCGCCTCATGCGGAGCAGCTTTTTGCTGTTCATCCGTTTATCAATAGTTGATATTGGTTCCGACGTCCTTCATGGTCATCGCCTCGGCAAAGACGTCCTCATCGACCTTGACCTGATCGATATATTCCTTGCACAGCGTATCAATGATAGAGCTCATCAGCTCACTCTCAAACGAGCCGAACCAATCCTCGTTCTCCTCGTCCGCGTAGGCACCCTCCGGCATCTCATATTTCATAATGAAATGGTAAGCGTTGTCCGAGCGGTGCAGCAGCGTATCTCCAACCTTCATCGAAGCGAGCTCGGAGGAGATCTCGTTGAGGTAAGCAATCGGATAGGAGGTCTTTTGGTTGAGATAGATGCCCCCGGGGTATGCGTCCCATACACCGTCGTCGCCGGAAAGCTCCTTGCCGTACTGCTCAAAGGTGGTAAAATCCCCCGCCTCGATCAGCGCCTTGAGCTGCTCTGCCTTTTCCTTGATGCTTGCCTGCTCCTCCTCGGAAAGCGCAGCAAAATCGGCGTAGCCGTCCTTGTCCTCGTCCACCTCCAGCGGAATTCCGTTGGCTTTATCGTAGGCGATCTTACCATCCTCGGTGAAATACATGGTATTCCCGTCGGCGTCCTTGCGCAGCGTACCGTCGGTGCCAGTTTTGGTCACACCGCCCTTTTTATCATAGGCGATATAGTTGGTTCCCGCCTTGAAATAGATCACGTCACCGTTTTCATCGGTTTCATAGATGTACTCGTAGAGCGGAAAGAGGATCTGACGGAAGCAAACGTAAGACTGTTGGCAGTACTCCTCCCTTGCGTTGTCCGCCGTTCTGGTGGAGAGATAGGTGGAGAGATAGTCGATCTTTGCCTCCATGATATAGTTCTCGCGCAGCATATCCATGTTGATACCATACGCTGCCATTGCCTGATTGAAGGCAGTCTTTGAGCCGTCAAAATCATTTTCAAGAAGGTCTGCCATATAGACGTCGACCTCATCGATCTTGGACTGCGGCAGCGTCAGATCGTAGACCTCCTCAAACAAATACAGCTTGACCAGCGTCGTTTTGGCTGCCTCCCGAATGCTCTCGAGGAAATAGTCGTTATAAGTCGCGCCCTCGGCGTTCCAGATATAATCCCAGAATTCGTCGGAATCGACCTCGTAGTCGTTATATGCCAGCGTTCCCTTCATACGGGAGAGCATCAGCTCGTAGAGATTGACGGACAGCGTCGTATCCCCCAGGCGCATCAGCGTTTTTCCCTTGCCCGACGAGCAGGAAAGCAGCATGGTGAGCGTCATGCAGAGCACGAGCACAAGGCAAAGCGCGCGTCGCATCCATTGTGTTTTCATATACGTTTGACCTTCCTTTGCTTGATCATATTTATTATAGCGGATTCAGGTGTCGTTTTGTTGTACGATTTCAGTGTATTTTGCAAATATTTTGTGAATAAGCGGAAGCATTTCGTCCTCGCGCTTGAGCTTAAGGGTCAAATGCGGCTCACCCGTCAGTGCCATGCGCAGCCGTCCGGGGAAGGCGGCGGAAACACCCGACCAAGCATCGAAGTCGATCTTGGTGGGATAGATCTGCACGCTGAGCTGCTCCTGGCGGATACTCTTGATGCCGCAGCGGATGCCGCCGGCACGCACCAGAGCAATGTTGAGCAGATTTTCCGTAGCACGGGGAATGTTGCCGTAGCGGTCGAGAAACTCGTCAAGAATATCGTCTCTGTCCTGCTCCGTTGCGATCAGCGCAATCTTTTTGTACATTTCCATGCGCTGCGACGAGAAGCGGACATAGCTGTCGGGGATATAGGCATCGACGCTGACGGTGATCGTGCATTCGACCTCCTCCGCGACCGTTTCGCCACGTTCCTCCAGCACGGCGCGATTGAGCAGCTTGATATACAGATCATAACCGACGGCATCAAGGTGTCCGTGCTGCTCGGCACCGAGCAAATTGCCCGCACCGCGGATCTCCATATCGCGCAGCGCGATCTTAAAGCCCGCACCGAATTCGGCGTAATCGCGGATCGCCTCAAGCCTCTTTTGCGAGATCTCGGAGAGCGAGCGGAATTTGGGATAGGTGAAATAGGCATACGCGCGGCGGGAAGAACGTCCGACACGTCCGCGCAGCTGATGCAGCTGTGACAGTCCCAAGCGATGCGCACCATCGACGATCAGCGTGTTGGCGTTGGGAACGTCCACGCCCGTTTCGATGATGGTGGTGCATACCAGAATATCAATACTGCCCGTGAGCATATCCTCCCAGATGCGCTCCAGCGTATCCTTGTCCATTTTTCCGTGTGCGACGGTGATACGCGCCTCGGGAACCAGCTTGGCAAGCCTTGCTGCCAGATCGTCAATGGTCTCTACAACGTTATGCAGGTAAAAGACCTGACCGCCGCGGCGCAGCTCGCGCTTGATCGCCTCGGTAATGATCAGCTCATCCTCCTCCAGCACGTAGGTCTGAACGGGCAAGCGGTCGCCCGGCGCTTCATCCAATATGGAAATGTCGCGCAGACCGCCCATTGCCATATTGAGCGTACGGGGGATGGGGGTCGCAGAAAGCGTCAGCACGTCGACGTTGCCCGCAAGCTGCTTGAGCTTTTCCTTTTGAGCGACGCCAAAGCGCTGCTCCTCGTCTACGACAAGCAAGCCAAGTCCGTGAAATTCAACGTCCTTGGAGATCAGTCGGTGCGTGCCGATGATTATGTCCACCTCGCCGCGCTTCAATCGGCGCAGCGTCAACGCCTGCTCCTTGGCAGTACGGAAGCGGGAGATCATGTCAACGTTGACCCCAAAAGCACGCATACGGCTGGTAAAGGTCTGATAGTGCTGCAGGGCAAGAATGGTGGTCGGTACAAGCACGGCGACCTGCTTGCCGCCCATGACCGCCTTATAGGCAGCACGCATGGCGATCTCCGTCTTACCAAAGCCGACGTCACCGCAAAGCAGTCGATCCATGGGCGCGTTGGCGCACATATCTTCCTTGACCTCCTCGGCGGCGCGGAGCTGACAGTCTGTTTCTTCATATTCAAACGCCGCCTCAAAGCTGCGTTGGAAGTCATCGTCCCCGGGAAACGCAAAGCCGGGACGGCGACGCCGCTCGGCATACAGGCGAATGAGATCCTTGGCGATATCCTTGACAGACGCCTTGGCGCGCTCCTTGGTTCGTTTCCAGGCGTCTCCACTGAATTTCGACAGCTTGACAAGACCGTCGTCAGCATGGGCACCGATATATTTGGATACCTTATCCAGCTTTTCCGTCGGCAAAAACAGCTTGTCGCTGCCCGCATACTGAATTCCGATATAATCACGCGTGACGCCGCCGCTGCTGAGCGTTTCAATGCCCGTATAGCGGCCGATACCGTAGTGTTCGTGCACCACAAGGTCACCGACCTCCAGGTCGGCATAAGACATAATCGCCTTGGTAGCGCTATCCTTTTTCTTCTTTTTTCTGCCCAGCTTTCCGCCGGACACCAGATGCCCTGCGCGTGTCTCGGGGTTGGTGGACAACACGGCAATACGCGCGCTGACCAGTTCAAAGCCCGTCAGATAGCTGCGCCACAGGACGATCACCTCACCCGGGCGCGGCAGCGCAGCGGCTTGGCTCTCATCCTCAACCGTCGCCTTGACACCGCGGTCAACCAACAGACCGCACAGATTTTTTGCCGCCATTTCATTCTCGGCAAGCATGCAAAGACGATATCCGTTCGAAAGATAATTTTCCATATCCTCAAGCAGAAGCGTATAATTATCCCCGAAGGAAACCATCTGCTTGGAGCGGAAACCGAACATTCCCGCCAGCTTTTGCCCCGAAAGCCCGTAGGACATCGAGTCGATATGCATGGTCACCTGATGGTCGAGGAAGGCATCGAGCACGGCGCTGCGACAGGTATACTCGGCATATTTGGCTGAGATCGTGCCGCCCTCAAGCAGCTCCTGCACCGTTTGATCCATGTGCCACTGCGCCGCTTTGATACGATCGTTGATCGCAGAGGTACCCACAAGCGCCACCGGCACACGGCCGGTAAAATAATGCAGCAAACAGCTTGGCTCGGGATAGATTAAGGAAATATATTTATCAGCAAAGGGGATTTCTGCCCCCTCGGCAATGGCGTTTTCCACAACAGTCGCCTCGCTCTGCAGCGTCACGGCAGCGATCTCGTCACGATTGCTGCGCTGCTGCGCGGCGATCGCCTTTTTGAGTGCCTGCTTTGCCTGCTCATCCGGCAAGATCTCGCGGGCGGGCGGCAGCGTTGCTCGCACGACCGTTGTTTGAATGCGCTGCGTCTCAACGTCAAAAACGCCCATACGGTCGATCTCATCGCCAAACAGCTCAATGCGCAACGCAAGCGCACCGTTATGCTCTACCTCGTCCTCGTCAAAAAAGGAGCCGTTGGGGGGATAGACGTCAATGATGCCGCCGCGAACGGCAAACTGTCCCTTGCCGTCCACCATATCGGCGCGGGTATAGCCGGCGGCGACCAGGCGTCGTGTCAGATCGCGCAGATCGACGCTGTCATCAAAATTCAACGTCAGCACGGCATCGTCCAGGCGCGAGGGGGGGATAGTGTAGCCGAGGGCTGCATCCGGCGTGGTAACGACAACGTCAAGCGCGCCGCTGCGCAAGCCATACAACACATCAAGCCTCTCATGCTCAAACTCATGGGAGGCGGTAATATTATAAAAATTGTAATCACGTCCGACAAAGAAGGCAGCGCGAAGCCCCAAGCGGCGCAACGTGGCAGTAAAGCGCACGCAGTCCTTTTCTTCGGCGCAGATCAGCAGCGCACACCCACGGTGTGAGGGCTGCAGATCCTCCAACGTTGAGATCAGCAGCGCATCCGCCGCGCCCTCGCAAAGACCGTTGACCAATACGGGACGGGGCTTGCTCGCTTTGAATTCCTTCTTCAGCGCTTCGAGCAGCTGTGTATATTCGCCGTCGTGACGAATGGCATCGGTTAAAAGATTTTTTGGCATACTTTTCCGTTACGATCCTTTCGTAATAGCCCTGTTGCGCAGTTACATTCCGCCTTTGCCGTTGCAATGCTGCATCGCACCGTCAATATCACCCGCGAGCAGCTTTTCCACACCGTCGCAAACCAACGGGCAGGTGTTCTTTACCAAATGCTCGCGCTGCTCCGGGGTGAAAACGGAGAGGACCCAGTCGGCAAGCTCATAGTCCGGCGAAGGCTTTTGACCCACGCCAATACGGATACGGGGAAAATCCTGCGAGCCCATGATCTCAATGATGCTGTTGAGTCCCTTTTGTCCACCCGCGCTGCCGCTCTTTCGTACGCGCAGCTTACCGACGTCCAGCGCGATATCATCCGAGAGCACGATGATCTGCGACGGTGCAAGCTTATAAAAATTCGCCGCATCGGTTACCGCGTTGCCGGAGTTATTCATAAACGTCTGCGGCTTCATCAGCAGCACGCGCTTCCCGGAGATGGTAGCCTCCCCGACCAGCGCCTGAAATTTGGAGCGCTCAATACGGCAGCCATATCGCTCGGCAAGCGCATCAATGGCAAGAAAGCCGGCGTTGTGCCGCGTCCATTGATAGCGGATGCCCGGGTTTCCAAGCCCGACGACCATTGCCGCGATCGGCGTCTGCGGTGCCGTTTCCTTGGATATTTTTTTAAACAGCTCAAAAATGTCTGCCATATCGTTCCTCCGATTTGTATATGCTTCTGACACGCCAAAGCCCCGTACAAAAGTATTGTACGGGTGTCGTGTTTATTCTCCGTATATTATATACGCTTTTTGGGCGTCTGTCAAATCTTTTTTTCGATTTTTCCCAATTTTTGTGCAAAAAGCGGATTCTGTCGATTTCGTTCACAAAAAATTTACAGTTGACAGGAAAAATTTGTTCTAAAAGTATTTAAAAAGCCCAAATTTATGATATAATAAGGATTGCGACTGCACGCGGGGCGTTTCCACCCCGCAAGGACGCGTTGCGTCCGTCCGTCGCCGCAGCAAAGTTACCAATAAATTTTTATATGGAGGATTCCCCAATGGCAAAAAAGTATTGCTATCTCTTCTCTGAGGGTAACGCAAACATGCGTGAGATCCTTGGCGGTAAGGGAGCCAACCTCGCAGAGATGACCAACATCGGTCTTCCTGTTCCCCAGGGCTTCACCATTTCCACCGAAGCCTGCACCCAGTATTATGAGGACGGCCGTCAGATCAATGATGACATCATGGCTGAAATCATGGAGTACATCGTAAAGATGGAAGGCGTTACCGGCAAGAAGTTCGGTGACCTTGAGAACCCCCTGCTCGTTTCCGTTCGTTCCGGTGCACGTGCATCCATGCCCGGTATGATGGATACCATCCTCAACCTCGGTCTGAATGAAGAGGTCGTTGAGGTTATGGCTAAGAAGTCCGGCAACGCTCGCTGGGCATACGACTGCTACAGAAGATTTATCCAGATGTACTCCGACGTCGTTATGGAGGTCGGTAAGAAGTACTTCGAGGAGCTCATCGATAAGATGAAGGAAGAAAAGGGCGTTAAGCAGGACGTTGAGCTTACCGCTGACGATCTTAAGGAGCTTGCAAATCAGTTCAAGGCTGAGTACAAGGCTAAGATCGGCTCCGACTTCCCCACCGATCCCAAGGAGCAGCTCATCGGCGCAGTTAAGGCAGTATTCCGTAGCTGGGATAACCCCAGAGCAAACGTTTACCGCCGCGACAACGATATTCCCTATAGCTGGGGTACCGCTGTAAACGTACAGGCAATGGCATTCGGTAACATGGGTGATAACTGTGGTACCGGCGTTGCATTCACCCGCGATCCCGCTACCGGCGAGAAGAAGATGATGGGTGAGTTCCTTACCAACGCACAGGGTGAGGACGTTGTTGCAGGTGTTCGTACACCTATGCCTATTCAGCAGATGGCTGAAAAGTTCCCTGCAGCTTACGAGCAGTTCGTAAAGGTTTGCGAGATCCTCGAGAACCACTACCACGACATGCAGGATATGGAGTTCACCATTGAGAACGAAAAGCTCTACATGCTCCAGACCAGAAACGGTAAGAGAACCGCACAGGCTGCTCTCCAGATCGCTGTTGACCTCGTTGCAGAGGGCCACAAGACCGAGCAGGAAGCTGTTCTTATGATCGACCCCAGAAACCTCGATACACTTCTCCATCCCCAGTTCGACGCTAAGGCTCTCAAGGCTGCAAAGCCCATGGGCCGTGGTCTCGGCGCATCTCCCGGCGCTGCTTGCGGTCAAATCGTATTCTCCGCAGAGGATGCAGAGGCTTGGAAGAACGCAGGCAAGAAGGTAGTTCTCGTTCGTCTTGAGACCTCTC
>JAFTME010000135.1 GCA_017452545.1 Clostridia bacterium | reverse complement strand
CGTTGGTATGATCCTGACGCTTCCCATCTCCAGCGCAGCCATCTGCGCCATGATTGGTATCTCGGGTATCGCGGGCGGTGCCGCAACCGTCGGCTGCTGCGCTCAGATGGTCGGCTTTGCCGTCATGAGCTTCCGTGTCAATGGCTGGGGCGGACTCGTTTCCCAGGGCCTCGGCACCTCTATGCTGCAAATGGGTAACATCTGTAAGAAGCCTCAGATCTGGCTGCCTCCCACCCTCGCCGCCGCTATCTGCGGTCCGCTTTCCACCCTTATCTTCAAGCTGGAATGCACCGGCGTCTCCGCCGGTATGGGTACTTGCGGTCTGGTTGGCCCCATCGGCGTGATCGCCGCAAGCGGTACCGGTGCTATGGTCTGGCTCGGATTGCTGCTGCTCTGCATCATCTTGCCCGCCGTCCTCTCGCTGGCCTTCTCGCTGCTCTTGGAAAAGCTCGGCTGGTACCAAAAGGATGACCTGAAGCTTTGATTTTTAATTGTGAAAATGCGAGGGGGAAACTTTTTTGCAAAAAAGTTTCCCCCTCGCGCTCCCTTTCAAAAAAACTTTTAAAAAAAGGAAAGCACTTTCTTTTAAAGTTTTTTAAGGATCCTTAAGGTGCTTTTTTTCAAAAAAGCACCTTAAGCGGGGCTTGGGGCAGCGCCCCAATTTCATAAGAGAACGCCGGGGGAAACTTCTTGCAAGAAGTTTCCCCCGGACCCCTTTCAAGAACCTTAAAAAAGAAGAAAACACATTTTTTAAAGTTTTTTGCGGATTCTTAAGGTGCTTTTTTTCAAAAAAGCACCTTAAGCGGGGCTTGGGGCAGCGCCCCGACTTCATACCAGGTTTGGTTAACGTGCACAAAAAACTTCCGCTGTTTTCGTCAATATGCAGAAAAAATCAATTGCGGGTTGAAAATTAAGGGAATTTATGCTATAATAAACACACCAAAGGAATGCGAGTGGCTTCTCACAACACCGCGTTTTGTTCATTATTTATAGGAGGCTTCTTATGAAAAAGCTGTTTACCCTTCTTGTGCTTGTCGCTCTGATCAGCGTGCTTGCCATCACGGCATCCGCAGAGCTGTACAGCCCCCTTTATTACGGCATCGATCAGGTTGCCGATGAGGGTATCGTTATCGACGGCGCCGTTGACGAAGCATACGGCGACCCCATTTTCTACTATCTGCAGGACGGTCTGGACGATCCCGGCAACTATAAGTCTGCAGAAAACTGGTTCTTTACCCAGTCCGAATCCGAGGACTGCCTGTTCTTGATCCTGAACGAGGGTCAGCACGCCAAGGGCTACGCCGTTTGGTCCGAACAGGCGCTCTACCTCTGCTTTGACGTCAATATCCAGGGCTGGCACTTCAACAATATCGTTGACGGCACTAAGCTGGGCCTTGGCAACATGTGGCAGGCATACTGCGTGCAGGTCGGTCTGTTCGACTATAATAACGGCTCCAATATCGACTGGGGTATCGGCTGCGACGCAGACGGTAATACCTATCAGTATTGCTTCGTTTCCAATAACGGTGCGATTCTCCCCACCGGTGAGACCAACTTTAAGGTAGCCTCCACCCGTAACGGCGATAACGTTATTTACGAGGTTGAAATTCCCCTCAATGACGTTTTCTCCTCCATCCTCAACCCCGAGGATAAGGTCGCCATGGATATCTGCATTGATTTCTGTAACGTTTCCGAGGGCGGTCCTCAGAACTGCCTGACCTTCGTCAATTCTAACTATCACGCAAGAAACATCGCAACTGCAAGAAGCATGTACCTGCTTGCAGACGGTAGCCGCAGCGCAGACGAGCTGTATGCAGCCGAGGTCAACGCCAAGGAAGAGAAGAGCGATAACCACTCCATCTCCCTCTACCCCTGTAATACGGCAGCCGGTGGCATGACGCTGGATACCCAGTCTCCTCCCGCAGGCTTCGGATGCCTCGTGCAGAATGTCGGCGCAGGCTTTGTTTCCTCTCATAAATTTGCAGCTCCCGTAGACGGCAGTAAGTACGATACGCTGGAGTTTGAGCTGTTCATCAGCGATCTGGCACTGTTTGACACCACCTTCAGCAATACCGGCTTGGAAATCACCTCTAGTGGCAAGGAGGATGCGGAAGAGATCTCCTGGACGTTGGCACAGATCAAGGATGCCCTGGGCAGCGATGCCAAGGTCGGCTGGAACCACGTCGTCCTGCATTTCAAGGATGCCGCTACCAACGGTGAGATCAATTACTCCGCCATCAACTTTATGCGTTTCTTCATGGTCGGCGCCGAGGGCGATACCGGCATTACGCTTAAGATCGATAACTTCCGCCTGACCGATGCCCTCGCAGTTAAGGAAGCTGCAATCAAGGCAGAGGCTGAAGCCGTAACCAAGCGCCTCAATGAAATGGATGAGGTCACCGAGGATAACTACACCAAGATGAACTCCAAGGTCAAGAGCGCAAGAAAGGCGTACGATAACCTGAGCGACGAGGCAAAGGCATTCGTTGACGCTGCAGCCGTAGCAAAGCTGGAGGCAGCAGAGAAGGCACTTGAGGATTTCAAGGCAGCCGAGGAAGCCAAGGAAAACGAGCCGGAGCCTGACGATGACAGTGAGGATGAGGTACAGGTTCCCGGTGAAGACGAGGATACCACCGGTGACGAGGATGGCGAGGACGCTGAAGATACCGATACTCCCGCTCCCGCAAAGAAGAACAACACCGTTCTGATCGTCGTTATCGTCGTTGTAGTCGTCGTAGCAATCGCAGGTGCCGTCGTTGTTATTCTTCTCAAGAAGAAAAAGGCGTAAGCGCGTAAGCGTTCCTGCGCAATCATCTGCATAAAAAGAACCCCGCGGCTTTCTCTGTTGTTCTTAACGGAGAGTTTGCGGACACACAAAACGGCAGAGAACTTGTTTTCTCTGCCGATTTGTGTTATAATGGGGTTAGCAAAAAAGCCTTCCTCCGGGAGGAAGGTGGCACGCGAAGCGTGACGGAAGGAGCCTGCGTGACTTTAGGTTTGCGCTAACTTTATTGTAACGCGCTCTCCCTCACCCGACTTCGTCGGGAGCTCCCTCCCGGAGGGAGCCTCAAGACGCGCGTAGCCTTAAGGGGTCTGGGCTTTGCCCTGTGCCGGCGTTGCTTGCAACGCTGTAATGCAAAGGCGAAACTGGCGATAAAGGAGGAGTAAGAATTGGATAACAACAGAATCATAGAGGCGCATAAGTATAGTTCAAATCATAAAAAAGAATTGAAAAAAGATAAATTATGTGGATGCTTTTATTGTTTGAAAATTTTCAATCCTGAAGAAATAAAATTCTGGATAAAGGATACGAAAGGAACGGCGTTATGTCCTTATTGTGGAATAGATTCCGTTATAGGAGCGTACTCGGGATTTCCGATAACAACAGAGTTTTTGTCTGAAATGAAAGAATACTGGTTTTAATGCAAAAGCCCGACAGATTTTTGAAGATCTGTCGGGCTTTCTATTTGTTTACTGCGAAGCAAATCTGCACCAAATGAAGAAAACGTTTCGTAATTTCTCCGCTAAGAACATCACCCATTGGCCGCGGGGTTCTTTTTATCCGAGGCATGTGCCACAAAAAACGAGGGGAGCCGTTCGGCTCCCCTCGAAAGGTTGAATTATTTGTCTTTGTTTGCAGCCTCAATGATCTTGGTAGCGATCATCGCGGGAACGGTGTCATAACCGGTTACCGTGTATGCAAAGGAGCCGCGACCCTGCGTCATGGCGCGCAGTGCGATCGGGTAATCCAGAATCTCCGCCTTGGGCGCGATTGCGCTGACAACGGTGTAATTCTTCTTCTTTGCATCGGGTTCCATGCCCATAACGCTGCCGCGACGCTTGTTCAGATCGCCAATGACATCACCCACCATACCGTCGGGAACGGTGATCAGCAGGTCGCCCGTGGGCTCAAGAATAACGGGAGCAGCCATCTCCAGGCACTTCTTGTATGCCAGAGAAGCAGCGGTTTTGAAGGAAAGCTCGTCGGAGTCAACTGCGTGGTAAGAACCGTCGTACAGGTCAGCTGCCAGATTGGTCAGCGGGAAGCCTGCAACGCCCTTTGCCATCGCATCCTGCAAGCCCTTTTCAACTGCAGGGTAGAAGTTCTTCGGAACGGTACCGCCGACGACGGAAACGGTAAATGTCAAGCCCTCGTCCTCGGAAGGAGCGAAGCGGATCTTAACGTGACCGAACTGACCGGAACCACCGTTCTGCTTCTTGTGACGACCTTCAACGTCGCAAGGCTTAGTGATCTTCTCGCGGTAAGCGATCTTGGGCGTAGCGTACTTAACGCTCGCACCGAAGCGAGACTTCAGCTTGGCAGCCAGAACGGCAAGGTGCATATCACCCATACCGTAAACAACCATTTCCTTGGTGCTTGCGTCATTCTCAAAGCGGATGGTCAGATCTTCCTCAGCCATACGGGTGATCGCCTGCGAGATCTTGCTCTCGTCAGCAACCGATGCGGGGATCATAGCCTGTGCCAGATAAGGAACAGGGAAGGAGATCGCGGTGTAGGAAATGTCAGAGCCCCAGGTCAGCGTGTCGTTGGTGTTGGTGTTGTTCAGCTTAGCGGTCATACCGATATCGCCGCAAACCAGCTCGTCAACCTCTACCTGCTTCTTGCCGCGGATGGTGTAAATGCGGGACAGTTTCTCGGTGTCGCCCGTGGTGCGGTTGGTCAGCTCGGCATCCTTCTTGAGCGTACCGTTCATGACCTTGAAGAAGTTCATCTTACCGACGAACGGGTCAGCAACCGTCTTGAATACGAAGATCGCAGGCTCACCGTCGGGATTGATCTCCATGGTGTCCTCTTCGCCGTCGCGAACGATCAGCTCCTCGCCCTTTGCCGTGTGGCGCGGGAAGGATTCGTTGATCTTGTCCAGCAGCGTCCATACGCCCCACAGCTTGGTAGCAGCGCCGCAGAATACGGGAACGATGTCACCGTGAATGATACCCTCGTGGATACCGTTGGCAATTTCCATGCGGGAGATATCCTCGCCGCCGAAATACTTTTCCATCAGATCCTCGTCAGCGCTTGCAACAGCCTCCAGCAGCATATCGCGGTACTTCTCGGCAGCCTCGGTGGACTCGTCGGGGATCGTGTGAATGGAGTGATGACCGGCTGCATCAAAGACGTGAGCCTCCATGCCGACCAGGTCGATCGCACCCTTGACCTCGCCGTCCTGAACCATCGGGATGGTCAGCGGGCAGATCTTCTTGCCCCACTTGTCGTGCAGCGCGTCAAGAACCTTGGCAAAACGAGCCTCGTTGTCGTCGAATTTATTGATAAAGAAGGACTTGGGCAGACCGGCCTCGGTCGCAGCATCCCAAGCAAGCTCGGTGCCGACCTGAATGCCTGCCTTGGCATCAACAACGATCAGTGCGCTGTCAGCAACGCGCAGCATCTGATATGCCTCGCCGACGAAGTCCAGATAACCGGGAGTATCCAGTACATTGACCTTAATATCCTTCCAGGTCAGCGGAGCAACCGCGCCGGAAAGAGAGAATTTTCTTGCGATTTCTTCTGCATCATAGTCGCAGACCGTGTTTCCGTCAGCGATCTTGCCGAGACGGTCGGTGCAGCCGGAAATGTACAGCATCGCCTCTGCCAGAGAGGTCTTACCGGAGCCGCTGTGTCCGAGCAGCGCGACGTTTCTGATGCGTTTGGTTTCAATAGTAGCCATGATGAGTGTTCCTTCGATTCCGCCTTGCGGAATCTGCCTTTCGAAAAAAATCGGATAAGAAAGCCTGCGTTTACAAGTGTTTTATAAACATAAATAATTAAGGCTATATGTTATTATACTATATCTCGTCCGATTTTTCAAGAGAAAGTAAAATTTTTGTGCCTATCGGAGTGTAGAAATGCAGGGGCAAAAATTGTGCATTTTGACGAAAAAAGGGAAGAGCATTTCAACTCTTCCCTGTGTTGTCAATCAATTTCAAACAGCTTTCTTGCATTCGCCGCCGTGATGCTTGCCACCTCGTCCGATGAGATCCCGTGCAGCGATGCCAGCATAGCTGCCGTGTGATGCATCAGCCCCGAATCATTGCGACGCCCGCGATGCGGATGCGGCGCAAGATAGGGCGCATCGGTTTCGATCAGCAAATGTGAGAGCGGCACCGTCGCCGCTACCTCCTGTACCCGCCGTGCGTTTTTGAAGGTCACCACACCCGAAAACGAAATGTACCAGCCGCGGCGATACAGCTCGCGTGCCATCTCGGCGCTGCCGCTGTAGCTGTGAAATACGCCCCGTACCTCGGGATAGCGCAGCACCGTCTCAAAGCAGTCACCGTGCGCATCGCGATCGTGAATGATCACCGGCATGGAGAGCTCTCTCGCCATCTCCAGCTGCTGCTCAAATACCCGCATCTGCAGCGGCTTGTTGAGAGGAATGCCCCGATCGTAATAATCCAGTCCGATCTCACCGATCGCAACGATCTTGTCGCGCTTGCGTCGCTGCCCGTCACAAAGCATTTCCCGCAGTGTCGACAACTCACCCTCAGGATCGCTCATTTCAATGCAGTCCTCGGGGTGCAACCCCACCGCCGCATACATCCGCTCGTAGCGCGCCGCCTGCGCAATGCAAAGCCGCGACGTCTCCAACCGCGTACCGACGTTGATAATGCCGTCGATCCCACCCTCGGGAGAAAATAACCGCGTCAGTACGGCGTCCGCATTCTCCCCCTGCGTCGGATCGTCAAACCGACGGTCGTAATAATGCGCGTGTGAATCAAATAGTCCCATGGTCCGCCTTAAAATTCGTTTTTCAGCTCGCGTGTCATCAAGCTCATCAGCGCGGCCTTGCAGTCAGCCTGTTCGTACAGAATGCGGTAAACGGCCGAGCAGATCGGTAACTCCACACTGTATCGCTCACCCAGCTGTACCATCGCCTTTGCCGTGTAATAGCCCTCGGCAAGCGCCTTGAAGCTCTCACCGTTGACAAATGCCTCGCCAAACGCACGGTTGTGCGAGTGGGGAGAGAACACCGTAGCCTCATAGTCGCCGAGATGACAAAGCCCGTATGCCGACAGCTCGTTGCCGCCCATCGCCTTGATCAGTCTTGCAACCTCGCGCGTGCCGCGCGCCATCAAAGCCCCCTTGAGCGTCGATAGCCCGTAGCCGTCCAGCATACCCGCCGCAATTCCGACAACGTTCTTTGCCGCCGCACCGATCTCGTTGCCGATCAGATCCTGTCCGTAGTAAAAGCGGATCAGATCACTTGAAAATTCATCCACCAAACGGTGCTTGACCTCCTCGTTGTCCGAGTCAATGACCATGCAGGAGGGATTGCCCTTGTAAAATTCCTGTACGTGACCGGGCCCGAGCCAGACCGCAACGGCACAGGAGGGATGAAGCGCCTGCGTGGCGATCTCGGAAAGCCGGCGCCCCGTCGAAATCTCGATTCCCTTCATGCAAAGCACAACCGTCTTGTCGCGCAGCGCGAGAGGTTGCAACTCCTCCATCAAGCCCGACAGCGCCTGCGAGGGAATGGAAATGATAATGACCTCCCCCGAGGGCACGTCGGTGATGTCGGTCGTCAGACGGATAGACTCGGGCAGCGCAAGCAGATCGTTCTGTCGCGTCGCCAGAAACCGCTGCATCTCGGGCGCATCTGCCATGCCGTATAACGTAACGTCGTGTCCCATGCGGTCCAGATACCAGGTGATCAGCGAGCCCCAGCGCCCGCAACCGATAACAGTAATTTTCATAATAACTCCAAATGGTTAAGTTTTTTGAAAGTTCCAAGAAAACTTTTTTTCAAAAAAGTTTTCTTGGTGGGGTTCGGGGCAAAGCCCCGTGTGCCATCAGCGCACTCTCTCACCCAGCGGTGTTTCGGGATCAAGGAATACCACGCGGATGGTCTCCTCACCGCTGGCAAGGATCATACCGTTTGACTCCACGCCGCACAGCGTTGCAGGCTTGAGGTTGGCGACCAGAATGATCTTTTTGCCGATCAGCTGATCGGGCGTGTAATATTTCGCAATACCGGATACGACCTGTCTTTGCTCATAGCCCAGATCGACCTGCAGCTTGAGCAGCTTCTTGGCCTTCGGTACGCCCTCGCAGGCAATGATCTTTGCCGTGCGCAACTCAACGTTCATAAAGTCCTCAATGCCAATGAGGGCACAGCCCTCGGGCTTCTCAACGGGAGCCGCAGCCTTGGCGGCAGCCGCCATCTTGGCAGCGCGCTCCGCCTCAAGCTCAGCAAGCATCTTTGCCTCGTCAATGCGGGCAAACAGTACCTTGGAGTCGCAAACGGTATCACCTGCAACCAACGCACCAAACTGCTCCGCCGTGCCGATGGTCGCATAGCCGCGCGCGGTCGTGTTCAGCTCGGACAGAATCTCCTCTGCCGTTGCGGGAATGAAGGGCGCAAGCAGCGTCGCCCCCCAGCGGATAGCCTCCAGCAGCGTGTAGAGCACCGTGCCCAGACGCTCCTTCTTGCTCTCGTCTTTGGCAAGCGTCCAGGGCGTGGTCTCGTCGATATACTTGTTCGCGCGGGACAGCATGGTGAAAATTGCATCGATCGCGTCGGCAATGCGGTAAGCATCCATGCACTCAACGACCTCACCGTATGCCTTGACGCAAGCGGCGATCACCTCATCATCCAGCGCATCCTTGGCAACAGGCGCCTGAATGACAGAGCCGAAGTACTTCTTCTGCATATCCAGCGTGCGCTTGACAAGATTACCGAGGTTGTTGACAAGATCGGTGTTGAATCTCTTGATCACGCTCTCATAGGTGATCGAGCCGTCGTTGGCATAGGGCATCTCGGACAGCGCATAATGACGCACGCCGTCCACCGTGAAGCGCTCTGCCAGCTCGTCGGCGTAAATGACGTTACCCTTGGATTTGGACATCTTGTCCATGCCGAAGTTGAACCAGGGGTGACCGAAGATCTTCCCCGGCAACGGAATATCCAGCGCCATCAGGAAGATGGGCCAGTAGATGGTGTGGAAGCGCAGAATGTCCTTGCCGATGATGTGAACGTCGGCAGGCCAGTACTTCTTGAACTTCTCGCTCTGCTCCTCAAAGCTCTTGTCGGGATCGTAGCCGATGGCGGTGATATAGTTGGTCAGCGCGTCCAGCCAAACGTAGGTGACGTGCTTGGGGTCGAAATCAACGGGAACGCCCCAGGTAAAGGAGGTGCGGGAAACGCACAGATCCTGCAGACCGCCCTCGACCTTGAGGAAATTGTTGACCATCTCCTTCTTTCTCGACTCGGGCTGAATGAAGTCGGGGTTGGCTTCAATGTGCGCCAGCAGTCTGTCAGCATACTTGCTCATTTTGAAGAAATAGGCCTCCTCCTCGGCGCGCTGAACGGGTCTGCCGCAGTCGGGGCACTTGCCGCCCTCTGCTTGCGTCTCGGTGAAGAAGGACTCGCAGGGCGTGCAGTACCAGCCCTCGTATTTGCTCTTGTAGATGTCGCCCTGACCGTAGAATTTCTTGAAGATCTTCTGCACAGCCGCCTCGTGGTAGTCGTCTGTCGTGCGGATGAAGTGGTCGTACTTGACGCCCATGTGATCCCACAGTGCCTTGATCTCACCCGCAACGCCGTCAACGTATGCCTTGGGTGTGATGCCGGCCTCCTTGGCAAGATCCTCGATCTTCTGACCGTGCTCGTCGGTACCCGTGCACATAAAGACGTCGTAGCCCATCTCTCTCTTGTAGCGGGCAAGTGCGTCGGTCATGATGGCCTCGTAGGTGTTGCCGAAGTGCGGCTTTTTGGAGGCGTAAGCGATGGCTGTAGTTACGTAAAATTTCTGATTGTTCATACTGTATTCCTCTGCTTTCTGTCAGCACGGATGCCCGTGCGTAATCATTCTTGTTTGTTGTCTGCCGATAGTTCCGATGCCACCGGCTCCTGTTCGATGATATCCCATACTGCGTATTGCTCGGTAAAGAGGCAGAAGGGAAGCGCGTGAAAGATCAGCAGCGTTCCCAGCGACAGCGCGCCGAGCAGCCATTGCGGCAGCAGCGTGATCTTGAGTAACCATATACGCAGCAGCTGCGGCTGCAGCATTCGCCTTGAGAGGCGAAGCAGCTCACGGACGGATAGCTCCGGATGCATCAGCTCTAACGAAAATACCGCGTCGCCGATGCCGATGCCGATCCAGCCGAATACCGCGTAAATGCCGGCAAACGGCGCCAGAACGAAAACGATCCAGTCGCCCGTTATTCCTCGCAAAGCCTCCGCAGCCAGTACAAGCAGACCGACCACACCAAGCCACAGCGCCAGCCGCAGAAATAGGCGTAGCGTCAAAGCCAGCGCGCGGAAGTAGCTCGCACGGGAGCCAAAGGCATCAAACAGCGTCGATAACGGCGGAACTACACCCGTCGCACAGCGAACCATGTAGCGCGCATAGCCGTATGCCAGCGGAAGCCCGGCAAACACGCAAAACAGCGCATCCGTCATATAAAATATCGCGTCGGTCAGCTCGTAAAGCGACTCACTCGTTTCGTATAGTCCGCCCCAGTCCAGCGCGTACCAGACGTTTTCCACCATGTATAATCCACCGACCCACATGGAAAGAAACACCAGCGTCGCAATAATGACGCGCAGCCTCAGCCCGGGGAGTGCCAGCGTGGATCGCGCGCGCACACGAAAATCACGAAAGAGCGCGTCCGACGGCTTGACCTCAATGGGCGCGTAGTTCATTCCGCCACCCCCGTCATACAAACGCCGCCAACATAAGCGGCACGCAGAACGATCTCGCCCTGCCGCTCGTCCAGCAGCAAAAAGTCAGCGTGCAGCCCCACACGGAGCGAACCGACCATATGATCGATGCCCGCCGCGCGCGCAGGATTGACCGTCGCGCAAAGCAGCGCCCGCGAGAAGGGAATATCGCAGAATTTTGCAAGGTTGCAAACACCCTGGAAAAGATCCAGCGTGCTGCCCGCAATGTTGCCCTCGATCGTGTACGCCTTGCCGTCCCGAACCGTCACCGGCAGCCCCGCGATGGTGTAATCGCCGTCGGGGCATCCTGTGCCCTCCATCGAGTCGCTGATCAGAACCAGCCGCTCCTCGCCAAGCATTCGGTACGCCAGACCTACCATCTCGGGCGCGATGTGAAAGCCGTCACAGATGACCTCGCCAAAGGCACCGCTGTCAAAGCAGGCGAGCGGAGCGCCACCCGCACGGTGGTGCAGCGGCGACATCGCGTTGTATAGGTGCGTAAAGCAATTCGCCCCCGCGCGTACAGCAGCCAACGCCTGTGCGTAGGTCGCCTCGGTGTGCCCTAAAGAAATCTTGAGCCCCGCAGCCAGCGCAGCCCTTGTAAAGCTGCCGTCCGCGTCCAGCTCCAACGCCGCCGCAATGCGGAACGGACATTGTCCGCCGAAGCCGCGTCGCATTCGTGCCACCAGAGCCGTCAACTCATCGCCGTCAAGCGGCGCGACCAGCTCGGCAGCGTGCGCCCCCCTCTTTTTGGGGTTGAGGTATCTGCCTTCCAGATGAAGCCCGATCAACCGTGCGCCCACCGGGGCAGCCTCAGCTACCGCCGCGATGCGGTCAGCCGCCTCGCCAAAGCTGTCAAGCGGTGCCGATGCCAACGTCGGCATGACAGTCGTTACTCCCGCGTCAAGATAGGAGCGTGCCATTTTTCGGAGCAGCGGAACGTCCGCCGAGTTGAAATCTCCCCCCGCGCGTCCGTGCGTGTGAATATCCACAAGGCCCGGCGCAACCAGCGCACCGTCTGCGTCCAAAATACGAGCACCATCCCGTGAGAGCGTTCCGGGAGCACCGATCGCAGCGATCATTCCGTCCTCGATCAGCATCTCGGCAGGTATAAAGCATGCCGTGTCCGTGTCAAATATCCGACCTCGCTCCAAAAGCATTCGTTCTGCCATGTTCCAAGCCTCCCTTGCATCTCCGCTTTTGCCGCGGTAACTATACTTCTTTATATTATAACAAATAATTGTGAATTTTACAATAGATAGAATGAAAAAAGTATGATTTTCTCAATAAGAAACCTTCGAGATAGTTCCCAAAGTTTTTTGGAAGGGGAGCGCGCGGGGTAACCTATTGTCCACAAAAGGTTCCCCCTCGCCTGTTCATGTCTCTCGTTACTTGCTCAAAATCCCGTTGTCTCTTCCAATGTTGACCACACTTGCATCGACCGTTGCACCGCTGCGCGTCGTTACCGACGAGAGCGAAATACAGTTGTGGAAAACACCGTCGTCGATCGTCGTCAGCCCATCGCCCACAACCACCGCCTCCAGCCGCTTGCAGCCGGAGAACAGCGAGGGCGTGAGCATCGTTACCTCGTCGGGAATTTCAATGCTTACCAAATTGATGCAGCCCATAAACGCCTGCATACCGATCTCCACCAAGCCGTCGCCGAGCGAAACCTCTCTCAGCCACGCACAGTCCGAGAACGCCATGTCCCCAATGTGCGTCACCGAGTCGGGAATGTCGATCGACAGCAGCGAGCTCGCCCCGTGAAACGCCCGAACACCAATGCTCGTGCAGTCCTGCGGCAGCGTCACACGGTAAAGATTGACACACTCGTAAAACGCATAGTTGGGAATGTCGCCGCTGCGTACCGCCACGCTCTGCAGCCGTGCCGGCAGGAAGGAGCGGTTCCATGTGTAGCTCTCCGCACCGAAAATATAGCCCAGATGCGTGTTGTCGCTCCGTGTCTCACCTACAAACGGCAGCGAAATGCGCTCCATCGCCGTGCAGCTCATCCATGCGCCCAAGCCGATGCGCTCAACCGTGTCGGGCACCGTCGCACCGAGCAGCGATGTGCACTCGGCAAACGCCCCGTCGCCGATCTCCCGTAAGCTATCGCGCAGAGGCGCATAACGCAAAGAAGAGCAACCGTAAAAGGCATAACTGCCAATGCGCTCCATGCCCTCGGGCAAAATAACCATCACCAACCGATAGCAGCTGTAAAATGCCATGGAGGGCAGCTCAACCATCACGTCACTTAAAATGACCGTGTCCAGCGAGCTTCCGATCTTGAATGCTCCCGCCTGCGCGGATTTGCCGCCGAATAAATACGCCAGATATCCCTCATCCGAACGCTGCGCCCCCAACTGCGGCGTGCGCAATGCCGTCAGCGCGCGGCAACCGGAAAGCAGCTCCGTGCCAATGCTCGTCACCGTGTCGGGACTGAACAGCGCCGTCAGCGCCGTGTTGTCCTTAAACAGCCCGTCGCCCAGCGCAACCACCGCCGCCCCGTCAACCTCGTCGGGAATGACGACTACACCGCCCGTGCCACCGTAAGCCACCGCCATAAGACCACCCTCAACCGCCTCAAACGTAAAATCGGCAGTCGCAGCAGTCGCAGCACCCTCAAATACACCGGCAGCAAGCCCCTCGTAGTCGGTGGTATCCTCCGTCGGCGCACTGTCAAGCGGATTGGGCAGCTCATCCTCCCGTAAGGTCAGATCGGGCGCACCGTAAACGGGCACCTCCTGCTCCTTTGTGCAGGCGAGTGCCGCGAGAAGCAGCAGCGCGACTAACAGAAGCGCCGTAAGACGGCGAAAATATCCGAAATGAACTCGATTCATGCTCAAAACTTCCTTTGTTGCGATCAAAGATACGCCCCGCGTATCTTTTTTTCTATTTTATCATATCCGCCGCGCCCGCGCAAGCCCCTTTGCAATAAGTTTACAATAATTTTTTATTCCTTCGCCGTTTTGACAAATTTCACACCGCGGACATGCTACAATGACAGCACACCCAAAGGAAAGGACGTGAAACCGATCAATGATCCATAAGCAACCACCCTCCGAGGAGACGCTGTGCAGACAGACCGAGGACGGCGTGCTCTGCGTCCGCCTGTGCGGCGAGATCGACCACCACCGCGCCGCCACGCTGCGCCGTACCATCGACGACGCCATCTGCCGCTGCCACCCCACCGAGCTGCGGCTGGATATGTCCGGCATTGCGTTTATGGATAGCTCCGGGCTGGGGCTGATCATGGGGCGCCGCGCACTGATGGACAAGCTCGGCGGCGAGCTGATCGTCGTTCATCCCGCCCCCGCCGCGCGCCGTATGCTGCAGCTTGCAGGCATGGAGCGCATCGTCAGAATTGAACCGTAGAAAGGAAGGTACAACCATGGCAAGCTATACCGTCGGCGACGCCTGCCGTACCCGTCGCCCCGTCATCAACGAGATCCGTATCCGCCTGCCCGCGCTTTCCGCCAACGAGAGCGTAGCCCGCGCCGTCGTCGCTGCCTTTTGCGCCGCCGCCGACCCAACTGCAACCGAGCTTGCGGATATCAAATGTGCCGTCAGCGAGGCGGTCACCAACTGCATCGTCCACGCCTACCGTGAGGGCACGGGCGATATCCTGCTCACCGCTCGCCTGCTGCAGGATCGCCTGCTTTGTATCGAAATCCGCGACCGCGGCTGCGGCATTCCCGACCTTGGACAAGCAAGAGAGCCGCTCTATACCACCGACGCCGCAGGAGAGCGCAGCGGCATGGGCTTTACCGTCATGGAGAGCTTTTGCGACGGTGTCCGTGTCAGCTCCACCGTGGGTAAGGGAACCACCGTAACGCTCTGTAAGCGCCTGCGCGGTCGTAGCACCCGTACATAACCCGACCCGTGTCGGAGTGAAAGGAATGGCAAGCTATGATCAACGCCTCCGAGTACAACGCGCAGCCCCCATCCCCAAGTGAGCCCTCCGAGCCCTCCTCCTTTGATCGCGAGCGAAACGAGCGAAACCGTGCCCTGATCACCGCCGCCCATAGCGAGGACGAGCGGGCAATGGAAACGCTTGTGATTGAAAACGCCGGCCTTGTTCGTAGCCTCGCGCTGCGCTTTTGCGGGCGCGGCACCGAATACGAGGACCTCATCCAGATCGGCACCATCGGGCTGATCAAAGCGATCCGCAGCTTCGATCTGGAGCGGGGAACCGCCTTTTCCACCTACGCCGTCCCCCTCATCGTCGGGGAGATCCGTCGCCACCTGCGCGACGACGGCATCATCAAGGTCAGTCGCAGCTATAAAAAGCTGGGCGCACAGCTCATGCGCCTGCATAACGAGATCGTAACGAGCGAGGCGCGTGAGCCAACCATCCGTGAGCTTGCCGACCTGTGCGGCGTCGAGCCCGAGGAGGCAGCCGTCGCGCTCGATGCCATCTCGCCCGTGCGCTCACTCAGCGATCCGCTTCCCGGCGGTAGGGGAGAGGAGGAGCGCAGTTACGAGAGCGTCCTGCCCGACGAGGATAGCACCGATGCCCTGGAGCACCTCAAGGACCGCCTTTCGCTCAAAGCAGCCATCGACCGTATGCAGCCGCTCTGGCAAAAGATCATCCTGCTGCGCTATTATCGTAACCGTACGCAGCAGCAGGTCGCCGACGCTCTCGGCTTGACACAGGTCAAGGTCTCCCGCGAGGAAAAAAAGATCGTCGCCTACCTGCGCGAGGAGCTGACCTCATAAAATAACGACCCGCCACCAACGCCCATCCGGTTAAGCCTCTCCCTCCGCTAAAACCATTCAACTAAGCCTCCCCCTTTAGGGGGGCACGCGAAGCCCGAGTTGGCTATAGCCAACTCCCTGTGAACTCGGCTCTGCCGAGTTCGGGTGACGGAGAGGGCTGCTTCCAAAGAAAATCGCCATGGGGATTGACATTTTCGCATTTTGTGGTATACTATTCATAGAAGCATCACACAGGAAGGCATACGTTGGTTTTTTTCCATACTGAGATGTCATGTCCTGTGTGATGTTTTCTGTTTTTGCAATATCCTTCAAAAGCTTTCCTTTGCTGTTGTTTTTGATATTGATTATTTCCCAAAGAAAAATCGAATTTCGGGGTTGACATTTTTTTGTTTTGTGATATAATAGTGGTGTGAGATGTTTGACCGGCTGGCGCGAAGCTCTTTTGAGCCGTATCGTTGTGGTCAGACGTTTCACTTTTTTTATGGAAATCAATCAGATATGCGTACTGCTCCTTACCCTTGTCCCTGATGTTAAATGTGACCGTATACGGAACACCATCAAAAACGATTTCATTTTTGAATTTATACCAATATTTCACATTTTTATGAGCTGCGTTTTTCGGTGGTTGCTGTGGGTCTGCGTAGCTCTCTTCAACCGATTTAGAAACATACCGCGCCGTTTCTAATATATCCACGAGATCATATAGTGCACTAATTTTTGCACTCATTTCATCTGGTTGCGAAGCTTCATCTCCGTGCAAATTTTTCTTCGCAGTAAATCTATCCGCCGACACCTTGATTTTCTTGGTGTCGGTTTTCAATTCCACTGCTCCGAGTTCAAAGATTGCCCGGATCCGCTCCTTAAATTTCCTCACACGTTCCTCTTCCTGTATGTTCTCACCAAAATCGGATTTGTATATTCTCTTCCCATCTTTCGAGGTGCCGACAAAAGCAAACTCATTGCCCCCGCCAACGTGCACATTTTCTCCATTCATGTTCGTTAGCGTTTCCTTCTCCCCCGCACCGAGCGCCCTCTCAAACAGCCCCTGCGCCTTGGTTGCCCGGCGGAGCTGCTTGCGAATCTCGATGTCCTTGCTCGTCACGCTGCGCAGCGTCTCGATCACGTCGGCGATGCGGTTTCGGAGCTTCTCGGCAAGCGTTCTGTCGGCTCGTACCAGCTTGTCTACGTACTCCGGGCTCGTCAGCACACGGGACGCCATCTGCGCGTACATCTCGCGGTTGAAGGTCTCGCTTTTATCTCCCGTCACGTTTTCATCGGTGAAGCCGTAGGCGTTGCCCTCACACCGCAAAAGCTCTGCGTAAATGTCAAGAATAGAATATCACAAAAAAGAGCCGTCGCACGCCTTGGCGTGTAACAGCTCTTTTCATATCACCGCTTATTCCTTTTCCAGCACCAGCTTTTCGATCGCATAGCCCACGCCACCCTCGTGCGCAGCAGGCGTGATCATGTCCGCCAGTGGCTTGACGTCGGGATGCCCGTTGCCCATGACCACGGCAACCCCCGCCGCCTGCAGCATCTCCACGTCGTTAAGACTGTCGCCCATGGCGATCACGTGTGCGCGGTCAATGCCGAAATGCTCCTGTAAAAATTGCATCGCCGTTGCCTTGCTGTGCCCGTGCGGCACGAGCTCGGCATAGTCGGGATGGTTGTAAACCGTAAATTTCTCCGATAGCTTTGCCGTTGCCTCATCCCCGAGCGGATGACGGTATCCTACCTTGGTCACGCGCATCCCGGGGAAGCGCTCGTGAAGCTCCTCCAGCGAGGCAACCTCTTGCCCCTTGGGGCTGTACCACGTGCCGTGATAGTCAAAGCAGGTGTCCTCGCCCTCGCCCACCATGGTCACGTCGTATTCATCCGCCACGCGCATGGTCAGCGCAAGCTCCTCGTCCGATAGCGCACGGGAGTATAGCATGGTATCACCCAACCGAATGTAAGCACCCAACCCCGCAACCAATCCCGAGAGCGGCAGACTCTCAAGAAAGGAGGTGGGAATGTTGCCGCGTGCCCGCCCCGTGTTGAGCATCACGATATGCCCCGCAGCGATGGCGTCTGCCATGGCTGCCATGGTGCGCGGATGCACACCGCCGTGCGAGAGCACCGTTCCGTCTATATCCAAAAAGATCAAATATTTCATGTCATACCTCCGCTTGCCGTTATCCTATTATAGCGCAATTTCCCATCGATTGCAAGAGGTGCAGCCCCTTTTCCCAAAAAAATCGCGCCACTCGGTAAGGACAGGCAAAAGCGGGACACTCGAAGCATATAGTAAAGCATCCCGCGGCATTGCCGCTGAACGGAGGACTCATCTGATGCTTGCCATGCTGCTTGCCTTTCTGACCCGCTTTTTGCATATCACCCTGGGGATCGGTACCCCCTCTCAATTTCCGCCGCCGTTGTCCGCAGCCGAGGAGCGCCGCTGCTTCGAGGCGGCATCCCACGGCGACGAGGAAGCGCGACAAAAGCTCATCCTGCATAATCTTCGCCTTGTCTCCCATATCGTAAGAAAATATTACGGCAGCAGCCGTAATCAAGAGGATCTGGTCTCGGTCGGCTCGATCGGGCTGATCAAGGCCGTCGATACCTTCCGCCCGGAGGACGGAACAAAATTTGCGACCTACGGCGCCAAATGCGTGCAAAACGAGATCCTGATGTACTTCCGTAAACAAAAGCACCATAACAGCGAGGTCTCCATGTACGACACCATCGACGTGGACCGCGAGGGCAACCCGCTGACGTATATGGACGTCATCGCAGGGGAGGAAAACATGACCGAGGAGGTCGATACCGACCTCTGCATCACCCGCGCCCTGCGCTATGTCGAAACCGTCCTTGACGACCGCGAGCGCCGTATCATCCGTATGCGCTACGGGCTAGGCGGCAAGCCACCCTTGGCGCAGCGCCAGGTTGCCGCTGCCCTCGGCATCTCTCGATCCTATGTCTCCCGCCTGGAAAAAAGCGCGCTGGAAAAGCTGCACCGCGCCATGTCCGAATAAACAAAGGACGGTTCCACCTGTCGGTGGAGCCGTCCTGCTTTCTGTACATCGGGCAGCCTCGCGGTCACCCGATATGCTTTTGTTCCGTGATCTGCTTGATCCATCGGTTCCTGAAAAAATGAACGACGCACATGATCGCCTTTGGCAGGTCCTCGCATACGTACATACAAAGCACCAACGGCACGAAGGGGAGCTCGGTGAAAAATCCGAGCACGATCACAATGGGAATGCTGAAGAAATACATGCTGCACAGCTCGAAGATACAGCCCGTGACCGTGTCTCCGCCCGCGCGGAAGATACCGCAAACGCAGGTGTAGGGAATCATACGGAAGCCCAGCCACAGCGCGTAAACGAGCAAGCAGCCCGCCGCCGTCTGCCGTGCAAGCTCGGTTTCGATTTCAAGCAGCCCGAGAATGGGATACCGCGTCAGAATGACCAGCGCACCAAAGATGATACCCATGATAGGCGTCAGAATGAGAAAGCGCCGCGCATAGCTCTTTGCCACCTCGTGCCGTCCCTCGCCGACCGTCTTGCCGACGATGATGGAGCAAGCGTGGCCCATACCCGCAAAGAAAACGAAGAACAGCTGCTGTACCGTCTCAAATACCGTGTAGCCCGAGTAGACCTCGTTGC
Source organism: Clostridia bacterium (assembly GCA_017452545.1). GTDB lineage: Bacteria > Bacillota > Clostridia > Oscillospirales > CAG-272 > SIG644. The sequence continues at coordinate 1,564 of JAFTME010000135.1, read as the reverse complement.
CCTGTCGCGCAAGCACCATAATATAAATGTTGGTACCAAGACTCCAGAGCACCTCGTTGATCAGCGCAGGAGAAACGATCTTGGTGTATTTTTTCAGATAAGCCGCATCCCAGCAAATATATTCCCGCAGCGCCGCGCGCAACGGATTGCGCGAGAGCAGCAGATACAGTAAAAGAATCAGCGCCTGTACGGCAAGACCGATGGTCGTCGCAATGGCAGCACCGCGCAGACCGAGCGCAGGAAAGCCGAAATGACCGTTGATCAGACAGTAGTTCATAAAGGTGTTGACAACAACGGAAAACACGGAGGAGATCAGCGGAACGGTAACCTGCTCCACTGCACGCAGCGCCGCTCCCGCAACCTGCGCAAATACCGTGAAAAAGGCAGCCAACGCGTATACCCGAAGATATTCGGCACCCAGCGTAATGACCGTTTGATCGTCCGAAAAAATGCTCATCAGTGCACGCGGCGCGAAAAACAGAGCCGCCGCAATGACGGTAGCAAACGACATGGTCAGCACCATCAAAAGCCCAAAGGAGCGTCGCAGCCCGCGCAGGTCGCGCGCGCCCCAGTATTGCGAGATCATGGTCGCGCTTCCCGAGCAGAAGCCGAAGCAGGCGACGTTGATGAAAAAGGGAAACCGCCCCGCAACGCCCATCGCCGAGGTCACGTCGTTTCCGAGCCCTACTACCATGGAGGTGTCGATCAGGGCAGCGCAGGATGTCAGAAGATTTTGCAGCGCAATCGGAATTGCCAGCGTCAGCGCCAGACGAAAAAATTGCCGCAGACTCGGACGGCTGTTTGCTTGATCCATGGCAGATGCTCCTTTCCTTTATGCCGTGTGCCGCGCACACCGCATTATTCTATCATATTCATGCCCGTTTGGCAAGAGAAAACGCAAATTTTAAAAAAATATTTTTCCGCCGAGCCTCCTGTCCTTGACACAGGCGGCGCCGTGTGCTATAATGCAAAAAAAATCCTGTGCTTTGCAAAGGAGGAAACGACCGTGAAGCTGCGATTACCCGATCTTGTTTTTTTGACCGTCGGCGACGGCGATGCCCGCCGTGAGCTGTCCTTTGACGGTGCCCACACCCTCACGCATGAGGACGTTTTGATTACTCTCCGTGAGGAAAACGAGGCGCTGCACGTCGACTTGACCGCCGCTCAAACCCCCGTCCGCGGCCTGCGCCTTGTCTGGCAGATCGAGGAAGAGGAGCAGCGCGTCGGTGAGCCGCTGCGCGTGCTGGGAGATGCATGGGAGCGCGGCTACGGTGACCTCTCTTGGCAGAGCGTGAATTTCGAGCACTGTATGCCGTGGTATTTCGCCGTCTCCGGCGGCTCCGATGCCGAGCGCGATACCGCCCACCGCTATACCGAGCTGTTCGGCGTCGAGGTGCGCCCCGAGGCCATGTGCCTGTGGCAGTACGACGGCGAGGAGGTCACGCTGTGGCTGGATACCCGCTGCGGCGGCGAGGGCGTGCTACTTGGCGGCAGCACCGTACACGCAGCCACCGTCCTGTTCGGTAACTATCATAATTGCTATGCCTACGACGCCCTGTGCGAT
>JAFTME010000134.1 GCA_017452545.1 Clostridia bacterium | reverse complement strand
TAATTTCGGCGCGGTTCTGTTCTACGGAGAGAACAGCAAATTTTGTAGGGACCGACGTCCTCGGCGGTCCGCTTTGCGGAATGAATATCAAGATCCGTAGGGGAGGGCTTTGCCATAATTTGGCGATCCGCGCACAGCGCGGTGCTCTTTGCTCGGACTTTAGCCGAGCCGAACTAAAAAGTCTTTGTTTTCAAACTGGCTCCGCTTCTCAATTTTCGCCGTCCTTTTTGAGGCGGCGAAAGCGGAGTTTTTTCTATTTAGCAACCGCGTGCGGATCAGCCGATGCGGAGCGTCGGCGTTAGCACGCGACATCGGGGGTACTTAGGGGCGGCAGCCCCTAAGTCGGCTTTTTGGTACTTTTTGTCCGACGACAAAAAGTACATAATCGGTTGCTCTGTAGAGTGGTTTGTTCGCTCATTCTTCGTTTGCAAAAAGTTTTTTAAAAGTAACGAAAGAACTGCGAGCATATTTTTCTTGGGAAAGACTATATAGAAATACCCGGATGCGCTGCGGCACATCCGGTTCTTTCATTTGTCGATATTCGTTTTGTAAACAAAGCGGTCAAATCTCTCAATCCCATACGACCGCAAAAGCGCCTCGCTCGCATCCCGATCCGCGTCGGTATTAAAATCGGGAATCAGCGGTAACCGTACAATGATCCGCTCCGGCGCGATCAGCTTCGCCAGCCGCTGCAAATTCTGCAGCATCTCGCCGTTGTCCTTGCCTGTGTACGCCTTGTATATGACAGGGTTGGTGTCCTTGCAGTCCACGATAAACTCGTCAATACACCCGGCCGCCGTCTCGACCGCCGACCACGGCACGGCAAGCGAGGTCTCCACACAAAGCCGCCAAGCCGTGCCGCACAGCGCGCGGAATTCCGCCAGAAATTCGGGGCGCAGCAGCGGCTCGCCGCCGCCGAACGTCACGCCGCCGCCCGTTGCAATAAAATACAGCTGATCGATCTTAAGCTGCTCGTACAGCTCTGCAGGCGTATAGTGGCGCAGCCGATCGTTTTCTCTCCACGAGTGTGGGTTCAGACAGTACTTGCAGCGCAGCGGGCAGCCGTAAAACGCCGCGAGCGTGGTCACGCCTTGCCCGTCCGTGCCCAGTCGGTGTCGGGCAATGCCGATAAATGCATCCTTGTTCATTTTCGGTCAGATGTCCTCTTTTTGTGTTGGCTGCGGCCGCTGAAGCATCTCCTGCAGTGCGCGGATGTCCTGCTCGTCCTCTTCCAACGCAATATCGCCCCCAAGCTCAACGACGGTCAACGTTTCCACAACGACAGCCGTCCACAAATACGCGCCGATATCCTCGGGATCTGCCCCTTCGGCGGGTGTAAAGACCAAGCCCACGGCGATTTGTTCGACCTCGAAGGTCGTTGGATCTTGCTCCTCGTGTACAATGAAGTACTCGGTATAAGTGCCGTCGCCCTGCTTGGTGTGTGACCACGACCAGTCGCTATACGACATCACGCTGTAGGTCGGCTCGCCGACAAGACTGCCGTTTTCACGGCAAAATTCCAACAGGAAATCGTACAGCGCAGCAGTATCGTTGAGCAAATGACGGTACTGCTCAAACTCGGGCAGATAGACTGTCGGCAGGGCAGGATCGCCCTGCAGCTCGACCACCTCGCCCTCGTCCTCCGGCGCCGCGATGAGCCCGTCGGTCGTTTCGTATTCGAGCGGCTCGCCGCCGAGCTCTCGCTCCTCCCACGGGAGGTCGCAGGACGTGGCGCTCAGCGTCGTCGCCGTAATGGTCGCCGCCAACCCTGCGACAGTGACCGCCTTGCCGAGGCGCGCGCGGCGCTCCAGCTCGCGCTCAAGATACCGCACCTCTGCCTCACATTTGGGACAAGTGCCGGCGCAGTCACCCTGATGCTTGCACTCGGAGGTGACGTATTCAATATCGTTGTTCTCCGCGATCTGCCTGCGGATCTCTTTTAAAATTTTGCAGCGTTGCTTGCCTTTCATACGGGGGCTCCTTTTTGCAAGTTATAAATTATTCGCTGATATGAGAGTCTTTGGGGGTATATGTGCCGCGACCGCACGAGCGGATAGTATCATCCTCATAATATTCAATCCACATAAACCCGGGCTCCTGCAAGTTTTCCATGGTTTCCAAATCAAGCTCGTCAATATAATAAATATCTGTTTCAACAGCGCGCGTTTCAGAGGAGGTAGCATAGAAGGGATGTTCTTCCGTGTGATACGTAAATTTATTGGTTATTACTCCTGTTTCGACACGAAGGAAGTGGGATTTCCATGCGTAGCGTAGCTCTTCGCGCAACTCGGTTCGGGTCAAATTGTGTACACGGCAGAGCAAAGAAAAATAATTTCTCGGCATACTGTTGAGCTTTAGCAGTGCATCAAGCGAAAAAATGTCAATACCGCTGCCGCCAAATCTGGATATATCCGCGCCGTGCTGCTCGCGGTGCGCCCGAACAAGCTCACCTTTGAGGGAGTTGCGAGAAATCACCAACACGTCAAGCGGCTCGTTTGCTGCGATTTGCGCTTCGGTGGGAACAGTGGCGTAGAAATAATCGGTCAGATCATCCGAGCCGATGTAATAGTCGCTCCAGTATTCAATCACAAGCATTCTGGAAAAAGCATAGCCGCTATGCCCCAACGCGATCGACTGTTGAAGATAGTCGGTCATTCCGTCTCCTTTGGCGAGAATGTCGGCGGGCGTACAAACGGCGATTGGCCGGATGTCGATCTGATCTGCCGAAACGGTATAAGAATCGACGTGGACGCGCTGTCCAATGCACGCTACGCGTGCAATATTGGCCGGATCTTCGGGTAGATGATACGTGTCGTAGTCGTCATTGCTCTGCAGCAGATAGTCTGCCCAGTGCTCGCGCAGCAGCTGTCGGATACTGTCACGGTCTTCTATGTTGTAGCCGTTGTTATACAGCGTCGAAAGTATGAAATCGATGCCGAAGCGATTGCTCAATACGTCGGGTGTGGGGAAGAAGCCGTCGGGAAGAGAAGGAGCCTCGACGGATCGACAGAGTGAAACAGAGCACAAGGCGTCATAGTTATGGAGGATGCAAAGATAACTTGCGTCGCTCTCTTCTGGCAAAGAAAAATAGGAAGCTCCGCCAAAGAGCATTTCGAGTGAGAGATACTCACTCCACTGCTCTTCGATTGCATAATACAGGCCGAATTTGGTATCCTTGACCGAAAGCGTAAGCAGCAGCTGTATCGCGTCCTCGCGGATACCGACAAAGTCCACAGGGTTCAGTTGTTCGATGGAGAGCCAATCGGGCTTGTCGTCGGCAGAATAGACACCTGCCTCTTCCAACCTATCGTCAAAAAACAAACGGATAATGTATAGAACTCCCGACTCGTCTTGTTCCAGATACAGCTCATTGCCGTTCAAATTTCCAATATATGCCTCCGTGTGCTGCTCGCGGAATGCTTTTGCTCCCTCGGATGGAGCAATTCCAGCTTTTTCAAGCGCGCGGTTAACATTATTGATGAGAAACCGATTTACATCTGCAAACGTTTCCGTCAACGGCGCGGTCAACTCCGGCGGCAGCTCGCTTTTCTCGACGATATCCGGCGGCAGCTCCCCCGCCGGATCGATCTGCTCCGGCGGGAGATCGCCCTCTATCTGCATATCTCCGTCCGTCGCAGTGCCGAAAAATGTGCACGCGGTTGCGCTTAACGTGGTTGCAGTGATGGTGACCGCCAACCCTGCGACGGTGACCGCCTTGCCGAGTCTGACGCGCTTTTCCAGCTCTTTTTCAAGATACCGCACCTCCGCCTCGCACTTGGGACAAGTGCCGGCGCAGTCGCCCTGGTGCTGGCACTCGGACGTGACGTATTCAATATCGTTGTTCTCCGCGATCTGCCTGCGGATCTCTTTTAAAATTTTGCAGGTTCGTTTTCCTTTGAACATGGGGGCTCCTTTCCAATGATATTTGGATTAACTTTCCACGATTTTGTCCCGCGCCTTGTATTTACCGAATCCGGCGCCGCGAACGGTGCCGTCCTCGTAGTATTCGATCCAAAAGAGGTCACTATCCTGCAGCTCATCGATGCTCTCGCCGTTCAGCGGACGAATGCTGTAAATGTCTGCCGATACAAGGCATTTTTCGGGATATGCGCTATTATAAACATTGTCGCGCACGCGTGTTTCCTCGGTGCGGAGGAATTGCGACGCCCATGCGTAGTGGAGCTCCTCACGCAGCTCGGTCGATGTCAGATCATGTGCCTGACAGAGCATCAGAAAATAGCGCGAGGGGCTGTTGGAGGTTAGTGCCATGATGGTTTCGAACGAGGGCAGATCCAAGCCTTGCTTGCCGAATTTGGCGGCATTGGCGCCGTGGCGTTCGGCATATGCTTCCTCCGGAAATACAAGTCCGTTGTCTTTGGCTTTGGGGTAACGAACTGCCAATACGTCAAGCGGCTCGTTTGCTGCGATTTGCGCTTCGGTGGGAACAGTGGCGTAGAAATAATCGGTCAGATCATCTGAGCCGATGTAATAGTCGCTCCAGTATCGGATGAGAGAGGTTCGATGTACAAGAACGCTGTCGGGGAGGAGAATTGCCTGTAGCAAGCATTCTGTCAGATTTTTTTCGTGTGCGAGGATATCAGCAGGTGCGCATGTGGTGACGGGCGCAACATCCATATACTTCTTTGGAACGGTATATGCGTCGATGTGCATATGCGTTCCGTTTATCACGCGTGCAACCTTAAAAGACGAAGCGGGCAGCGCGTAGGTGTCGTAGTCGTCATTGCTCTGCAGCAGATGGTCCGCCCAAAGCTCCCGCAGCAGCTGCCGGGTGGCGTTTCGATCCGAAATGTCATACCCGTTGTTGTGCAGCAATGCAAGCGCAAAATCAATATGAAGATCGTACAGTACGTCGGGGGTGGAATAGAAGTTTTCCGGCAGGGTGGGTGTGTCGAGCCGACGGACGAATGATGCAGCATATATGGCGCCATCGAAAAAGGTAATGCTGATTTGTCTGCCTTCGGCATCTTCGGGGATGTTATAATAATGAACCGCCGAGAGTGGAACAGTTTGGTCGAAATTCTCTTTCCAGTATTTGATGTACGAGGCAGAGGGCGTAAACATGCTATCCTTGACAGCGAGCGTTAGCATCAGCTGCAGCGCGTCCTCGCGGATATTTGCGAAGTGCTCCGGGCGTAACGTCTTTAACGAAAGCCATTCAAAGGAGTCGGCGACGGTGTAAACGAAGGCTTCACTCAAGCCGTCCTCGTTAAAGAGCAGGCGAACCAAGCTCCAATAGCCAACCTCGTGCTGCACAAGATACAGCTCATTGCCGTTCAAATTTCCAATATACGTCTCTGCATGCTGTTCGCGGAACCGCTCTTTGGCATGGATCGGCGGAATGCCGGCTTTGTCAAGGGCGCTGTTGATCTCGCGGATGCGGCTATCGTCAGCCGCCGCAAACGTTTCCGTCAGCGGCGCGGTCAGCACCTCGGGCAGCGGCTTCTCCGCAGGCTGCTCGGGTGCGGAGGGGGTGCTGTCTTCGGTTGAGGGATCTTCATTTGAAGGGGTGTCGGCAGGCGGAGTGTCGGGGGCTTGTTCCTCCGGTGCCTCCTTGTCACAAGCCACCACAAAAACGGCAAGGCAAAGCAGAAGGATCATAAGAAAAACGAAGGTGCGGACGGCCTTTTTCATAGTTTTTACTCCTTTGCATGTGATTTTTGAATGCTTACGTTTCGTCTATTATTTTTGCTTCGATCAAATGATCGCTGTCATCAAAAATAAGAACGAGATATTGCTTGTGCTCTTCTTCGCAGTCACAGACATCCCAAATATAAAAATCCCGCTTTCCATAGCTGCGCGCATATGTGTCTTTCCATTGTGTTCGGATATAACTCCGCGTATCCTGCGGCGCGATACCGTCGTATGCCAAGGCGCTCTCGATCGCCTCTACTCGCTCCGCTGCTGCCAGCCGGGCAATTTTTGAGGGGTGGGCAGGAAAGCCCGGTGACTCGATCCATGAAGCGGAGCATACCGCGCCGTCCTCACCAAAGGTCAGGTGAAGCTCCATGGCTGGCGTCCCCGACGGTTCGTCCTCGGTCAAGTAGATGTCTGTGAGCGAGTTCTCCTCAGAAACGCGGAAAACAGCCCATTCCTCTCGCAAGATTTCTCTTGCTGCGGTGGCAGGGTATCTTTTTTGCTTGAGAACCTCTTCGATAATAGCGGGGATTGTGGCGGGAATTTCATGCCGGAGGTCTTCGGGAGAAAGGGAAGAAAACCAAGCGCCGTCGTATGGACTGCGATATTCGATGATATCGCGAACGAAATTCTCTTCGTTCGGTGTCTCCGGCGGCTCGCTTTCGCCGTCCGGTACATGGGTTTCACAAGCCACCGCAAAAACGGCAAGGCAAAGCAGAAGAATCATAAGAAAAACGAAGGTGCGGACGGTTTTTTTCATGGCTTATACTCCTTTCCTTTGTCGATGATGCGGTCCTCTGTATATACAGACGACAAAACGGCGAAAAAGTTCCATCTCCGGGCAAAATTTATCAAATTTTTTGCCGCAGAGGCACCTATCCATTATAAATGATAACAGAAAACGGCGTGTTTGTCAATCATTTTTTGTGAATATCGACACCGTGCGCCAAGATGCGGAAAATCCACGCAGATTTGATGCAGCCCTCTTGCATTTTGCCGCGGTTTATGGTATAATAAAAATTAGAATGGCGAGGTGTACCCTTGCCGCAAATAAGGAGGAACCTATGAAGAGATTTTTCACCCTTCTTCTGGCGATGCTCTGCTGCATGACGCTGCTCTTTACGCTGGCAGCCTGCAACGACGATACGCCGGAGGACGATCCCAAGACCCCGGACGGCGATACCCCTGCCGAGACGACGGTCGATATCGTTGCCAACGGCGCAACGCAGTACCGCATTGTGCGCTCCGACTTCCGCGCCGGTGCCAATGACCCCGTTATCAGCGCGGCGATCTCGATGCGTAAGGCGATCCAGGCGGCGACCGGTGTGGATATTGAGCTCGTCACCGACTGGGAGGACAAGGACAACAGCGATGATATCTATGAGATCGTCATCGGCGAGACCAACCGCTCCATCTACGGGCAGGTCCCCGCAGATCTTGCCAAGGATGAATTCGTCATTCTGTTCAACGGTAAGAAAATTCAGATCGCCGGCGCGAGCGACCTCGCAATGACGCGCGGCGTGGAATACTTCATCAAGACCTACCTCGGCTATGACGAGGCAACGGACAGCTATTCCAAGACCACACTCTCTCTGCCCGAGACGCTCAACTATACGGGTAAGTTTGACTACCCCATGATCGTCTACATGATCGACAATATCAAGACCATTCCTACCGGCAGCGGTCCGGAGATCTACAACGACGTCATGCGTCTGATCTCCTCGCTGCAGGGCAGACTCAATAAGACGGCAGAGCAGAACAGATTCTACATCTATCAGACCAACGACGGCACGGATAAGTTCTGGCTGGATTACATCTCCGGCGAGGGCAAGCTGCTGGAGGGCACGGAGCGCGTTTCTATTTCGAGCTGGAACGATTTCTGGTCCGTTTTCGGCCCGTACGTCATTGAGGCAGGCATGGTCGCCTGGGATCCCGAGGTCGCCGCAACGGCAAACGTCGCAGGCACCATCTGTGCGATCGACGGCTATCTGCCCGTCCGCTACGATAACTCTCCCAAGAGCCTGTATACCTGGCTCAAGACAAACGGCGTTGAGACCAAGGTCAATCTGTACGCCACCTTCGACGGCGAGCTGGGCACCAAGATCGACGATACAAATCTGGATTCCACCGGCTCCTCCAAGTGCGACGCTTACCTGTGGGCGCTGGAGAAGTACGGCGCCAAGTGCAACCCGCAGATGGTCGCCTACACGCTGGACGGTGCAAGCTGCACCGAGGGCACGTTGATCTTCGAGAAGGCGCAGGGCACCGATCCCAACTGGAACCAGATCTACAGCCACGACTACCTGATCTACCACGAGTGCTTCTTCTTCGACCTGACCTGCTTTGACGGCGAGGCACCCTGCGACGATCCCGAGCAGCCCGTTGGCACCGATGCCGCAACGCTGCACAAGATCCTCGATTATTTCTGCGAGAGAAACAACGGCAAAATGGGTAAGCTGATGGGCTTCCCCCCCTGGTATATGAAGTATACCGAATTCCACGAGATGGGCAGCAAGCCCGCAACCGTTCTGGAGTGGGATTTCGTTGAGTTCATTTCCGCGTACAACTTCATCAAGGAGGCAGACGCTGCACATCCTGCATGGATGACCAACGGCTCTGTTTACTGCCAGTACGAGGGCAAGAACCAGTATCAGAACACCGCCGTCTACCCCGAGGAGATCTTTGACTGGAACACCCGCTACTTTACCATTTACATGGGCGACTACGACTCCTCCGCATGGCTCAAGCAGCACATTCCCGGCTTCTTCAGCGACGCCAAACGCGGCAGCGTACCGCTGATGTGGGGCTTCAACCCCAACCTGGGCGACCGTGTTCCCATGGTATTTGACTACATTTACGAAAATCTGACCGAGAATGATATCATCGCCACGGGCGACAGCGGTGCGGGCTACGTAATTCCCGCGATGCTGCCCGACATCGACACGTGGGTGGAGTACAACGAGCCGTATCTTGACAAGTACGATATGAGCATCGTCGGCTTTATCATCAACGGCAGCAACAAGATGACCGAGCGTGAGTTCTCTGCGTATGCAAAGATCGCGCCCGTCGGCTCGTTCCACAACGACAGCTCCAAGAAGCTGGTGATTTGGAACGACGAGACGGTCTTTATGCATCTGATGAACGGTATCAACCCGACCGATGCAGGCTGCTCCGATGCGATCTACAACTACGCGGCAAACACGGGCAACAACTTCTCTGCGTACCGTACGGTATGCTACAGCCCGTCGCAGGTCGCAAATGCAGTCAATGCGTTTATTGAATATGCAAACGCAAAGAATGACGGCTATACTTACAAGTGCGTCGACCCCTACACTCTGTTTGATCTGGTGCTCCAGTCCGGACAGGGAACAAAAATGGGCGACTGATCCCCACAAACAAAAGCCCCCGACGGCATCGCCGTCGGGGGAAACTTTTTGCAAAGGGGAGGACGACGGGGGAAAACTTTTTTGGAAAAAAGTTTTACCCCGAGCCCCCTATCAAAAAACTTTGGGAAATTTATTGACTAAAGTTGATGCGGTTCTGTTCTACGGAAAAAACGACAAATTTTGTAGGGACCGACGTCCTCGGCGGTCCGTCCCGCGGAAAGAACATCAATCCCCGCAAAAAACCACAAACTCCATATCCGCGCTCGTGCGGCTCGAACCGCAGCACATTTCCGCCGAGCAAAACTAACAACGCTTCGATCCCTATCCTTGTTAGCTTCTCATTTTTCGCCGTCCTTTTTGAGGCGGCGAAAGCGGAGGTTAGTCTGACTTGGGGCTCCGTCCGCGCCTTCGAATTGCCCATGGCGCAGCCATGGCAATTCGACTCGGAAGCGGACGGCAGTAGTGGGGTACATAGGGGCAGAGCCCCTATGCGGGTTTTCTTTGGTTCGTTTCTTTGTCCCGTGACAAAGAAATGAACATTATTATCTTTGGCGAGAAAAATATGTTCGCACTTCTTCCGTTGCTTTCTAAAATCCTTTTGCAAACGAAGGAAGAGCAAACAAATCTCCCCTCCCCGGGCAAAAAATTTCAAAAACCTCTTGTATATTTGTCCGTTTTTTGGTAAAATAAAAG
>JAFTME010000133.1 GCA_017452545.1 Clostridia bacterium | reverse complement strand
GGAAACTTTGCTTTCGCCGCCTCAAAAAGGACGGCGAAAAAAGAGAAGCTAACCCATGGGGGGTTCGAAGCGTTGTTAGGTTTGCTCGGTAGAAAACCGCTACGGCTCCGACCGCGCTTCGCGCGGATAGCGAATTTTGGCAAAGCGCTCCCCTTTGGGGTAGCGAAGCGGCGCGAGGGTCTTGAATGACACGCCGGTGGCGTGTCAGACCCCGAGCGAGCGATGCCCGCAGGCGAGACGGTGGCTGCCCGTAGGGCAGACGGGAGAGGTTTTACCCCCACTTATGGAGCAAGCCCCTTCCCTTCGGCGCTTGATGCTCTCCCTGCAGAACAGATCCGCTTGGAATTTAGTCTAAAACTTTTCCAAAGTTTTTTTGAAAAGGGGTTCGGGGGAAAACTTTTTTTCAAAAAAGTTTTCCCCCGGCGTCCTTCTTTTTGCAAAAAGGGTTTGACCGGGGTGCGGGGCAGCGCCCCGCTAAACCTCTCGCTACTCCCCATCACAGCTCCACCGGATGATCCGGCGCCGCCACCGCAATACGTACCCGATCCTCTCCGCCCAGCGCCACAATAAACTCCTCATACGCCAGCGCAGGATCGTTGTTCTGCTCACTCAGGTGCGCCAGCATCAGCCGCTTCAAGCCGTGCTCGGCAAGCTCGGCAGCAAACGCCGCACTGTCATCGTTGGCAAGATGCCCGTAGCGCGAGAATATCCGCTCCTTGAGCTGCCGCGGATATGGCCCCGTCAGAAGCATCTCCCGATCGTGATTGCTCTCCAAAACCACACTCTCGCAGCCGTAAAGTGCGCGTCGAATATCCTCGGTCACATATCCAATGTCCGTCGCATACCCGACCGTATGTATCCCGTCCTCCGCCTCGATCTCCAGTCGATAGCCAACGGAAAAACGACTGTCGTGCGGTGTAATAAAGGAGGAGATCCGAATATTACCCACCTGCTCGCAGTATAGCGGCGTGTGGGTGTGTACGCACGCACGCGCGCACTCCTCCATACCCATGCAAAGTACCTGTGCCGACGCCTCCACCGCGTGTACCGGCAGCGCGTGGTGCTTGAGCAGCACCGGCAAAGCCGCCGTGTGATCGCGGTGATCGTGCGTGATAAAAATGGCGTCAATATCCTCCACGCACATGCCGATCTCACCAAGTGCCACCGTCAGCGCCTTGGCGTTTTTGCCCGCATCGATCAGCAGTCGCGTCGACGGCGTGGCGATCAACACCGCATTTCCGGTCGAACCGGAATATAATGATATAATTCGATAAGGGGTCATCCTATATCCTCTACGTCAAATGTCAGAAAAGCACCGGCAGCAGCGTCGCCGCACCTACGTCCAGCCCCAGAGAGATCATCAGATCCTCCAGTAAAAATAAATACAGCGCATCCAGCATAAACGCCAGTAGGAACGGAATGATCAGCGTCAGCATCCAGCGCGTCTTTTTCATGCGTGCCGCCGCCTCGGTCAGAATCTTGCGCTTTTCTTCCGCCGTCATGGTGTCGGGCAGCATATCGGGCGTCACACCCTTGTATACAAAGCCGCGATTGTAGATGGTGTAAATCAGCACCAGCACGGCAGCGATCCCCATGTAAATAAAGAAGATCGGCCAGAAATTCATGCTGTTGAGAATAAAATACACGGCAAGAATGATAATACTGTTACCGAACAGCATCAGCATCAATCTTTTCTTTGCCCCCATGTCCGCCTCATCGGCGTAGTGACGCTCCAGCCCCCGATTGCCAAAGGGATTGCGCCTGTTTCCGGGTAAACGCATCGTCGTTATCCTTTCGTAAAAAATCAAGCGATCTTCACCGCACCGACGGGACGAATGTGCAGTACGTGACACGAGCCCGCGCCAAACACCGCCTCCATAGTGCCGCAAAATTCCGCAACGTCAGACAGCGGCACGTACGCCTGGATCGTACCGGCAAAGCCGCCGCCGTGTACACGCCACGCCGCCCGCTTGCCGCCAAGCACACGCTCCGCCAGCGCCAGCGCCAGAGAAAGCCCCTGCTCGCGCAGATTTGCCGTCGTATATACGTTTTGCAAATAGCAGAAGGAGGAACGCCCCGAGGACAGCACCTCGGCAAAATACGCATCGAGATCTCCCGCGCGCAGCGCCGCAGCCTGCAATTCCACACGCTTGTTCTCCGCCATAAAATGCAGCGCACGCAGCACCGCGCGGTCGCCCACCTGCGCACGCAGCGCAGGGATCGCCGCAATCAGCGCAGCCTCGTCCGCTCCGCGCAGCACGTCGCAGCCCAATGCCGCCGCTACCGCCTTCATCTCAGCGGGAATAGCAGCGTAATCCGGTGTCAGATCGGCGTGATTACCGCCCGTATCCACAATGCAAAGTGCATAGCCTGCGCCCGTCATATCAAATGCGATCGGCTCGACCACAGGCTCCGCCGGCTGCGCAAAATCAATAGCAACCATGCCGCCGACCGCACACGCCGTCTGATCCATCAAGCCGCAGGGCTTGCCGAAAAACTGATTTTCCGCCCGCTGCGACAGCTTGGCGATGGTCACCGCATCCACGCTGCCACCGCAGTATAAGTAATTGAAAATGGTACCGATCATGACCTCGTACGCCGCCGAGGAGGAAAGTCCCGAGCCGCGCAGCACGTCCGATGTCGCACAAGCGTCAAAGCCACCGTAAGCAAGACCGCTCTGCGCAAATCCGTCTGCCATTCCCGCGATCAGCGCGCCCGAGGTGCCCGCCACCACGTCCGAGGGCGTGGGCAGCGGCGAGAGCGAGATGGTCTCCGCAGGAAAGCCCTCGCTCTCCATGCAGATCATGCCATCCTCGCGCGGCGATGCAATGGCGATCATATCCAGATCGATCGATGCCGCGATCACGCAGCCGTGGTTGTGGTCGGTGTGGTTGCCCGACAGCTCGCTGCGTCCGGGCACCGAGAGCAAAACGACCTGTCGCTGTGCGCCAAAGCGCGCAGCAAAGGTGTCGGCAAGCGAGGCGCAGCGTGCCGCAGCCGCTCTCACACCTGCCTCACCGTACAAACGAGCAAGCATATCGTCATACGCGCCACCAAGCAGCGCATTCTTAAGCTGTAGTACCGTATTCATAAGTCTCATCCTTTCATTCTCCGAAGAGAGGGCACAATATAAAGATATTGTACCATACCGCCACCGTTTTGACAACGGATATTGTGTTAATTTTTTGTGATCTCCGCGTTTTTTTCGCTTTTTTTCTCACTTTTCGATAAAAATAAAAAAAGCCCTTGCCATTCGCCCGCAAATCTGCTATAATAAGGGAAACCCAACAGAGTAAGAGTATGTGCGTCAAGTGCCGCGCGGACGGGGAGTTGCCGAGCGGACGAAAGAGCGGCCGTGTGCTGCCCTGCGGTATATACTCTGCATCCCGCTGTGCCATATCTGAGTCGCCTCGGATCGTACACAGGATACCTCTCGCTCTGGTTCTACTGTACCGCTCGGAGGTGTTTTTTTATGAAATCTCAATCCACGTCCCACCGCATCAGCGTCCGTACGCTGACCTGTGCCGCCATGCTGACTGCCTTGAGCATCGTCATCGGCATCTTTTGCAAAAATTTTCTCAACTTCGGGCAAGGCCTGTTCCGCATCACGTTTGAAAACCTGCCCATCATTCTCTCAGGTCTGCTCTTCGGGCCCCTTGTCGGCAGCCTCGTCGGCGCCGCCACCGACCTTGTCAGCTACCTGCTCTCCTCGCAGACCTATCCCCCCAATCTGATCGTCACCGTCGGCGCCATGCTCGTGGGTGCGGTCTCGGGGCTGGTCGCCCGCCTTGTCCGCCGCCCCGGGAACGTCCGCATCGTGCTCTCCGGCGCCTGCGCCCACCTCGTCGGCTCCATGATCGTCAAAACCATCGGACTGTATCAGTTCTACGGCATACTCGTGCTCTGGCGCATTCCGCTCTACCTTGTCATCGCCTCGCTCGAGATCCTCGTGCTGTGCCACCTGTTCCGCAAGGGCGTCTTCCGTAAGCTGACCGAAACCGTATAAAAAAGGAGTCACCATGACCTATTCACAAGCCATCGAATATATCCACGGCATCAACTGGGCATTCTGCAAGCCGGGACTGGAGCGCATCGGCGCGCTCTGCGAGCAGCTCGGACACCCCGAGCGCGACCTCAAATTCATCCACGTCGCCGGCACCAACGGCAAGGGCTCCTTTTGCTCTATGACCGAGTCCGTCCTGCGCGCCGCCGGCTATAAAACCGGGCTCTATACCTCTCCCTATATCCGCGAATTCAACGAGCGTATGCAGATCTGCGGGCAGAACATCTCCAACGATGAGCTGGTTGAGATCACCGAGTACGTCCGCCCCATCGCCGACGCCATGGAGGATAAGCCCACCGAGTTTGAGCTGATCACCGCCATTGCCTTTGAGTATTTCCGCCGCAACGCCTGCGACGTCGTCATTCTCGAAGCAGGACTCGGCGGCAGACTCGACTCCACCAACATCATCCGCCATCCCTGCCTCTCGGTCATCACCGGCATCGCACTCGACCATACCGCCATCCTCGGCGACACCGTCGAGCTGATCGCCGCCGAAAAGGCAGGCATTATCAAGGACGGCGCCCCCGTGCTGTACGGCGGCGATAGCGAGGAGGCTCGTGCCGTCATCGCGCAGACCGCTGCCGAGCGCGGCAGCGCCTTTACCGCCGTCGATTACAACCGCCTCACCGTGCATAGCGCCACCCTCGACGGCACATTGCTGGACTACGCCGCCCACCGCGACATCCGCCTCTCATTGCTCGGCCTTTACCAACCAAAAAACGCCGCCGTCGTGCTCAGCGCCATTGACCTCCTCCGCGCACAGGGCATGGATATCCCCGAGAGCGCCGTCCGAGAGGGCCTTTCCCGCGCCGTCTGGCACGCACGCTTCGAGCGAGTCGGCAGCGATCCGCTCGTCATTTTTGACGGTGCCCATAATCCGCAGGGCATCGAGCAAGCCGTCCGCAGCATCCGCCACTACTTCGGCGACAATAAGGTCTACCTTCTGACCGGCGTGCTGCGCGACAAGGACTATACCGGTATCGCAGCCATGCTGTCCACCGTCGCCGACCGCGCCTTCACGCTCACTCCCGACTCTCCCCGTGCCCTGTCCGCCGCCGAATACGCCGCCGTGCTGCAGCAAGCAGGCGTCAGCGCCACGGCATACAGCAGCATCGAGGCCGCCTTCCGCGCTGCCCACGCCGCCGCCAAAGCAGACGGCGTTCCCCTGGTCTGCCTCGGCTCGCTCTATGTCTACGCCTCGCTCTGCCCCCTGTTTGCAGCCGTATAAACTGAAAATTCATCACTTTTTGAAATATTTCCATGCGATTTCCAAAAAAAATCGCATGGAAATATTGCTTTTTGCGCAAATGTTTGGTACAATATAATAAGATATACCCCAAACCATTCCGGAGCAGCCGCGCTGCTCCGTCAAGAAAGGCAGGATGAGAATGCAACAGGTATTCAATCGCTTCTCCGCTCTTCTTTGGGGGAGAAACGCCTTCATTCACGACCCCAACGTGTCAAGTCAGAATTATTCCGTCGATGCCCTGGCGCCTGGCGACGCCCCCGATACCCTGTATTGGCCCGATATCAACTACGCCGATCAGACCCGCAGCGGCTGGGCAGCCGCGCAGCATTACCTGCGCATCCAGCGCCTTCTCATTGCCGGCGGGATCGATCGTTTCCGTGACGACCAAGCCTACCGTGAGCGCCTGATCGCTGCCCTGCGCTATTGGCTGCATCACGATTTTATCAACCCCAACTGGTGGCATAACGAAATCGGCATGCCCCGTACCCTGTCCGACATCTGCATCATGACGTGGGACTACCTTTCCGATGACGTCCGTACCCGCGCGCTGGAGCTGATCTCCCGCGGCTCGATCCAAGGCTGCCCCCGTATTATGGACTGGACAGGCGCCAATCTGATCTGGGGCGTCACCAATACGCTCAAGCACGCGCTGCTGCTCGGCGATGAGCAGCTGCTCCGCATCGCCTCCGATCGCGCCATTGCCGAAATGCGCTTTGACGCCGAGGGCATTCAGGAGGACGGCGCCTTCTGTCAGCACGGCAGACGCTGGTACTCCGGCGGCTACGGCGCATCCTTCACCTTTGACGTTTCCATTCTCATCCATGTGCTCCAGGGTTCGGCCTGGGCGTTCCCCCGCGAAGCCTTGGACATCTTCCTGCTTCACGTTCTGGACGGTCAGCGCGTCATGATGAAAAACGGCTTCTTCGACTACTGCGGCGTCGGACGTGAGTTCGCCCGCCCCGGCGAGATCTATAAGCGTAACATCGTCACCGGCGTCAACCTGCTCGCCCAAACCGAGGATCTCCCTCGCGCCGACGAAATTGCCGCCTTCGCCAAGGAAAACGCACATCCCGCCACGATCAACCCCGAAAGCGACTCGGATAAAACCGTCTTTTACTCCTCCATCCAACTGCTCTGTCACCGTAAAAACAGCAGCTATATCAGCGTTAAAGGACATAACGACAAGCTGTTCGACCAGGAGCTGTGCAACGGCGAGGGTGAACTCGCCTATAACCTCTCCTACGGCACGCACACCTGCCTCTGCCGTCGCGGCGACGAATATTTTGACATCTCTCCCATCTGGGATTACGCCCATATCCCCGGCACGACAGCCCGTGTGGAAAACGACGAGCAGATCCATTCCCACCGCGGTTGGTGGACGCAGCCTCTGCCCAACGACCACGCCGGCGGTCTGACGCTCGGTGACGTCGGTATCCTGTACGAAAAGCCCGAGCACGACGGCATCAGCGCCCTCGTTTCCTTCTTCACCTTTGACGGCTGCCTGGTTTCGCTCGGCGCGGACATCCGCGATGACAACCCCGAGGCAGGCCCCCTGACCACCACGGTCGATCAGTGCCTGCTGCGCGACACCAACCTCGGCACCTCTCCCGCTACGGCAGTCGATAACGGCGAGTGGAGCTATTATAACCTCGATCCCGAAACCGCCTTCAATGCCAACGCCAAGCACGTCGTCGGCTCTTGGCGCCGCAATAACCACAGCGTCGAGGATGCCCCCGTCGAGGGCGACGTCTTCACGCTCTACATCGAGCACTCCCCCACCCACCCCGCCTTTGCTTACATGGTCACGCCTCGCTTTTCCACGCTTGGAAACGGTACCCGCGTGCTCCGTAACGACGGCATCTGCCAAGCGATCGTCACTCCCCGCCGCCCCGACGGCACCCGCACGCTGATGGCAGTCTTCCACGCCGACGGCGAGCTGACGCTGCCCGACGGCACCACCCTTGCAGGCAACCGCGGCAAATGCCTCATCCTGCCCGATCTCCAATAACGCAAAAAATTGAAAGGAATATACTATCATGTCCAAGAAAACCAACCAGTACCTGAAAAATTATTTTGCTCACAACGGCGTAGTCCTGCTCTGTGAGCTGCTGATCGTCCTGCTTCTCAGCCTGATCTGCACCATGCTCATCGGTGGCCAGCCCAAGTGGCTCGCTCCCACCCTTTCCGTCGTCGCATACCTGCTCGCCGAGCTCCGCTTCATGATGGCGTACATCGCCAAGTGCGTCAAGCGCGACCAGGCTCTGCAGGCAGAAGCCGCCCCCGCAGTCGCTCCGCAGAAGCCCGCGCAGGAGCCGGATGAAGAGGAAGAGGACGAAGAGGAGGAGGAAGTCGAAGAGGCTCCCGTTCCCGCCCCCGTCGTTGATGAGGAGATCGTAGACGAGGAAGAGATCGAGGAATACGTCGAGGAAGAGATCATCGAGGACGAAATCGTCGAGGAGATCGTCGAAGAGATCGTCGAAGACGAGGTCATCGAAGAGATCGTTGAGGAAGAGGTCATCGAAGAAGAGATCATCGAGGAAGAAGTCATCGAGGAGATCGTAGACGAGGACGAACCCAAAAACGTATAATTCACCTAATCAAGCACAGCGAGGCTGCCGCAATCGCGACAGCCTCGTTTTTATGCCAAAATCTCCGCTCAAAGCATTCACACCGCTCTCCCCCAAGGCTCTCCCTCCGGGAGAGCTCCCGCGTAGCGGGTGAGAGGGCCCCCATCGGAGAGTCGACCGCCTTGCGCGCTCCGCTCGCGGCGGCACGAATTGCGCCG
>JAFTME010000132.1 GCA_017452545.1 Clostridia bacterium | reverse complement strand
CCCCAGAAGGTATAGTCGGCGCCGTCGGGGAGCACGGCACCGCCGATGGCGCGCATCAGCGAGAACAGACCGGGATCCCAGCCGACTGAAATGATACCAAGCGTGCCGGACTTGCGGCAGACGGCATCCACGTTTGCATAGTGTGTAGGGATATTCGCGTGGGTATCAAAGCTGTCGATGACGTTGAAGTGTGCTGCGATGGCGGGGGTCTGCGTGGGCAGATCGTTGGCGCTGCCGCCGCACAGGATCATGACGTCGATCTTTCCCTTGAACGCTTCGATCTGCTCCATGGCGTATACGGGAATATCCGTTGCGGTTTTGACTGTTTCGGGGGGACGTCGCGTAAAGAGCGCAACGAGCTCCATGTCCTGACTGCGCGTCACGGCGCTCTCCACGCCGCGGCCGAGGTTTCCGTATCCTACGATACCGATTCTGATGCTCATAAGTGTACTCCGTTTGTTTGGGGGATTTTACTCCGCTAAAGTAATTGACTGCATTATTATAATACGCTGCCGTCAAAATTTCAAGAGGATTTTCAAAAAAATTATTCGTCGGAGGCAGGCGGATCAAACAGGCGCATCTGCTCGGCGGGGGTAGGCTTCTGACGGTAAGCGATGCCGAGATGCTCATAGGCAAGACGAGTTACGCAGCGTCCGCGCGGTGTGCGGGACAAAAAGCCGATCTGCATCAGATAAGGCTCGTAAACGTCCTCCAGCGTGATCGCCTCCTCGCCAACGGTTGCCGCCAGCGTTTCAAGACCGACGGGACCGCCGTCGTAAAATTTAATAATGGTCTCCAGCATACGACGGTCAAGATTATCCAGACCGAGGTGGTCGATTTCAAGACGGGAAAGCGCATAATTGGCGATCTCACGATCCACAATATCCGTACCGCGTACCTGTGCGAAGTCGCGCACGCGCTTGAGCAAACGGTTGGCAATACGAGGCGTGCCGCGCGAGCGCGAGGCGATCTCGTAAGCACCGTCGTCGGTGATCTCAATACCGAGAATTCCCGCGCTGCGCTGCACGATGCAGGAAAGCTGCTCGGGAGTGTAAAGCTCCAGCTTGAGCAGTACGCCGAAGCGATCACGCAGCGGCGTGGTCAGTTGTCCTGCGCGCGTGGTCGCGCCGATCAGCGTAAAGCGCGGCAGATCGATGCGGATGCTGCGCGCAGCCGGTCCTTTGCCGATGATGATATCCAGCGCAAAGTCCTCCATGGCGGGGTAGAGGATCTCCTCGACCGAGCGGGACAGACGGTGGATCTCATCGATAAAGAGCACGTCGCCGGGATTGAGATTGGTCAAAAGCGCTGCCAGATCGCCTTGCTTTTCAATGGCGGGACCCGACGTCACGCGAATGTTGACGCCCATCTCGGCAGCGATGATGTTAGAGAGCGTGGTCTTTCCAAGACCGGGAGGGCCGTAAAGCAGACAGTGGTCGAGTGAATCGCCTCGCATTTTAGCGGCGTCAATGTAGACCTTGAGGTTTTCCTTGACCTTGTCCTGTCCGATGTATTCATCGAGATGCTGCGGACGCAGAGAGGCCTCCTCATTGTCCATGGTGCCGGAAAAGTCCGCACCGAGCATTCGGGTATCAAATTCCAGTTCGCCTGTATCCATAGGGGTGAACCTGACCTTTCCTGAATTGTTGCGCTGACGGGATTATTTCATCAGCTTTTTGAGTGCTGCACGGATGATATCCTCCAGCTCCATGGAGGAGGTGTCCAGCCCCTGCAGCGCAGTGAGCGCCTCGGAGCGGGAATAGCCCAGAACCATCAGGGCATCCTGCGCCTCGCTGAGCTTGCCCGTGGAGGTGCCCTGCGAGGTGATCGCCGTGACGATGGTGGTTTCTGCCTGCGCGGCGGGTGTTTCCTTGAGCAGCTTATCCTTGAGCTCCAGTATGATGCGTGCGGCGGTCTTGGGGCCGACACCGTTTGCCTTGGCGATGGTCTTTTTGTCCTCGGTGCAGACGGCAAGTGCAAATTTCTCGGGTGTCAGCAGTGACAGAATGGAAAGAGCCGCCTTGGGGCCTACGCCCGATACGGTCAAAAGCATTTTGAAGGAGGACAGCTCCGTCTCGCTTGCAAAGCCGAACAGCTCCACATCATCCTCGCGAACCGCCATCCAGGTATAAAGCTTGACGACCTTTTCTGCATCTGCGGCAGAGCGGGGAAGCGAGTCGTAGGTGTTTTGGCTGATGGAAAGACGGTAGCCGACGCCGCCGGCATCGATCACGGCGAATCCGGGCATAAGCATCGCAAGCTTACCGCTGATATAATAAAACATATGTGTACCTCACTGATCGGTTGTCATTGGGGATGTCTCGGGGGCAGCGGTGTGAACACGGCGGATTGCCTTTTCCAGCTTGATGCGGTCGAGCACCATATCATGTCCGCAGCCGATGCAGCGCACGCGAACCTCGCTGCCGACGCGCAGCACTTCAAAGGAGCGATTGCCGCAGGGGTGTGTTTTTTTCAACTCCAGCGTATCTCCCACACAAAAACGAATGATGTTTGCCATGCGTATCCTCCTTTTGTTTGTTATCTTATATCATACCATATTTTTTGCTGTCTGTAAACGGGTGTGCGCAAATTTTTTTGAAAAGATGCAAGATATGGTGGACGATGATGGAGAGAAGGAAAATATATTGAGAATTTTCAAAAATAATATCGTCAAAAACATTGACAAATCGAGCGAAAAGAAGTATAATTGAATTATAATCGGGGAGAATGGTTTTTTTCGGGGGAAGCTGAGGAAAGCCACCTTGTTATGATTCTATTTGGAGGGTAATTATGGACAAGAATTCAACGGTCGGATACGGGAAAATCCTCTCTCTGTTCGATGCAGGAACCTTTGTCGAGATCGGTGCGTATGTTGCTCGCTCCGATGCCGACATGGAGAACTATGACGGCGTGATCTGTGGTTACGGATCCGTCGATGGCAAGCTAACCTATGCCTTTGCACAGGATATGGATCGCATGAAGGGTGCCTTCGGTGCGGCAGGTGCAAAAAAGATCGGCATGCTGTATCGTATGGCAATCAGAAACGGTGCGCCTGTGATCGGTATTTTTGAAAGCGCAGGTACTGTTATTTATGACGGTAGTGCGGCGCTTGCTGCGTACGGCGCATGGCTCAAGTGTGTGTCGGACGCCTCCGGTGTGATCCCTCAGATTGCGCTGGTCAGCGGTGCTTGCGGCGGAACTGCAGCCGTTGTAGCATCTATGTTTGATTTTATCATCGCTGTGCAGGATCAGGCGCAGCTTTACGTGACCACTCCCTTCGTTCTGGGTAAGGAGAGTGCAACTGCCGAGACTGCCGCATCGGACGGTCTTGCTGCCATCGTTTGCGACAGTGAGGCTGCTGCTCTTGCCAAGGCACGCGAGCTGGCTGCTGCGCTGCCTCAGAACAACTGCGATCATGCCGATGCACCGATCGATGATGTTACGCGTCGTCTGACCGATGGTGTCGTATCTTCTACCGCGATTGCAGACTTCGGCAAGACCATTCCGCTGTACACCGCATACGGTGAGGAAGCTGCTTGTGCGCTGGGCTACCTTGGCGGAGATCTGGTTGCTTTTGTGTCCGTTACCGGTCTTTTGAGCGTCAACGGTGCACGTAAGATCGCCAAGACGGTCAATTTCTGCGACAGCTTCAATATTCCCGTGATCACGCTGGTAGACTCCGAGGGCATTACTGCAACAGCCGAGGAGGAGCATGCTCCTGCCGCTGCAGCCTTTGCACGTCTGGCGTCTGCATATGCGACTGCGGCAACGCCTCGTGTGACCGTAATCACCGGCAAGGCTTACGGCGCAGCATTTACGCTGCTGGGCTCCCGTTCTTTGGGTGCCGATCTGGTGCTGGCTCTGCCCGGTACGACGGTTAGTGCGCTGGCTCCCGATAAGGCGGTTGCATTCGTTTGGAACGACAAGATCACCAACGAGAAGAGCCGCGAGGAGGTCGAGGCCGAGTGGATCGAGCAGTATGCTGCGATCGAAAAGGCGGCTGCCAACGGCGACATTGACGACGTGATCCCCGCAGATGAGCTGCGCATGAGACTTTGCTCCGCTATTTATATGCTGGCAAACAGTGCGGAGGGTAAGCCTGCCCGCCGTCATCCCGTTATGCCCCTGTGATCGGAGGCGAGGCTATGAATATGTTCGCATATCCCGTGATCGCACAGCTGGCAGCGACCGATATGACCTTCAGTGAGCGTCTTTCTGACGCGATGATCATGCTTGTCGTCGGTATGCTGATGGTTTTTGCCGTGCTGACGTTGCTCTGGGGCGTGCTTGCGATCTCTCGTTATTTCTTCTACGATATTCCGAAGCGAAGAAAAGAGAGCGAAACGGCGGATGCCGAGAGCAAGCTGGAGCATATCGCTCCCGTTGTGCCTGCGCCTGCACCTGCACCCTAAGCCCCCGCTCCCGTAGCCCCCGTTGCCGATGATGCAGCGCTTGTCGCTGCCATTACCGCCGCCATTGCCGCCGCCCTTGCTGAGGACGGCTACAGCGGTGGATTCCGCGTGGTCTCCTTCCGCAGAGCCGATACCCCTCGTGCATGGAACCGTAAATAATTAAATTTTGAAAGGTAGGATATGAAAATGAAAAGATATAACGTAACCGTAAACGGCGTCGTATATGACGTAATCGTAGAAGAGGTTGGCGGCGTAGCTTCCGCTCCCGCAGCTCCCGTCGCTGCTGCTCCCGCTCCCGTGGCTGCTCCCGCAGCTGCTCCTGCTCCCGCAGCTCCCAAGGCTGCCGCTCCCGCAGGTGCTGCAGGCGCGAACGCTGTAAAGGCTCCCATGCCCGGTACCATCATGAAGATCAACGTTGCCGTCGGCGATACCGTCAAGAAGGGTGACGTCATCTGCGTGCTGGAGGCTATGAAGATGGAAAACGATATCGTCTCTCCCGTAGACGGTACGATTGCTTCCGTCAATGTTTCCAAGGGCGCTTCCGTTAAGACGGACGAAGTCGTTGCTACCATCAACTGATAGCCAACGCTCCCGACTCCCGAAATTTACGAAAGGAAGACCCTGTCAATGTCTGAAATTATAGATAGCTTGTCTACGTTTCTCCAAGGGACCGGTATTGCGCAGCTGATGGAACAGCCCGACTGGTGGAAGACGCTTGTCATGTTCGTCATCGTCGGCGCGCTGGTCTATCTGGCAATCGTCAAGCAATACGAGCCGCTGCTTCTGTTGCCGATCGCCATTGGAATGCTTCTGACAAATATTCCCGGTGCAAATATTTACCACCCGGATCTGTTTATTAAACTCGATGGCTCGGATATCAATTTTTCGGAGATCCTTCATGACGGTGGATTTCTGGATCTCCTTTACATAGGAGTTAAGCTCGGTATCTATCCCTGCCTGATCTTTATCGGTATCGGTGCGATGACCGATTTTACTCCTCTGATCGCCAATCCCAAGAGCCTGCTCATCGGTGCCGGTGCGCAGCTGGGTGTCTTTGTTGCCTTTTCTGTCGCGTTGATCTCCGGCTTCTTTACGCCCGAGCAGGCGGCTGCGATCGGTATTATCGGCGGTGCCGACGGTCCTACGGCGATCACGGTCGCCAAGGAGCTGGCGCCTGAGCTGCTCGGTGCCATCGCCATTGCCGCGTACAGCTACATGGCGCTGATCCCCGGTATCCAGCCTCCGCTGATGAACCTGCTGACCACCAAGAAGGAGCGTGCCATCCGCATGACCACGCTGCGCGAGGTTTCTAAGGTCGAAAAGGTGATTTTCCCCGTGCTCGTTACCGCTGTCGTCGGTCTGATCGTGCCCGATGCACTGGTTCTGATCGGTTGCTTGATGTTTGGTAACCTGCTCAACGTCTGCGGCGTTACCGATCGCCTGTCCAAAACGGCACAGAACGAGCTGATCAATATCGTTACCATTCTGCTGGGCGTTTCCGTCGGTGCCACGGCAACGGCTGCAAACTTCCTTAAGCTGGAAACGCTGCTGATCATCGGCTGCGGTCTGGCTGCCTTCGGTGTTTCGACCTGTGGCGGTCTGATTACTGCCAAGATCATGAATGTGATCACGGGTGGTAAGATCAATCCTTTGATCGGCTCTGCCGGCGTATCTGCCGTTCCTATGGCGGCGCGCGTGTCGCAAAAGGTCGGCTCCCGTGAGGATCCCACCAACTTCCTGCTGATGCATGCTATGGGTCCCAACGTCGCCGGCGTTATCGGCTCTGCCGTAGCAGCAGGTGTGTTCCTCTCCTGGTTCAGATAATCAATCGAAAGGGTGAATTACTATTATGGCAAAACAGATAAAAATTACGGAAACCGTCCTGCGTGACTCGCATCAGTCGCTGATCGCAACGCGCATGACGACGGATGAAATGCTGCCGATTTTGGAAACCATGGATTCCATCGGCTTCTACTCGCTCGAGGCATGGGGCGGTGCGACCTTTGACGCCTGCCTGCGCTTCCTCAACGAGGATCCCTGGGTAAGACTGCGCAAGATCCGAGAGAAGGTCAAGAATACCAAGCTGCAGATGCTGTTCCGCGGTCAGAATATTCTCGGCTACCGCCATTATTCCGATGACGTTGTTGCATACTTCGTTCAGAAGTCCATCGCCAACGGTATCGACATTCTTCGTATCTTCGACGCGCTGAACGATCCCCGCAACCTGCAGACTGCGATCAATGCGACCAAGAAGGAGGGCGGTCACGTACAGGCTGCCATCAGCTATACCACCGGTCCCGTTTACGATCTGAGCTACTATACCGCATACGGTAAGCAGCTTGAGGAGATGGGTGCTGACTCCATCTGCATCAAGGATATGGCAGGTCTGCTGCTGCCTTACGAGGCGTATGATCTGGTTAAGGCACTCAAGGAGACCGTCAAGATCCCGATCCAGCTGCATACCCACTACACCGCAGGTACAGCTTCCATGACTTGTCTTAAGGCGATTGAGGCAGGCGTTGACGTCGTCGATACCTCCATCTCCCCCATGGCACAGGGTACCTCCCACATGCCGACCGAGTCGCTGGTTGCTGCTCTTGCCGGCACCGAGTACGACACCGGTATCGACCTTGCAAAGCTCAACGAGGTCACCAAGTATTTCACGCCCTTGCGTGAGAAGTATCTGGCAAGCGGCCTGATGGATCCCAAGGTTATGAAGGTCAACGTCAACGCGCTGATCAACCAGGTTCCCGGCGGCATGCTTTCCAACCTCGTTTCTCAGCTCAAGCAGGCGGGCAAGTCCGATCTGCTGGACGCAGTTCTTGAGGAGGTTCCGAAGGTTCGTGCCGATGCGGGCTATCCTCCGCTGGTAACTCCCACTTCTCAGATCGTCGGTACCCAGGCAGTATTCAACGTGCTCATGGGCGAGAGATATAAGACGGTCACCAAGGAGTTCAAGGCAATGATTCGCGGTGAGTACGGCAGAACGCCCATGCCCACCGATCCCGCATTTGTCAAGAAGATCATCGGCGACGAGGAGCAGATTACCTGCCGTCCTGCCGACCTTCTCAAGCCCGAGCTTGACGAGCTGCGCACCAAGATCCCGCAGTATATGGAGCAGGATGAGGACGTTCTCTCCTATGCACTCTTCGAGCAGGTCGCGCTCAAATTCTTTGAGTATCGCAAGGCACAGAAGTACGGCATCGACGCAGATAATGCTGACGTCGAAAAGGGAATCCACACCGTGTAATTTCCAAATAAACAATGCGCCCGAACGAAGCAATTCGTTCGGGCGCATGTTTCTTGTATAACGAAAAGCACCGGTAAAACCGAAACCAGGCGTGTGGTTTTGGGGATACAAGAAGAAAGGCGGGATAAGCCCGCCTTTCGGAGTGATGAGGATTTTGTGATGTGTTGTTCTTCGTGCAAGCGTGCAATTACGCTTTTACGACGGTTGCGCCGAAGGGGAGAAGAGCCAGCTTCATGAGCTTGAATGCCTGCAGACCAAAGGGGATGCCGATAATGGTGATGCAGCAGAAAACACCGGAGCAGAGATAGCCCAGTGCCATTTCCCATCCGAAGAAAATAACCCAAAGAAGATTGATGATGGGATGCTTATTGAAATTGCAGACGACGTCCTTACCAAAGGGAGCAAAGGTCAGCGTAGCAGCCTTGAAGCACTGGCGCCCAAGAGGAATACCAATGATGGTGATGCAGAGCAAAATGCCCATCAGCCCCCACGCCAGTCCCAACCAAAGACCACCGAGTATAAACCATAAAATGTTTGCAAGTGTGCGCATAAAGTTTCCTCCTTTATCTTATTGATTACATGGTAACATAAGCTTTCGCTTTTGTCAAGAGGAGATGTGAGGAATTTTCTTGACAAATGAATATGAGTATGATACACTACATTTAGAGCGATACTTTGAATCTTATTGTTAGGATGGACAAAATTATGAAAAACGACCGCTTAATCAACTGCGAGGCTTATTTTGGAATGCCCGTCGATCTGATCCCATGGAGCTACGTATGGCGACGGGATCGCACGGTACAGGAGCATCCGGAGGCAGATCTGATTGTGCGGAGGCTACGGCGAATGGACACGATTTACCGCACGGCGCTGCCCGAGATGGGACCAGAGCTGACCAAGAGCATACACTATAAACAGGACGCCATGCTGACGCCGCTGCTGCCCGTGCCGCGCGATCCGCTGCTGACGGGAGCACTTTGGGTGGGTGGAATCACCGACTATTGTGTGACGCTGGTCTGGCAAGAGGGGGCGGATATCCCCGATCCGGCTGACGTAGAGGTGCGGACGTATCCTTGTGCATGGGGATGGTTTGGCTTTACGGTGGACCGTGTGCTGGAGCATCCGGTTATCTCCGAGGACGGTCGGCGCTGGACGTACACGCCGCCATCCGATTGGATGATGGATTTTGCTTACAGCAGGCAGGTTCGGGCAGCAAGTGAAATGATTGCTGTATTTGCGCCCGAGGGGGCAGCGATCCCCACGCTGCAGATCACGGGAGACAGCCTTGGCGTATGGGAACCGTTGGACCTTTGTGTGGAATGGGGACACGGCTATACAGCAGAGCAGGTGGAGGCACGGGTGCGCACACACGTGGCTCACGTGATCACATACGAGGCAGATATGGCTGCCTGCCGTGCGCACATACGATGCCTTTACAGCAAAACGGGGCGGTTTGGCAACGACAGCAAGTTGACGTTTATCCTCAACGAGGCGGAGGGGGAAGGCGCAACGGTGCTTTTACGCGAGCTTGCGGAGCAGCCGATCTGGGTCAAGGAGCAGGGACTGTTATTTTATGCCGACACTCCCGGCTTTGATGCGGATGCTTATATCAAGCGTGCGCAGGTACAGGCAAGTGAAAACATCCGCGCGCGTATCCGTGCGCACAGAGAGCCCGAAAGCTTTGAAGAGACCTTCAACAATGTGCGTCTTTGGCGCTGTCCCAAGGGCAGCAAGCTGTCCGAATTTCCTGCGGCACCCAAGGGGCAGTTTGAACTGCATGTTCCCGATAAGCAATGGCAGGCGATGTACGAGCACGCCATAGAGCAGCTGCGTGGGCCTCATATGTGGGGAATGCTTTCCTCCGAGGTTGCCCGCGTGACGCTGGCGATGGAGCTCAATGGCTTGCATGAGTATACGCAAAAGATTTACGATTATTTTCTCCCGTCTCCCGGTATCAAATCAGACGGTGACTTTACCGATCCGAGCGGCTCGCTGGAATGGGCGAGAGCGATGCGCCACGACATGGGTTACAATCACGAGGGCACGCACAGCTCGACAGGAAAGCTGCTGTTTTCCATGGCATACCGCTACTTTATGACGGGAGATGCGGCGTGGATGCGCGCGCTGCTGCCGCGACTCAAGCAGGCCGCGGATTTCATCATTCGGGAGAGGAACGGCTATTTGTCGGATATTCCCAACCGCGATCAGCTGCACGTGGCTGGGCTGATGCCGCCGATCATGCTGGGCGACTACGCGCTGCCCGCTTGCGACTGGCGCTGGTATTACACGGACAACGCCTACGCGCTGCTGGGTCTTGAGGCGATGGCAAAAGCGATGGAGCAGCTGGGCGATGCCGATGCGGCACATTACCGGGCAGAGGCTGAGGCGTTTCGGCAGGATCTGCTGCGTGTGCTCAAGCGTGAGGTGCTGTCAGCACCCGTGCGCTGCGGTGCGGACGGGGTCTCTCGCAGCTTTATTCCGCACATTGCCTACGGCGGCGGACTGTTGCACTACGGTGAGGAGACCAACATTCCGCAATATAATTTCGGCATCAATAATTTGTTTGACGGCGCGCTGGCGCTATGTGACAGAGATGGTGTTCTGCCTGCGACGGACCGTCGTGCCATCGGTACGGTGGACGGCATGGAGGTTGGCGGTATGAAGATCTCGGTTGCAAGCCTTGCAGCGCTGGATCATCCTGCGGCGAGTGAGGCTGCGCGGAGGGAAAACGAGCGCTTGGCAAATCGGGGCGTTGCCCGGGCAACACCCGTGGACGGTGCTGCGGATGAGGGCCATGATCTTTGGTTCTGGAACACCTTTGCGGATCTGCCCAAGATCTCGCACAATGCCAATCTGTATCTGCTGCAGGACGACATCCCCGGCTTTTTACGCTTCTTCTTCAACCACGCGGCGGTGATGGTCGGCAGCAACGGCAAGCTGTGGGAGCACGCGCATCCGTCGGTCATCGAGTCGTGTGAAAATCCCGACAACGGTACGGCGGGATGGTTCGTTGAGAACTTCCGTAATATGCTGCTGACGGAGGAGGGGGATACGCTTTGGATCACCAAGGGCACTCCGAGAGCATGGCTGCGTGACGGCTGCGAAATCCGCATCGGTGGTGCACCGACGGTTTTTGGTTCGCTGGATTACACAGTGAGCTCGGCGGTGGACGCGGACAAGATCACGGTAACGCTGCAGGTGCCTGTGCGCCGCACGCCCGGAGAGATCCGCATTCGCTTGCGTCATCCTGCGGCAAAACGTATTGCACACGTGACGACCGACTCGCAAACGCGCAAGGTTGCCATCGCCCCGGATGGAGAAACGGTGGTGCTGACGGCGCCGCATGGCGGAGAGCAGGTTTGTGTCGTGGTGCGGTATTGAGATCGTATATCCCTTTGAATTTTCAAGATGAGCGGTGATCGTACCGCTTGATCGGCATTTATAAAAAAATCCCCCTTGCATATGGCGGTGTCCGATGCAAGGGGGATTTCCCGTGCGCACGTATTTTGAAGACAAATTTGTTTTCTCCCCTTGATATTTCGGATGATATATGGTAAAATATAGTGTTAATATCATGGAGAGGTATGCGCCAATGTAATACCGTTACGAGAACGCTGAATTATTGCTATTATCATTACTTTGGAAAGGATCGCCGTTTTTATATGAATTCCGAAATTACGTTTACCGGCAAGGGCTCGCCGCTTGCGAACGAGATCGCACGCCGCCGCACCTTTGCTATTATTTCTCACCCTGACGCGGGTAAGACGACACTGACCGAGAAGTTTTTGCTTTACGGTGGTGCTATTCAGTCTGCGGGCTCGGTCAAGGGCAAGCAGAGCGACCGTCACGCCGTTTCCGACTGGATGGAAATGGAGAAGAAGCGCGGTATTTCGATCACCTCCTCGGTCATGCAATTTGAATACGAGGGCTATTGTATCAACATTCTGGACACCCCCGGACATCAGGACTTCTCGGAGGATACCTATCGCACGCTGATGGCGGCGGACAGTGCCGTCATGGTCATTGACGCGGCAAAGGGTATCGAGCCGCAGACGCGCAAGCTGTTTAAGGTATGCGCGATGCGCCATATCCCGATTTTTACCTTTATCAACAAGCTGGACCGCGATGCAAGGGATCCGTTCGATCTGCTGGATGAGCTGGAGAGCGAGTTTGGTATCGGTACCTATCCGATGAACTGGCCTATCGGTTGCGGTGTCGGCTTTAAGGGCGTGTACGAGAGAGATGCCCACCGTATTCTCGCTTTTGGTGACGCACACCGCGGACGCGACAGGCTGTCTGCCATTGAGTGTGACATCAATGATACGGACAAGCTGGATGCGCTGATCGGTCAAACGGACCGCGAAACGCTGACGGAGCAGGTGGAGCTGCTCGACGGTGCTTGCTTTGATTTCGATATTGAAAAGGTTCGTTGCGGCAAGCTCAGCCCCGTGTTCTTTGGCTCGGCGCTCAACAACTTCGGTATTGAGACCTTCCTTGAGCATTTCCTCAAGATGACGTCGGGACCCATTCCGCGTCGCGCGGGCGACCGTGTGGTCGATCCGTTCGAGGAAAAGGAGTTCTCTGCGTTTGTTTTTAAGATCCAGGCGAATATGAATAAGGCACACCGTGACCGTATTGCATTTATGCGCATTGTTTCGGGGCGCTTTGATCGCAACGAGGAATATATGCACGTGCAGGGCGGCAGAACGCTCAAGCTCTCGCAGCCTCAGCAGATGATGGCTGCCGAGCGTGCGGTCATTGACGAGGCGTTTGCAGGGGATATCATCGGTGTGTTTGATCCGGGTATTTTTTCGATCGGTGATACCGTTTGTGCGCCCAAGATGAAGCTGGAGTTTGAGGGGATTCCCAACTTTGCGCCCGAGAGATTTGCCGTGGTCGAGCAGATCGACTCCATGAAGCGTAAGCAATTTGCCAAGGGTATGAACCAGATCGCCCAAGAGGGTGCCATCCGTATCTTTATTGAACCGGATTCCGGTATGGAGCGCGTTTACGTCGGTGTTGTCGGTGAGCTGCAATACGATGTGCTGGAGTCTCGTATGCAAAACGAGTACAACGTCGAATATCGCAAGTATCCGTTGCCTTATACCGCCATTCGTCGCGTGCCAGACGGCGTTGATCCGAAGAAGCTGCATCTGTACGACGTCAAGTGGGTGCAGGATTTCCGCGGAAAGAACTATTTGCTGTTCAACAACGAATGGCACGTGGGCAACACGCTGCAGAACAACGAAGGACTGGTACTTGAGGAGTACGGTCAGGAATATGAGAATGAATAAAAGGAGAATTGTGATGAGAAAATATGTTGCGTTTTTTCTGATTTTCGCTTTGCTTGCCGGCGCATTGGCTGCCTGCACACCCGAGGATGCAAACGATCCTCAAACGCCCGATGAGACACCGGATGAGGTTCCCGGCGGTACCCCCGACACGACGCCCGATGAGCCGAAGCCTGTGGAGGCTACGAAGATTACCTTTACGGTCGGTAGCCTGACGGAGTCGAAATATATGTATGAAAACCAGGGTGGAAATATCGATGCAAGCGGCAACCGCTATGCCGATCTTGAGCGCTATTTTATTTACCGTTTTCCCGTGAACGGGGAGCACAAGACGGCTACGCTCGGTCTGACCATTGCCAACCAGTATAAGATTTCGGCCTCCGTTGACGGCAAAAACTATGACGTTGTTGCT